>JBGPKC010000004.1:0-67112 GCA_041485725.1 Steroidobacteraceae bacterium
CGGATCTCGCGCGGCATGCGCATCGCGTCCGTGCCGGCCACGCCCTCGAGGATCTGCATTCGCTCAGTCCGGCTGCGCGTTTCGCGCCAGCTCGGGAGAACTCCGAGCCCCTGGTGCTGGTGGATGCCGTCACCCGCGGTGACCCTCAACAGCTGCTGGCCGCGCTGCTCGGCCTGGGGCTCGAGCATCCCTCGCTCTATATCAACGACGTCAGCGGCTGGCTGCCGGTGAGGCAGATCGGTGCCGCGGCCGCGCGGGCGGAGGTTCACTCCCTGCGCGCCTCCATGCCCCATACGCGCGCCGGAGCGGTCACCTCCCAGGGCGATTACGCCCAGGGCAGCGCCACGTTGCGCTCCGCGTGGCCCACGCTCGATGGCACCGGCATTACGGTCGGAGTGCTGTCCGACAGCTTCAATTGCTACCACGTCTACGCACAGCCCGGGAGCGGCGTCCCGGCTTCCGGACCGACCGGCTACGCCGCGAACGGCTTCACTGCCGATGTCGCCAAGGATACCTCCACCGGCGATCTGACCGCGAGCGTCAGAGTGCTCGAGGAGGCCGGTGACGTACCACCGTCGTTCAACACGTGCATGGACTTCGGAGCGCCGCTCCTGCTGCCCTACGGGGACGAGGGCCGGGCGATGTTGCAGATCGTGCACGACGTCGCCCCTGGGGCGAGTCTCGCCTTCCACACGGCGGTCGAAGGCGAAGCCGACTTTGCCAACGGCGTCACCGCGCTCGCAGCGGCGGGCGCCAAGGTTATCGCCGACGATATTGGCTACTTCAGTGAACCCTTCTTCCAGGACAGCCTGGTCGGCCAGGCGATCGACACGGTGGCGTCCCACGGCGTGGCGTACTTCTCGGCCGCCGGCAACGATGGCCAGCTTGCATATGACAATCTGGCGCCGCACTTCAACACGGCTTCCACCAGTCCCGCCAACGAAATGCTGCTGAACTTCGACCTCGCCAATCCCGCCAGCACGACCGCCACGACGCTGCCGGTCACCATCGTCCCGGCGGATGCCAGCACCGGCTTCGCCGGCGGTCTCGCTCCCGGGGAATTTGTCGTCGTCGTCGTGGAGTGGGATCAGCCGTACCTGACCGGCGCACCCGGTAGTCCAGGGGCGAGCAGCCAGATCGACGTGTGCGTGACCCCTGCTGCGCCCGGCGGCACCGACACCATCACCGGCGTCGACGGCACCGCCATCACCTGCACGGGCCCGAATCAGCTCGGTGCCGATGCGCTGCAGATCGTCATCATCGGCAATCCCGCCAACTCCGGTGGCAGCACCACGCCGGAAACGGTGAACATTTCAGTGGGCCTGGTGAACGGGTCGCCGATGCCCCCGGGGCGAATCAAGGTTGCAATCGAAGACAACGGTGCGGGCAGCACGATCAATTCCTTCTTCGCTCCGAGCCCGACGCTGCAGGGGCATGCGGGTGCCGCAGGCGCCGCCGCTGTCGGCGCGGCGTTTTTCCTGCAGACGCCAAAGTGCGGGACCACCCCGGCGCTGCTGGAGCCCTTTTCCTCCGCGGGCGGCGATCCGATCCTCTTCGACGCCACCGGCACGCGCCTGGCAACAGCCGTGGTGCGCCAGAAGCCCGATTTCGTCGCTCCGGACGCTGTGAACAATACCTTCCTCGGTTTCGTCGTGAACGCCACCGGCAACGGAATCGTCCAGTGCCGCAACAATCCGAAATTCCCGCTGTTTGCCGGCACTTCCGCTGCGGCACCCCACGCAGCCGCCGCCGCGGCGCTGATGCTGCAATCGAACCCAAACGTCACCGCGGCCCAGGTCCTTACCGCGCTGCGCACCAGCGCGTCCGCGATGGGCGGCACGACGCCTGATTTCCTGTCGGGTTACGGTCTCATCCAGGCCGACGCCGCGCTAGCTAAGCTGCCTCCCGGGGCGCCCACGATCAGTCTCTCCCCGACATCGATCACCGTGGGGATGTCGAGCACGCTGACCTGGACCGCCGTCAACGTCACCGGTTGCACCGCCTCCGGAAGCTGGAGTGGCGCACAGCTTGCCAGCGGCACTCAGACAGTCACGCCCATGGCAGCCGGAAACCTCACCTACACGCTGACCTGCACCAACGCGGTTGGCTCAGCGAACAACTCCGCGGTCCTCTCGGTGCAGCCCGCGCCGTCCGGAGGCGGAGGCGGTGGCCTCGATGCAGCGGCACTCCTGGCGCTGGCAGGACTTATCTGCGCACGCCTGCTGCGCAGGCGCCGGTCGACGCCGAGCTAGGTACGACGCGCGGTAAACGTCATACATGCAGCGCGGCGAGCGCCGCGAGCAGCGTGCGAGCATTGACGGCCACATGGTTGTGCGCTCTGGCGCTGATGCGTGCCGGCACGAGCTGCGCAGCCGCCGTCACCACCACTGACACGCGCTTCGCGAACTACGCGTTTGCGAGCGAGCTGGGCTCGGGCATTTACGAGATCTCCGGCCGCACGGTCCAGGTCTATCAGCTGCAGCCGCGCTACCCCCTGCGCCCCGCCTCGCCCCGTGGCTCGCGGCCGGGAATCAACCTCATCTTCCCGGTCACCGTCGGCTTCTTCAATTTTCAGCCGACCGACCTATTACACCTGCATGTCCCGACGCACATCGGTGCCCTGAGCTTCGAGCCCGGCGTGCAGCTGGACTATTGGCTGAGCGATGCGTGGCACGTGTATCCCTATATCAAGGCGGGCGGGACGTTCGCATCCTCGACGCAGATCAACGCCCTGATCTACGGCGCCGGCATTCGCAGCGACTACCGCTTCGCCGCGTTCGGCAGCGCGGGGCTGTGGCGGGTCGATCTCGCGCACGCCGGCGTGCACTACCACAGCGATCTGCCGAATGACTCGTTCACGAGGCTGCGCGACGGGCTCGAACTGCGCCGCAACTTCGGGTGGTCGTTGCGTGCTCGCCAGGCGCAGCCGGGGCTCTACGGGGTGACCGACATTTATCTTGATGCGCCTTCGGGCCCTGCCTCCGGCATCGCCGCCCGCACCGTGCAATTCGAAGCGGGCCTCATGTTCGGCGCCGATCCCATGTGGCAGATTCACGGCATCCCCATGCCGCGCCTCGGCATCGGCTACCGTGTTGCGGGCGTGCTCTCGGGCTGGCGCCTGGTAATCGGCGACCCATTCTAGTCAACCGGGCGCCCGCCAATCCGTTAGGCTCAACATGCGCTCGCCTGAGGTCACGCTCATGATCAAGCACCTGATCCGCGCCTCTATCATCGTTCCCGGCGTCGCCGGCCTGCTGGCATCGTGCACGTCGCTGTACGTGAGATCCGACGTCAACCACGCCCTGATCGGCAGCGTGCACTGCCACACCTTTGCCTGGGCGGGCTCCTTCCACGGCGACAGTCCGCTGCGCAACACCATCGCGAATCCATTGAATGAAAACCGCTTGCGCAGTGCCATTGCCGCACATCTGGGGTCGGGTGGAATTCAGCCGGCGGCCGCCGACGCCGACTGCCTGGTGGGCTACGGGATCGGCTCGAACACGGTCGTGGGAGACGCCTATCCCTACGGTTGGGGCTGGGGCTGGGACGCTTACGTCTACCGAGAAGGCATCATCGCGGTGGATCTGTACGAGGCGAAGAGCCGTCAGCCTCTGTGGCATGCGTCCGTGGAGCAGAGTCTCTACGGCGTGAGCGGCGGGGAAGCCGAGAAAAAGATCGACGCGGCGGTGGCCGCGATCTTCGCCAAGTACCCCGGTTGAGCCGCCGTTTCTTGTCCCGCGAGCGTGCGCGGGGCAAGATCCGCGGGTGGCGAGTCCCTTCAGTCTGGGCGTGGTGTTCCTCAACGTGCTGCTCGATCAGCTGGGACTGCCCGTGCCCGCAGTCCCGACCCTGGTGATCGCCGGCGCCCTGGCCGCCGATCACAAACTGCCCGCGGCTCCCCTGTACGCGCTCGCGGTTGCGGCCTGCGTGCTCGGCGACAGCGCCTGGTACCTCGCGGGCCGGATCTACGGCGGCCGCGTCATGAATCTGTTGTGCCGCATTTCCCTGACACCGGACTGGTGCGTCAGTCAGACCCAGGCGAGCTTCGAGCGCTGGGGCGCGAAGGCCCTGATCTTCGCCAAGTTCGTACCCGGCCTGTCGATCATGGCGCCACCGCTCGCGGGCGCCGTCGGCATGCGCTTCGCTCGATTCCTGGGCTTCAGCATCCTCAGTGGGGCGTTGTGGGTGGGCGCGGCGCTGCTCGCAGGCGTGCTGCTCAGGGCGCAGATCGAGCGGCTGCTCCCTCAGGCGGCTGGCGCAGGCGGCGCGGCGATCGTCATCATTCTGGTGCTGCTCAGCGCCTATATCCTCTTCAAGTGGTGGGAGCGCCGCCGGTTCTACCGCGCGCTGCGCATGGCGCGCATCAGCGTAGAGGAACTGCATGAGCAGATGAGTCGCGACCCCGCGCCCCTGGTCGTGGACGTGCGCTCGCCGACGGCCCAGGCACTCGAGTCGCACCGCATCCCCGGCGCCCTGCACGTGCCCGTGCTGGAGGTCGAGCGCCATATGGGCGAATTCACGCGCGACCGCGAGATCATCCTCTACTGCACCTGCCCGAACGAAGCTTCCGCCGCGCAGGCGGCGCGGCTCCTCATGAACAACGGCTTCAGCCGCGTGCGTCCGCTGCATGGCGGACTGGCCGCGTGGATTGCCGCCGGGTACGCGGTCGAGGCCATCCCGGTCGCGAGCGCGGCTCTGCCTGAACTGACCGTCGCGCCGACACCCTTCAGGCGTGCGGGGCCTTAACCAGCCTTCAGTTCGGCTTCAGGCCGTAGACATCCAGTTCGCCCGGGATGGTGGTCGATCCAAACGCCCCGCCGGTGTTGTTGCCGCGCGTACCGACGTACACCTTGCCGTTGGCCACCGTGGGCACCGTGAACTTCACCGCGTTCCCCGCGGCGTCCGCGCCGACCATCGAGCTGTTCCACAACTCGGCCGCGAGATCCGTCGCGCTGTATGCGTGCAGGACTGCGGGAGCGCAGGCCGGGGACCCCCCGGTGCAGTAGTTCGAGCTGTCGATACCCCAGAGGATTCCGTTGCTGCCAGCCCCGAGCGCCGAAACGGACGGCGTCGAGCCCGGAAAGCCGAAAGTCGCGGCCGATTGCGACGTCTGCGTGGTATTGAAGGTGTTGGTGCCGGTATCGAACGCATAGGCGAGCATCGATGCGCCGACGGGCGCGATGTACAGCGTGTTATTCCAGAAGGCGGCGGTCTCAAAAATAGCGTTGCCGACGGGGAAGTGCTGGTACGCATTCGTATCGCCTGAGCCGCCCATGCTGTCGCCGTTAAGGAGATAGAGCTCCCCGTCCTTGCCACCGCCGATCACCAGGTGCTGCGGACCCGTGCTCAGATTGAGCACCAGGGCCGAGCCCCCGGCGCCGAAATCAAGGTCGTTAATGTTATCGTTCAGCTGATCCGACGGGCTGAACCACGACGATACCGCAAGTGCGCTGCTCAGCTGCAGGAAGCAATCGCCGTAGTCCTTATTGGTGACGTCGAACGCGCCGTTACCGGTGATGACGTACAGGTGACCGTTGGCGTCGGCCGAGGGCGCACCGCCACTCATCCAGATGCCGCCCTCGGTGGCATTGGGCGTGACACTCAGTGCCGAGGACTGCGTCAAGGCGGCGCCGTTGTAAGTGTAGCCCGCGATCCACCCATACCAGGGCGGCGCGTCATCGTGCGAACCCCAGGCGACGTACACCGTGCCGTTGACCAGCGCGAGGCCGGGGCGTTGGTTCTCCTGGCGCGCACTGAACCCCACGCTCGTGCTCCCATCGCCGGTGCCCGGATAGCTCGCCGCGATGGCCGCCGGCGATCCGGATTTCTCGTTGCCGGTCGCGAGATCGATAGCGTGCAGACGCTGGTAGAACGTCGTGCCTCCCGAGTCCATCGATTTCGAGACCACGTACAGGATGGCGCCGGCGGGGTCGATCACCGGGGTGCCGGTCACGCCCACTTCGGGTGCGATATCTCCCCCCGGACCGAAGCCGACGAGAAAGTCAGCGTTTCCGCTGCGCACCGTGGTCTCGCCGGCCGTTGCGCCGTGTCCGGTGTCGATGAGACTCACCTTCCACAGCTGCGTGCAGGGGCTGGCATCGGCGTCGAAGGCGTACAGGCTGTCGTGTTGCGTGGCGACGAAAACGACATTGTGAACGGCACCCCCCACGCTCAGGTTGGCGACCCACAGCGGCTGCGCGTACACCGCGCCATCGACGGCGCAGGAAAAGAGCTTGCCGAAGCTGCCGGTGTTCACGTTCGCGGGAGTGAGCGCGTATTCGCGCGTGTTGGCTCCATCGCGCTCCAGGTCGTTGTGGTACGTGTACACGCCCGGCAAGTCGGTGACTCCGACGGTAGCGAATGCGCTGCGAGTTGCGTCGGTGACACTCGTGGCCGTGAGGGTGTAGAGGCCGGCGGCCGAGGCGGCGGTGAACGCGACAGGGGTGCCATTCAGGCTGGCGCCGGGATTGAAGGCGCCGCCGGCGGGACTGACGCTCCAGGTGACCCCCGCGTTGTCGTTGGTGGTCGCACTGACAGAGAGCGCTTGCGTAACCGTCAGGCCGGCGCGCCCGGGAGAGACTGCGACCGTGATGACGGCCGGGCTGATTGTCATCGTGAGAGTGACGTTTTTCGTCTGCACGGTGCGGCCGGAGTCAGTCACCTTGAACGTCAACGGCATGCGCGCCGTCGTTGCCATCGGGGTGCCGGAGATCACGCCCGTCGATGCATTGAGAGCGAGCCCCGTTGGCAGGGTTCCCGCGGTGAGCGTCCACGAATGGGGCAGCGTGCCGCCCCTGGCGGCGAGTGCGCTGCTGTAGCCCCTGCTGATCTGGCCATTGGACAGGGATGTTGTCGTGATGGACAGCGGTGTCGGTGGCGTGCCCGAGGAGTTGCCGCTGCCGCCAGAGCAGCCCCACAGGAGCACAGCGGCGCTGCCCATCACAATCAGGACAACCGCCGCGGCTCGGCGGCGGGGTGTGGCAAACAGCATTACTGCTCAATCCTCCCGGGGGACTCGGATTGAGCCTACCGTACCGGTGTCTGCGACTTTGTGACTCGCGTCTTAACTTAACAGCGTGCATTCCCTGCAAGGCGTCGCCACTCAACGACGCCGCGATCGCCTACGGGGAATTACGTACGCGACCGGGCGGCCTTCAGTTCGGCTTCAGGCCGTAGACATCCAGTTCGCCCGAGATGGTGGTCGATCCAAACACCCCGCCAGTGTTGTTGCCGCGCGTACCGACGTACACCTTGCCGTTGGCCACCGTGGGCACCGTGAACTTCACCGCGTTCCCCGCGGCGTCCGCGCCGACCATCGAGCTGTTCCACAACTCGGTTGCGAGATCCGTCGCGCTGTACGCGTGCAGGACCGCGGGAGCGCAGGCCGGGGCCTCACCGGTGCAGGAGTTTGTGCTGTCGATACCCCAGAGGATTCCGTTGCTGGCAGAACCGGTAGCCGAAACGGAGGGCGTCGAGCCCGGAAAGCCGAAAGTAGCGGCCGATTGCGACGTCGGCGTCGTATTGAAAAGGTTGGTGGAGGTATTGAACGCATAGGCAAGCATTGGTGCGCCGACGGGCGCGATGTACAGCGTGTTATTCCAGAAGGCGGCGGTCTCAAAAATGCCGTTGCCGAGGAGGGGGAAGTGCTGGTACGCATTCGTATCGCCCGAGCCGCCCATGCTGTCGCCGTTAAGGAGATAGAGCACGCCGTCCTTGCCACCGCCGATGACCAGGTGCAGGGGACCCGTGCTCAGATTGAGCACCAGGGCCGAGCCCCCGGCGCCGAAATCAAGGTCGTTAATGTTATCGTTCAGCTGATCCGACGGGCTGAACCACGACGATACCGCCAGTGCGCTGCTCAGCTGCAGGAAGCAATCGCCGTAGTCACTCGTCGGGCCGGTGGTGTTGGTGACGTCAAAGGCGCCGTTGCCCGTGATCACGTACAGGTGGCCGTTGGCGTCCGCCGAGGGCGCACCGCCACTCATCCAGATGCCGCCCTCGCCGGCATTGGGCGTGACGTTCAGTGACACTGACGGCGTGAAAGCGCTGCCGTCATAGGTGTAGCCTACGATCCACCCATACCAGGGCAGCACGTCATCGTGCGAGCCCCAGGCGATGTACACCGTGCCATTGACCAGCGCGAGGCCGGCGCGCTGGAGCTCGTAGCGCGGACTGAATGCGACAGTCGTGCCCCCATCGCCGCTGCCCGGATAGCTCGCCGCGATGGCCGCCGGCGATCCGGATTTCTCGTTACCGGTGGCGAGATCGATGGCGTGCAGGCGCTGGAAGAAGTTCGTGCGTCCCGCGTCCACCGATTTTGCGACCACATAGAGAATGGAAGCCACCGGGTCGATCACCGGCGTGCCGGTCACGCCCACTTCCGGTGTGATGGCGTTCTCCGGACCCGGAGCCAGGCCGACGAGATAGTCGGGGGTTCCGGCGGGCACCGTGGTCTCGCCGGCAGCGCCGCCGTGTGCAGTGTCGATGAGACTCACCTTCCACAGCTGCGCGCAAGGGTTGGCATCGGCGTCGAAGGCGTACAGGCTGTCGTGTTGCGTGGCGACAAACACGACATTGTGCACGGCGCCACCCACGCTCAGGTTGGCGACCCACAGCGGCTGCGCGTACACCGCGCCATCGACGGTGCAGGAAAAGAGCTTGCCGAAGTTGCTGGTGTTCACGTTCGCGGGAGTGAGCGCGTATTCGCGCGTGTTGGCTCCATCGCGCTCCAGGTCGTTGTGATACGTGTACACGCCGGGCAGGTCGGTGACTCCGACGGTGAGGGATGCGCTGTGGGTGGTGTCGGTGACACTGGTGGCTGTAAGCGTGTAGACACCTGCGGCGGAGGCGGCGGTGAAGGTGACCGGGGCGCCATTCAGGCTGGTGGCCGGATGGAAGGAGCCGCCGGCGGCAGGACTGACGCTCCAGGTGACTCCCGCGTTGTCGTTGGTCGTCGCACTGACAGGGAGCGTTTGCGTGACCGTCAGGCCAGCGCGGCTGGGGGAGACTGCGACCGTGTTTACGCCAGGGCTGATCGTCATCGTGAGAGTGACGTTCTTGGTCTGCACGGGACTGCCGGAATCAGTCACCGTGAACGTCAACGGCGTGCGCGCCGCAGTTGCGGTCGGGATGCCGGAGATCACGCCGGTTGCTGCATTGAGAGCGAGCCCCGCCGGCAGGGTACCTGCCGTGAGCGTCCACGAGAGCGGCAGCGTGCCGCCCGTGGCGGCGAGTGCGCTGCGGTAGGCCATGCTGGTCTGGCCATCGGCCAGGGAGGTTGTCGTGATGGACAGAGATGTAGGTGCCGGGTCCGTGCCCGAGGAGTTGCCGCTGCCGCCCGAGCAGCCCCACAGGAGCGCAGCAGCGCCGCCCATCACAATCAGGACTACCGCCGCGGCTCGGCGGGGGGGTGTGGCAAACAGCATTACTCCGCGTGCTCCCTGAAGCCGCCCAGCCTTCCGATGTCCCCGACTTTGTGACTAGCGTCTTAGCTCAACTGCGCACACGCCTGCAAGGCGTCGCCACTCAACGACGCCGGGAACGCGTACCGGAATCAGGTACCTGACCGGGCGGCCGCCGGAACTCACATGCGGGCGTGCTGAAGCGCGTCGTCACTCTCGGGGTAGCGGCTGTTCGCGGCGGCCGCCGCCGCTCGCGGCACTGCCTCCAGGCGCGCGCGAATCTCCGCCCACAGCGCGCCATAGATGCGTGCCGCATCGCTCTTGGGAGCGCACGCGGGCAGGGGTGCGCGGCGCACGCTCATGCGCTCGATCTGGCTCGAGTACGGCACCTCGGTGGCGAGCATCGTCGGGAACTGCTGCCGCGCGTTCGCGATCAGCTCCTGGTGCAACGCTCTGCGCCGGTCGACCATGGAGAAGAAAGGCAGCAGCTTGAGATCGCTCCACCCCTGGCTGACAACGAAGTCGCGCAGCTGGATGAGCATGCGAACCGATAACGGCGTCGGCACCAGCGGCACGATCACCACGTCCGCCGCGCGCAGCACATTCTCCGACAGCAGCGATATGCCCGACGGACAATCCAGGAACAAGGCGGCATAGATCTCACGCAGCGGCCGGCTCATTTTCAGCAGTCGCTCGGTCGGACGCCGGCGCTCGGCGAGGTGCACCGCGAAGTTACGGTAGGAGAAGTCCGCCGGCAGCAGGTCCAGCCCCGGATAACCGGTCGCGAGAATCAACTCCGGCAACTCGCGTTTGCCCGCCAGCAGCTTCTTCGCCGAAGCGTGTTCCTGGCGCTCGCCGCGCAGCACGTAGGTCGCGCCGCTCTGCGAATCGAGGTCCCACAACAGCGTGGTCCATCCGCCGGCCGCGCACAGGTAGGCGAGATTGACAGCCGTGGTGGTCTTGCCGACGCGCCCTTGATATTGGTGACCGCGATGATCTTCACGGAACGAGCATACGCCCGCGCCGCGGACGCGGCGTGGGATTACCTGGTTCGCGCGAGCCGCTTGTGTATCAGTACGCCGAGGTGGCCCACCAGCAGCAGGGCTGCAGCGAGCATCGATGACACGATCAATTCCATGAATGCAAGGCCTTTCGAGTCTGTCGGGGTGCGCAGTCTACGCATCCGTTGTTGCGCACAAGTGAACGAGCGCACTCAATGGTGACACATCACTCACTTTTCAACAGACCCCGGCTCCTTGTGGGCACTCATGGCTCACCCCTTCGAGAGAGGCCGGGCGGCCAAGTCAGCTGATGGAACCGGGCTTGCGCAGCATCTTGCCGATGTCGGCGACGTGGGCCTCCTCGGCGGCAATCTGCGCGCGCGCGTATTCTTCGAGCATGACGTTGCGGTCGGCCACCGCCGCCAGCAGCGTGCGGTACTCGGCGAGTCCTTCCTGCTCGTGCGTGAGCGCCTCGCGCAGAATCTCATCGACGTTGTGCTTGTGCGTTTCCAGCAGCGAGCCAATCTTCAGGGACGGGTGACCCGCGAGATTGGTGATGTGTTCGCCGGCCTGAACCGCGTGCGCCTGGGCCTCGTCGGCCTGAGCGCGCAGCCACGCGACGATCGGGATGCGGTTGTGGCCGAAGATCATGAAACTGTAGTGCAGATAGCGCACCAGCCCGGCGAGCTCGAGCTCGAGAATGTGGTTGAGGGTTGCGACCACCTTGGTGGTTTCAGCGCTGCTGAGTTCTGAGGCCATGAGGATCTCCGCAGAAGGCGTGCCCGCCGATGTTAAGCCATGCAGTGGTGTATCGTACATGTCCGAAGCGGATCTGTCGGGAGCGCACATCATGAGCGGCTTTTACGATATTGCGGTCCGTAGGATCGACGGCACCGAGGACCTGTTGGGAGCGCTGCGGGGCAAGGTAACGCTCGCGGTGAATGTCGCCAGCCGCTGCGGCCTGACGCCGCAGTATGCCGGGCTGGAGCAGCTGCAGCGCGAGCTGCGGGAGGAGAACTTCACCGTGGTGGGTTTCCCCTGCAACCAGTTCGCAGCGCAGGAACCCGGCAGCGAGGCGGAAATCGCGGCCTTCTGCCGCAGCAACTACGACGTGAGCTTCCCGCTGAGCGCGAAGCTCGAGGTGAACGGCGCCAACCGCCATCCGGTCTACGGCTTCCTCATCTCTGAGGACAGCGGCATCGCCGGCGACATCAGCTGGAACTTTGAGAAGTTCCTCATCGGCCGCGATGGCCGGGTTCTGAGGCGCTACCCACCGGAAACCAAACCCCAGGACAGCGGTCTCATGCAGGACATCGCCGAGGCGCTGTAGCGGTCCGCCATGCCCGACTTCGACTTCGCCATTCTCGGCGCCGGTGCCATGGGCTCGATCGTCGGGGGCCACCTGGCGCGCGCCGGTCACTCGGTCGTGATGCTGGCGCGCGGAGAGCGCGCGCAGCAGCTCGAGCGGCAAGGGCTCACGATCAAGGGGCTGGTGGCGTTTACCACCCCGGTGGCCACGCTGCGCGAGCCCGCGGCCCTCAAGAGTGCCGGCGCGCTGATCGTCGCCATGAAAACGCCCGGTACCGCCGCGGCGCTCGCGGCGCTGCGGCATGCGGACTTCGGGGTCACGCTGTCGATTCAGAACGGGCCGCTGAAGAACGAGTTGCTCGCGCAGGCGTTCGGCAAGGAACGGGTGCTGGGTGCGCTCGCCGACACCAGCGGCGAGCTGCTGCCCGATGGCGCTGTGCTGTTCACGCGCAACGTGAACATACTGGTGGGCGAGCTCGGCGGCGGCGACAGTCCCCGCGCACAACGCCTGGCACACACGCTCGAGACTTCAGGCGTGCGCGCCGCCGCCACCCCCGAGATCCTGACACTCGAGTGGTCGAAATTCTGCGCCTGGGCAGGACTCATGGCGCTGTCGGTGACCACGCGTGCGGTCACCTGGAAGTATCTGCTGGACCCGGACTGCGCGCTGGTGCTCGCGCGCCTGGTGCGCGAGATGGGTGCGCTGGCGCGCGCACTCGGCATCGGCTTAAGTGACCGCTCGATCCTGCCGGTTGCGAGCATGTGCGCCGGCCCCGAGGCGCAGGCGGCAGCGGCCATCATGAAGGCCGGGCGCGAATATCGGGTCAATGCGCCGAGCCACCGCCTGTCCTCGCTCCAGGACCTAGAGGCGGGGCGGCCGCTCGAAGTGAACGAAACCCTCGGCTACGCGAGCGCCAAGGCGCGCGAGCTCGGGCTGACCCTGCCGCTGATCGAAGCTTTTGCGCGGCTCATCGCCGGCCTTGACCGCGTGCGGCGCGACGCGCTACCCGCGGCAGCGGTTTAGGATCCGCCCACGAGCCCGCGATACTCGAGCAACGGGGCGATCTCGGGCGCACGCCCGTAGAAGTTGCGAAACAGCACTTTCGGGTCCTCGCTGCGGCCGCGCGACAGCACCTGCGTGCGCAGGTAATCCCCGTTCGCGCGCGTAAGTCCCCCGTGGGTGTGAAACCACTGCCCGGTGTCACGCGCCAACACCTCGCTCCACAAGTAGGCGTAGTAGCCGGCCGAATAACCGCTCTCGAAAATGTGCGAGAAGTACGTCGAGTGATAGCGCGGCGGCACCGGGGCGTAGTCGAGGCCGCTGTCCTTGAGCGCGGCCTGCTCGAACGCGGGCACCGCGGCGGCGCTGGGCGCCTGGGCGGCGCTGATCTGGTACCAGGCCTGATCGA
Organism: Steroidobacteraceae bacterium; assembly: GCA_041485725.1. Taxonomy (GTDB): domain Bacteria; phylum Pseudomonadota; class Gammaproteobacteria; order Steroidobacterales; family Steroidobacteraceae; genus 13-2-20CM-66-19. The sequence goes on from JBGPKC010000004.1 coordinate 13,120, forward strand.
GCAGTGCCGCAGCGAGGTATTCGGTGGTGGCATAGCCCTGGTTGAACTTCTGCGCCGCCAGCACCTTGTCGAGCAGCTCGGGCGGCATCGGCTCGCCGCTCTGGTAGTGGCGGGCGTAATGCGCGACCACGCTTGGCTCGCGCGCCCACATCTCGTTGTACTGCGAAGGGTACTCGACGAAGTCGCGCGGCACCGCCGTGCCGGCGAGCGTCGGGTAACGCACGCTCGACAGCAAGCCATGCAGCGCGTGGCCGAATTCGTGGTACATCGCCGTGACTTCATCGAAAGTGAGCAGCACCGGCTGGCCGGCCTGGGGCTTGGGGATGTTCAGGTGATTGGCCACCACCGGCTTGTGATGCAGCAGCTTCGACTGCGTCACGTAGGCGGCCATCCACGCCCCGCCCTGTTTGTTGTCGCGTGCGAAGTAGTCGGCGAGGAACAGCGCGAGCGGCTGGCCGTCGGCGTCGAATACCTCGAACACCCGCACATCCGGGTGGTAGACGGGCAGGTCGCGGCGCTCCTTGAAACTCAGGCCATAGAGCTCGTGCGCTGCGTAGAACACACCGTCCACCAGCACGCGATCGAGCTCGAAGTACGGCGCGACGCGCGCCTGATCGAAATCGTAGCGAGCCTTGCGCACCTGCTGCGCATAGAACGACCAGTCCCAGGGCTGCAGGGTGAAAGACGGCGTGCCGCTCACCCGCGCCTGCGCGTCGATCAGCTTCTGGATGTCGGCGGCTTCCGCGCGCGCGCGCGCCAGCGCCGCCGGGGCCACCTGGCTGATCATGTCGCGCACCGCCTCCGGGTTGCCGGCCGACTCGTCCTCGAGCTGATAAGCGGCGTGGTTCGCGTAGCCCAGCAACGCCGCACGCTCGGCGCGCAGCTTGACCAACTGCGCGATCACCGCGGTGTTGTCCGTCGCCCCACCCTGGGCCCGGCCGATCGACGCGTTGTAGATGCGTTCGCGCAGCGCGCGGTTCGTGAGCTGCGCCAGCAGCGGCTGGTTGGTGGTGTTCTGCAGTGTGATGAGCCACTTGCCGGTGAGACCGCGTGCCGCGGCTGCCTGCGCCGCGGCGCCGATCTGCCCCTCCGACAGGCCATCGAGGTCCTTCACGTCGTCGACCGCCACCGCGCCATCGGCGGTGGCCTTCAGCACGTTGTGCTTGAAGCGCGTCGTGAGGGAGGAGATCTCGGTGTTGAGCGCGCGCAGGCGCGTCTGCTCGGCCGCCGTCAGGCGGGCACCGGCGCGCACGAACTCGGTGTGGTAGCGCGTCAGCAGCTGCAGCGACTCCGGCTCAAGGTGCAGGCTCGCGCGCTTCTCGTACAGCGCATCGACGCGCGCCCACAACGCCGGATCCAGATGAATCGCGTCCTGCTGCGCGGTGAGCTTGGGGGCCATCTCGGTGTCGATCTCCTGCATCCGCGGGTTGGTGTTAGACGCATTGAGCCGCCCGAAGGCCGTGTCGACGCGGATCAGCAGCTGCCCGGCGCGCTCCAGAGCGACGATGGTGTTGTCGAACGTGGCGGGCTGCGGGTTGTGAGCGATGCGGGCCACCTCGCTGAGCTGCTCGCGCATGCCGGCCTGGAAGGCGGGCAGGTAATCGCTGTCGCGGATGCGGTCAAAGGGTGGCAGCTCGAAAGGGAGCGTGCTCGGCTGCACGAACGGGTTGTCGGCCATTGCGGAAGTCCTTGCAGTCTTTTGTCCGGGCCCAGCGCCGGCGGCGAGGGCGGCGACTGGGAAAGTAGCGGCGAAGACGCCTAAGTACACGAGTCTCATGGTGATGCCCTCCATGGTTAGGCCGCGGGCAGGGCGCAATGGTATCCTTCGCGCCCCTTCGATGCGCGTCCGTGTGGCCGCGCGCTTTTGCTGGCGCGGCTTGCTGCGCGCGCGTTCCCTTTTCACACAGGACCCTACATGAGCATCACGCAGGACCAGGTCGTCAGCATCCACTACACCCTGAAGGATGACGCGGGCGAGATCATCGACAGCTCCCCTGACGGCGAGCCACTCGTCTACCTGCACGGCCATGGCAACCTCATACCCGGTCTCGAGCGTGAGCTGGCGGGCAAGCGCACCGGGGACAAGCTGCAGGTGACGGTCTCAGCGGCCGACGGCTACGGCGAGTATGACCGGCAGCTCGTGCAGCGCGTGCCGCGCCGCACCCTCAAGGGCCTCGCCAACCTCAGGGTGGGCCTGCGACTGCAGACGCAAACCGCGCAGGGTGCGCGTGCGGTGACCGTCACCCAGATCGCCGGCGACATGGTGACCCTCGATGGCAATCATCCGCTCGCCGGCAAGAACCTCCATTTCCAGGTCGAGGTTACCGAGGTGCGCGCCGCCAGCGACGCGGAGCTCTCGCATGGGCATGTGCACGGCCCCGGCGGCCACCATCAGTGAGCGTCCAGCGCGCCGCCCTCCTCCTCCGCGGCTGCCAGGCGCGCGAACACCACCTGCATGGCCTCGACTCGCCTGAGGTACGCGCGCGGATCCTGATCGCCGCAGCGCTGAGTGTCGGTGAAGCGAAATCCCTGGCGGACGTAGGCCGCGCCGCCACCCGCGCCGCACAGATGCACGGCCGCAGCCAGCTGGTGCCGCTGTGCGGACGTGGCGCGGGTGATTGCGAATCGCCCGAGGATAGCGGTGACCTTCAGATCGAGATACGCCGAGGTGAGCTCCACCGCATCGCTTGGCACCACACGCCAGTACAGAGCGTTGAACCAGCACGCGCGCCAGTCATTCCAGGCACCCTCGCGCACCAGCACGTGACCGTGGATGCAATAATGGCGCGCCTCGGCAAACGTGCCGTCGGTAATCTGGTACATCCCCACGGCGCTGGATGCCGGCCGGTACAGCTCGAACGGCTTCGAAGCCCATGACCAGCGCCAGTAGGTGCGCACGAGCGGATTGCCCGACCCCTCCACCTGCGCGAGCGCGGCCAGCAGCTCCGGCGTGATGGTGCGGGTTGCGTAGCGGCGGAAGATGGGCGCGTACTCACGCCAGGTTTCCGGGGGGGTCTTGTACAGCGTGCCGCTCACCGGAAAGAACAACTCCGTGGGCTTGCGGACCACCTGGTAGATGCCGTTCACCCCGAGCGCCAGGATTGCAACCAGCAGCACGCCGATCGAGACGCGCACGGCCGGCGGCGCCCGCCGCAGGCGCCGCAGCCAGCGCCGCCGCACCGCCGGCGCCGGCCAGAGCCGCAGGCGCCGCGTCCGCCGCGCCATCACCTAAGCCCTCGGTGCACGAGCGGGCAGCCGTGCACTAACATGGGCCGCACGGGGGTAAAAAGAGCGGGGGTCGCAGGTGTCGCGTGATGCAGTGGAAGTCGAAACCGGCCGCGATCCTGCGGGCGCCGTGATCTGGCTCCATGGCCTGGGGGCGGACGGCCATGATTTTGAGCCCCTCGTGCCCGAGCTGGTGCGCCCGGGAGAGCGGGCGCTGCGCTTCGTGTTTCCGCACGCGCCGATCCGGCCGGTGACGCTCAACGGCGGATTTGCCATGCGCGCCTGGTATGACATCGTCGCGCTCGATCGCCACGGGCCCGAGGACCAAACGGGGATTCGCAGCTCACAGGCAACGGTGGAAGCGCTGATCCGCCGTGAGAACGCCCGCGGCATCAGCAGCGAGCGTGTCGTACTGGCGGGATTCTCCCAGGGCGGCGCCATGGCGCTGTTCACCGGAGTGCGCTATCCGGACAAGCTCGCCGGCATCATGGGACTGTCGTGCTACCTGTTGCGGGCTGCGCGCCTGGCGGCCGAGCGCGGGGCGGCCAACCAGGTAACGCCGGTGTTCCTCGCGCACGGCACGCAGGATCCGGTGGTGGTCCCGGGTCTCGGGGAGGAGGCACGCCGCCAACTGGAAGCGGCCGGTTATGCGGTGGAATGGCATGCGTACAGCATGCCCCACTCCGTCTGCCCCGAGGAGGTTGCCGACATTGCCGCGTGGTTACGTCGCGTGCTGTAGCTGAGCGCGCACCACGCTCATCCTGATCCGCTAGCTCAAGGGCGCGCTTCCGACTGCGCATCCTTCCTTGCGTCCGGCTTGTGGGCTTTGCCGTTGTCAGGCCGCGCCGGCGCTGTCTTGGCCGGCGCTGTCTTCGCGGCACCGGCCGTGGCCGCTGGTGTCTTGGCCGCTACTGTCTTGGCGTCCGGTGTCCTCGCCACTGGTGTCCCGGCGGCAGCGGCTTTGGCGGGCGCGCTCTGCACCGACCGCGCAGGAGACGCACGCTCTTCGCGTTGTGCCCTGTGCTCCGGCTGGGCGCTGCCGGCGGAACCGGCGTGCACCGGCTGCGACTCGCGCGCAACCACCGGCCGCAGATGTGCGTCGGCTACGGCCCCGTGGGGCTTAGGGGGCGGGGGCGCAGGCGCCGCATGCGCCGACACGTACGGTGCTACGGGTCGCTTGGACACCGGTTCCGGCGCCCGTGCCTGCACTACGGCCGGACGCGCCGCAGCCAGATGCGGCGCGGCGGGAACCGAGGAGCTGAAGCCCCGGCCGTTCGCCGTGGCGGCGGGCGGCGCCACGATGGTTACGTTGGTTACGTTCGTCACGTTCGTGACGTTGGTGATGTTGGTATTGTGGATGTTGGTGATGTTGTTGGTCACGCGCATACCCACGGCTACCACCGGCGGCGCACTGGTCACGACCGCGGGAGCGGTGCCCACGGGGGCGGGAACGATGATGCCGCGACGCGACCCGGGCGGAGCCGGCACGAAGCAGCCCTCCGGACCCATCGGGCGCGGGCCGGGGATTACGCCGACGGCGGCCGGCTCGACTGCCAGGACCAGACCGGGCGGAGGCGGCACGAAGACGACACCGGGTGCGGACCAGTGCCCGTTGATGAAGATCACCGCACCGCCGCGGTGTTCGTAGTACGGATGCACCCAGACATACTGCGCGCTGGGGGGCGCCATCCAGTGACCGTGCGCCCACACCCAGTTGCCCTGCCACACCCAATAGCCACCCACCCAGACCGCATACGGGAACGGCGGCGGCGGCGGGGCCTCCACCAGCATCGGGGGCGGCGCCCAGCCCACGGCAATCGGCGCGGGCTCCGACAACGGGGGCTCCTCGTACACGCTCACGGCCGGAGGGGGCGGCGCGGCTTCCTCAGCCACCGGGGCCGGCACCATCACTTCACGCGGGGGCGCCTGGATCACGCACCCGCCAACAAGCAGCACCAGGGAAAACAGGACAGTACGCATAGACCAACCTCCCACAAAGCGATCGCAGCTCATATCCTTAAAACCCAGAATGGCAGGATCCGCCGCCGAATTCCGTCGACTGATTCCGGAAATCCGCGCTTACGAGCGCCGGATACGGCGAGGCCGCCTGTGCAGGCGGCCTCGCTACCTCCGACCTTGCGCGGCTGGGGACGCGCTGTGCGGGCTACTGGCCGCGGCCGCGGTCCTCCGGGCGTTCATTTCCCGGGCGCGGAGCTGCCTGGCGCTCGCGGGATGGTGGCGCCTGATGCGCGGGCGCGCCGCCCGGCTGCGCGGCGCCCGGCTGCGCCGGCGCGCGGGCCTGCGGCTGCCGATACCCGGGCGCTGCACGCGGGCCAGCCTCGGGTCCAGCGCGCCCGGCACCCGGATTCGGAGCGCGCGGGGACTGCGCGGCAGCGTTGCCACGCTCGCGGGACTGTTGATTCATCATGGGCCGGTCCGGCGGGCGCTGTGCCTGCGGCGGCCGATCCGTCTGCGGGCCGGCGGCGCGGTTAGTCATCGCCGGGCGCTGTGCCTGCGGCGGCCGATCCGTCTGCGGGCCGGCGGCGCGGTTGGTCATCGCCGGGCGCTGTGCCTGTGACGGCCGGTCCGCCTGCGGGCCGGCGGCGTGGTTAGCCATCGCCGGGCGCTGTGCCTGTGACGGCCGGTCCGTCTGCGGGCCGGCGGCGCGGTTGGTCATCGCCGGGCGCTGTGCCTGTGACGGCCGATCGCTGCGGTTCGTCGCCTGCGCCGGCGCACGCGGCCCCGCGGCGCTCGCACCGTGCGCGGCGACCACGCCGTGTCCGGAAAACACCGCTGGTTTTTGGGTGGCGGCGATCGGCGGCCGGCCGCCATTCACGGATGCGCGCAGCGAGTTGTCGCCCCGCGCCTTCTGTTCGTGCAGCCGCTGCCCGGGAGTGAACGCGACGTGGTGTTCGCGTTGCGCCGCGAGCTGTGCTGGATTGGGGCGCGCCGCCACGCCACCACTGCCACCGTTGAAGCTGACGCGATTGACGGTGGTGTTGTTGACGACCGTGGTGTTGTACACGTTGGTGATGTTGGTCGTGTTGACGTTGGTGACCGAGCGGTTGTAGTAGAACTGGTCGCCGCGCCAGCGGCCGCCCGCATAGCCGTCGCCGAAATAGCCGAAGCCGTAGTTGACGCCGCCGTAGAAGCCGACGTGCCGGCCCCAGTAGCCGCCGTTCCAGATATAGACGCCGCTCTCCCAGCCCCAGTATCCGGGCGTCCACAACAGGCCCACGGACGGCGCGAGCGCCCAGGTTCCGGGTACCCAGTAGTAGTCCTCGTCAGCCCACGCCCAGTAGCCGGGGATCCAGATGTAGCCGGCCGCCGGAGGCGGCGGCTGAACATAGACAGGGAGTTCAGGCGGCGCGATGTTGACCGACACGCCGACAAACACTCCTGCATCCGACACCACCGGAAGCGTCGCGAGCAACAGGGCCGCAATGAGAGCGCGGAACAGGTTACGCATACGTTGCACTCCTTACCTCGGACCTTGAACCACGGCTACTGAACCGCGGCTGAATCTACAATTGTCGCCCGCGCCCGACGTCGGCACACCGCGCCGCCTCACCATATTGCAACGCGCGCTCGGTACGGCCTAGAACCAACTGTAGTTGAAGCTGATACTGACGCGTTCGGCGACCACGGCATTGGGGCTCACTTCGTGGCGCAACCAACTCTCAAACAGCACCACCTGACCGGCCCGCGCGCTCAGGATAACCCACGGCCGGTTCGCACGCCGTGCGCCGCTCAGGCGCGGCGGCGACGCCATGAAGCGCTCGAGCCGCGGGTCCTCGAACTTCAGCCCCGGCGACCCCTCAGGCACCGCGACGTAGTAGGTGCCGCTGATCGTGGACAGGGGATGCAGGTGCAGGCCGTGCACGGCGCCGCGGCCCATGACGTTTACCCAGCAGTCCGTCATGGTGAGCGCGCGAGCGGTGAGATCCAGCTGCAGCCGGCGCGCGAACCTCGCGACATGCCGATCGAGCTCGCGTGCCAGCGACGCGAACGTCGGCGATAGCCGGTGCATGCGGTGCGCCGAGTTGTAAGAGCTGTAGCCGCCGGGGTAGTTGCGGGCGGACCAGCGCCGCCCGGCCGCATCGTCGACCCTGAGCTGGCGGCATTCGCGCAACAGGCGCGCGTTCAACCGCCGCCAGCCTCGCAGGGGCAGCCGCGCCTGGTACACCAGTGTCGGAAACAGGACCTGCGTGCTCATGCGATGCGCGCCAGTATGCGGGGCTGCGCCAAAGTGGTCTATGATCGGGCGCATTCCTTCGGCCACCTGCGACGAGGGGTCCTCTGCATGGCAGTTTCCACGCTCCCTCCGCTCACTTCCGCCGCGGCACCGGTGTCCGCGCCGGCCGAGCTCGTGCAGCACTGGATCGGCGGCCGGCCGGCGAGCGGCGCCGGCGCGCGCCTGCCGGTGTTCAATCCCGCCACCGGCGCGGTGGCGCGCCAGGTGGTGATGGGGAGCGAGGATGATGTGCGCGCCGCGGTCGCGAGCGCCCAGGCCGCGTGGCGCTCGTGGGCGGAGACACCGCCGGTGCGCCGCGCGCGGGTGCTGGCGCGCTTCCTGGCCTTGCTGGAGGAGCAGCGGGACGAGTTGGCGGCGCTCATCACCAGCGAGCACGGCAAAGTGTTCAGCGACGCGCAGGGTGAGGTGACGCGCGGCATCGAAATCGTGGAGTTCGCGTGCGGGATCCCGCAACTGCTGAAGGGCGACTTCACCGATCAGGTGTCCACCGGTATCGACAACTGGACCCTGCGGCAGCCGCTGGGCGTAGTCGCCGGCATCACGCCGTTCAACTTCCCGTGCATGGTGCCGTGCTGGATGTTTCCGCTCGCCATCGCCTGCGGCAACAGTTTCGTGCTGAAACCGAGCGAACGCGACCCGTCCGCATCGCTGTTCATGGCGCGCCTGCTGGCGCAAGCCGGCCTGCCGGCCGGCGTGTTCAACGTCGTGCAGGGTGACAAGGTGGCCGTGGACGCGCTGCTGGCTCACCCGCAGGTGCGCGCGGTGAGCTTCGTGGGCTCCACCGCGGTCGCGCATTACATCTACCGGCGCGGCGCCGAGGCGGGCAAGCGCGTACAGGCGCTCGGCGGCGCCAAGAATCACATGGTCGTGATGCCCGACGCGGACCTCGAGCAGGCGGTCGATGCGCTGATTGGCGCGGCGTACGGCTCGGCCGGTGAGCGCTGCATGGCCATTTCGGTGGCGGTGCTGGTGGGCGACAGCGGCGAGCGCATCATGCCGAAGCTGGCCGAGCGCGCGCGGCAGCTGCGCATCGGCAACGGCATGCAGCCGGAGGCGGAGATGGGCCCGGTGATCAACCGCCAGGCGCTGGAGCGCATTCGCGGTTGTATCGATGAGGGCGTCGCGAGCGGCGCGCAGCTGCTGGTAGACGGCCGTCGGCACACCGTTCCCGGTCACGAGCACGGCTTCTGGCTCGGCGCTACCCTGTTCGACCGCGTGACGGCGCAGATGCGCATTTACCAGGAGGAGATTTTCGGCCCGGTGCTGGCGTGCGTGCGCGTCCCCGACTTCGCCGCCGCCGTGGAGCTGGTGAACGCGCACCCGCTCGCCAACGGCGTCGCCTGCTACACGCGTGACGGCAACGTGGCGCGCGAATTCGGCCGGCGCATCCAGGTGGGCATGGTGGGCATCAACATCCCGATTCCGGTGCCGATGGCGTGGCACGGATTCGGCGGCTGGAAGAGCAGCCTGTTTGGCGACACCCATGCCTACGGCGAGGAAGGCGTGCGCTTCTACACCCGGCAGAAATCCATCATGCAGCGCTGGCCGGAGAGCACGCCCAAGGGTGCGGAATTCGCCATGCCGACGGCCAAGTAGCGCGGCGGCCTCAGGATACCTTCTCGAACTGCTGCTCTTCGGTACTGCCGCTGAGTGCGGTAATCGAGGAGGTCCCGGCGCTCACGGCCTGGGCGACCGCATCGAAATAGCCGGCACCGACCTCGCGCTGGTGCTTGGTGGCGGTGTAGCCGGAGGTCTCGGCCGCGAACTCCGCCTGCTGCAGTGCCACGTACGCGGTCATCTGCTGCGCCTTGTAATCGCGCGCCAGCTCGAACATCGAGAAGTTCAGCGCGTGGAAGCCGGCGAGCGTGATGAACTGGAAGCGGTAGCCCATGGCGGCCAGCTCGCGCTGGAATCGGGCGATCTGCGCATCATCGAGCTTGCGCTTCCAGTTGAAGGACGGCGAGCAGTTGTACGCCAGCAGCTTGCCCGGGAACTGCGCGTGGATTGCCTCGGCGAATTCCCTGGCCTCCTCCAGGTCCGGCTTGGCGGTCTCGCACCAAACGAGGTCCACATACGGCGCATAGGCGCGACCGCGCGCGATCGCCTGCCTGAGTCCCGCCTTCACGGGGAAGAATCCTTCCGGGGTGCGGCCCTTGGCGGTGTCGAGGAACGGCCGGTCACGCTCGTCGACATCCGAGGTCAGGAGGTTGGCCGCTTCGGCATCGGTGCGTGCGATCAGCACCGTCGGCACGTTGCACACGTCCGCCGCCAGACGCGCGGCGATCAGCTTGTTGATCGCCTCCTGGGTGGGCACGAGAACCTTGCCGCCCATGTGACCGCATTTCTTGGCGGACGACAGCTGATCCTCGAAGTGAACCCCGGCAGCGCCCGCATCGATCATCTGCTTCATGAGCTCGAAGGCGTTGAGCACGCCGCCAAAGCCGGCTTCCGCATCGGCCACGATCGGCTTCAGCCAGTCGATGGAGTCGTCCCCCTCGGCATGGTGGATTTCATCCGCGCGGCGCAGGGTTTTGTTGATGCGCCGCACGACCGCCGGCACCGAATCCGCCGGATACAGCGACTGGTCGGGGTACATCTCGCCCGCGAGGTTGGCATCACCCGCCACCTGCCAGCCGGACAGGTAGATGGCATCCAGTCCGGCCTTCACCTGCTGCATCGCCTGATTTCCCGTCAGCGCGCCGAGTGCGTTCACGAACGGCCGCTCGCTCAGGTACTGCCACAGCTTCTCCGCGGTGAGCCGCGCGATTGAGTGCTCGACGGGAATGGTGCCGCGCAGGCGAACCACGTCCTTGGCGTCATAGGCGCGCCGCACGCCGCGCCAGCGCGGCGCCTCGCGCCACTGGCGCCGCAGGTCATCGGCCGTGGGCATTGGTTTAGCAGCGTTCATGGAAGTGGTGCACCTTTCGCGCCCGGGTGGGACGGTCAGCTCAACAGCTCATAGGCCGGGAGTGTCAGGAATTCGTCAAAGGTCTCGCGCTTGGTCATTTGCTCGAACAGGCGCGCCGCCGTCGGAAACACGCCGTGGATCAGCCGCGCCGCGCCGACCTCCTCGTGGATGCGGTCGAGTTCCGCGCTCAGCAGCCGATCGAAGCGCTCCACCGTCACCAGCTGTCCGTCGCTGGTGCGCGCGCCGTGACGCAGCCATTGCCACAGCTGCGCGCGGCAGATCTCCGCGGTGGCCGCATCCTCCATGAGGTGATACAGCGGCACGCAGCCGTTGCCGCGCAACCAGGACTCGAGGTACTGCACGCCGACGCGGATGCAGGCGCGCAGGCCGGCTTCCGTGATCTCGCCCTCGGGCACCGTGAGCAGATCCTGCGGCGTCACGTTCACTTCCGCACGCAGCACGCCGAGCTGGTTGGGCCCGGTCATCACCGCATCAAACGCCTCGCGGGCAATCGTCGCCAGCCCCGGATGCGCGATCCAGGTGCCGTCGTGGCCGGCGCGCGCCTCGCGCAGCTTGTCGGCCCGCACGCGCGCCATCGCGACCGCATTCGCCTGCGGGTCGTCGCGGATCGGGATCTGCGCCGCCATGCCGCCCATGGCGTGCGCACCGCGGCGGTGACAGGTCTTGATGAGCAGATCCACATAGGACTTGAGGAAGTGACGGTCCATGGTCACGCTGGCGCGATCCGGCAGCAGGAAGTCGCGGCGGTTACGGAATTTCTTGATGAAGCTGAAGATGTAGTCCCAGCGGCCGCAGTTGAGCCCGGCCGAGTGCTCGCGCAGCTCGTAGAGAATCTCGTCCATCTCGAACGCCGCGAGCACGGTCTCGATGAGCACCGTCGCCTTGATCGTGCCGCGCGCCATACCGAGCGCCTCCTGCGCCGCGAGGAACACCTCGTTCCACAGCCGCGCCTCCAGATGGCTCTCGATCTTGGGCAAATAGAAATACGGCCCGGTGCCGCGCCGCGCGAGCGCCTCGTGGTTGTTGGCGATAAACAGCGCGAAGTCGCACAGCGCGCCGGACACGCTATCGCCGTTGATGCGCAGGTGCTTCTCCGGCAGGTGCCAGCCTCGCGGCCGCACGATGAGAGTGGCGGTGTGCTCGGCGAGCCGGTAGACCTTGCCGGTGGCGGGGTCCTCGTAACTGATGGTGCGGCGCACGGCGTCGTTGAGATTCACCTGGCCGCGGATCAGGTTTTCCCAGGTCGGCGAGCAGGAGTCCTCGAAGTCCGCCATGAACGCCTGCACCGGCGCGTTCAGGGCGTTGATGACCATCTTGCGATCGACGGGTCCGGTGATCTCCACGCGCCGGTCGGCAAGGTCCGCGGGCACCGGGGAGACGCGCCAGTCGCCTGCGCGCACCGCGGCGGTTTCCGCCAGAAACTCCGGCAGCGCCCCGTCATCGAGCAGCGCCTGGCGCCGTGCGCGCGCGTTGAGCAACTCCAGGCGCCGCGGGTTGAACCGCCGGTGCAGGCTCGCCAGCAGCTGCAGCGCCAGAGGCGTCAACACCTCCTCGGCGCGCTCGATCTTAGGTCCCAGCACCTCGAGCTTCGGTCCGGTCTGCTCCCGCGAATACAGCCGCGCCTGGGTCTCCGCGTTCATGAGGCGAGCATACCCGGATTGCGCGGGAATTTGACCGTGGAAACTTCACACTGTTAATTTCACATAGTCATTCACACTGTGCGGACGGGTGAAGCTGTGCCGGAGCTGTTACGCAGGGGCCATTTTCTCGGCGCCAAATTGCGCTCGGTACGCAAGCGCAACGGACTGACACTGGAGGAACTTTCGGTGCGCTGCATCCAGCGCAATTCCGGCATCGCACCCTCGGTCTCCTACCTGAGCATGATCGAGAGCGGCAAGCGCACCCCCTCCGGGGGGCTGCTCGAGCTTCTGGCCGCTGTATTTCAGCGTGCGCCCACGTGGTTTCTGGACGAGAGCGCGGATTTCGAGCTGCCCGCGCCCGCCCCCGGAGGCGCCGCCGCACGCATCCCGCTCGAACCGGCGTTCCTGTTCTCCAAGAGCCTGCTGCAGGCGGCGATACCGGAGCTGCTCGCCCAGACCGGCACCAGCGGGCGGCAGTTCGCGCACCTTCTCATCCGCTCACACCAGGAGATGTCACGCAATGATTTCCCCGACCTGGAACGCGCTGCCGACCACGTGGGCGAGCGGCGCTTCCCGCTGTCGGCTGAGGATCTGATGCGCTTGTGCCGGCGCCACGGGCTGGAGATCCGCTGGTTCGACCGCAAGCCGGTGCTGGCGCGTGACAAGGATCGCGAGGTGCGCAGCATGGTGCGCTCGTTCTTCGAGGCGCCGCGGGTGGTGTACGCAAATCGCGCCCTGCAGGCGGACCCCGCCCGGCTCAAGTTCGATCTGGCGGCGCACATTGCCCACAAGGTGCTGCACGGCGGGGATGGGCTGAAGTCCGCGCACGCCACCGGCGGGGAGATGGGCGGCAGTCCCGAGGGCGGCTCGAGCGCGGTGGGCATGAATGCCCAGGACGTGCTGCACGCGTGGCGCGACTTCGAGTGCAGCTTCTTTGCCGGCGCGCTGCTCGCGCCGCGGGTCCCGTTCCGGCGCTTCCTCGCCCGCGAGCGCTACCGGGTGGAAGCGGGCGCGAAGCTCGAGCTCACCCCCGCCGTGGTGATGCGGCGCATGACCAAGGTGTCTCCCTATCCGTACTGGCATTTCTTCGATGCCTACCCGCCCGGGTATCTGCGCGCGGTGTATCGCGGCAACGGCATTCCCCTGCCATGGGGAAACCTCGCGCAGGTGAGCGACCCGTGCCCCAACTGGGCGGTGTTTCGCATGATCGACGGCGATCGTGGCGTGTGCGGATCGCAGATCTCGGTGCTGCGCGATGGCGAGCGCTCGCTCCTGTACTGCTGTCACTCGCGCCGGGTTCATGACATGGCAGGCAATCCGCACGTGCTGTCGGTCGGCGTGGACCTGGCGCCGGCGCTCGCCTCGAACGGCGTGCCGAGCGAGCCGGTGATCGATTCGATCCTGCGGGAGTGCCTGCACCGGCGCGGCGAAGCGCGTGTTCCGAAGCCGGCTGCCCAGGTGCTCGACGCGGTCGCCAAGGTACTGAACATCGCCTGGATCGGGGACGCGCTGGCGAAGCCCGCGCGCATCATCTGTCCGCGCAGCGACCGCTGCCCGCGCCCCGAGCGCTGTGAGGGGGCGCGGCCCTCGCGTGCCCGGGAGATCGCGGACGTGCGCGAGGAGATTCTCGGGCGCGATGCGTGATGGCATAAAATGCCGCCACCACACAGCCTGCCGGGAGGAGGCACCATGCACCGGGACCAGGGCGCGCCTGTTAGCGCCGCGGCAGGGATTCTGCTCGGAACGATGCTGCTTGCCACCGTCGGAGTCGCCGCCGATCTGCAGGCCGAACGCCTCAGCATCGATGCGTGGCGCGCCGAGCGCGTCGGCCGACTCACCAGCGACACCGGGTGGCTGACACTCGCCGCACTCCTGTGGCTCAAGGAGGGCGAGAACAGTTTCGGCCGTGCCTCCTCGAACACGCTGATCCTCGACAACGCCTCGCTCGCCGACACCGCCGGCTCATTCGTGCTGAGCGGGCACCAGGTACGTTTCGTCGCCCGTCCCGGTGCCGGCGTGACGCACGACGGACGGGCGGTCACATCGCTGGATCTCGCCTCCGATGCGCAGGGTGAACCCACGGTGCTCGCCAGCGGCTCGCTGCGCTTCTTCATCATCGAGCGCGCCGGCAATCTGGGCGTGCGGGTGCGTGATCTCGACAATCCCCACCGCCGCAACTTCAGCGGGCTCACCTACTTCCCGGTCAGCACCGGGTGGGTGTGCAACGCCCGCTTCGAGCCCTACGAGCCGGCGCACCGCCTGAAGATCGTGAACATTCTTGGCATGGAAGAGGAGGCACAGTCGCCGGGCGCGGTGGTCTTCAGGAAAAATGGCCGCGAGTGGCGGCTCGATACCGTGCTCGAAACGCCGGGCGACAAAGAGCTGTTCATCATGTTCGCGGACACCACCAGCGGACACGAGACTTACGGCGCCGGACGGTTCCTGTACATTCCGCTGCCCCAGGGCCAGACGGCGCGGGTGGATTTCAACAAGGCCGTGAACCCGCCGTGCGCGCTCAATGACTTCGCGACCTGCCCGCTGCCGCCGTCACAGAACCGCCTGAAGCTCAGGGTCGATGCGGGCGAGAAGAAGTACGCCGGCGGGCCTGAGCATCGCTCGTGAGTCAGGCACAGGCGCGCATCTGCCGCTCGCGGGAGTCGTAGATGGAAGTCGTGTTAGGGATTGGCGGCCTGTTCTTCCGCGCGCGTAACCCGGAAAGCCTCGCCGCGTGGTACCGCGAGCACCTCGGGATCGCGGTGGTTCCCGCGAACTACGACGACCCGGTCTGGCAACAGCAGGCCGGTCCCACCGCGTTCGCACCATTCGAGGAGTCGACCGGCTACTTTGGCCCCGGCGAGAAGCAGTGGATGGTCAACTTCAGGGTGCGCAGCCTCGAGGCCATGGTGGCGCAACTGCGCGCGGACGGCATTGCCGTCGAGATTGATCCGCAGCACTACCCCAACGGGCGATTCGCCCGTCTGCATGATCCGGAAGGGAATCCCGTGGAGCTGTGGGAGCCTAGCCCGGCTGATGGCGGCGCTGCGCGCGAGTGAGCTTGATGCGCTCCATGACGCGCTGGCGCGCGGCGGGCGTCGGGGTCATACCCGCCGGCGCCGCCAGCGCCTGGAAGGTCGCGCCCGCCAGCGCCTGGGTGGCCGCCGTCGCGGGAGGAAAGGCGATGAACGCATCGCTGCGGACCTGGGTACCGGCATCGGTTTGCACGTAAAAGGGCAGGAAGCCGCTGGCGGTGCTCGCAAGTGATTCGTAGTCGCCGAGAAACAGTCCTTGTGAAATCGGCGCGAGGTCCAGGTCGAAAGGTCCGGACAGGTGTGACTCCTTGAAAGTCACACCGTCGCTGGAGGTGACCAGCCAGCAGTCCGTCAGAAGCGAGGCGGGCGAGGACGTGTCGTTGCGCAGGTCGTAGTAGGTCACGCCGATGACACCGTCCGCGCGCACATGAATGGTCGGGGTGAATGCCGGCACGCTGTGGTCGGCGTTGACCTGCACGGGCACCGACCAGGTCAGCCCGCCGTCCGAGGAGTGCGTCATCGCGATGCCATCGTGCTGGCCGCCGGAAAAGCGCGAGTCCTGCCAGGCGAGGTAGATGATGCCCCCGGGGCCGACACTCACGGACACCAGACCGGAGCCGTCACGCACCACCGCGTGAGTGTTCGGATCGGTGGTGCCGACGGCCTGCAGATCGGAGACCGTGACCGGAGCGGACCAGGTGGTGCCGTGATCGGTGGACTGCATCGCCCGCACCAGTGCCGAGGTCGCCCCGAGTTCGGTGAAAATGTTGACCACCACATCGCCCGGCAGCACCACGATCTGGTTGCCGAGGGTCTGATTCTGCGGTCCCGGGTCGTAGATGTTGCGGGCGGCCTGCCAGGTGGAGCCGGCGTTGGCCGTCACCGCAAAGTAGCTCGGTCCGGCCGTCTGCCCGCTGAGCCGGTCCCACACCGCGTATACGTAATTCGCGTCGATCGGGTCGGCAGTGATAGAACCCTTGTCATTAAAGACCGTCGCGCCGTCCTGGATGAGCGCAATCGGCGCGCTCCAGATGAGGCCGCCGTCCTGGGATTGCGCGACCAGCATGCCGCTTGAAGAACCGGGAAGCAGCGTGCCACCGCTAAAGGACAACGACAGGGCATACACCACACCGGTGGGCGAGACCGTGAGCCACACGTCGGTGGCGCGGGCATAGTTGCCGGCGTTGCCGGAGTTGCCGCCGGTGCAGCGCGAGAACGCGGCGCTCGACAGCGTCCAGCTCATGCCGCCATCGAAGGACGCGGCGAGATTCAGGCCCTGCGCCCCGCCATCCGACCAGCGGTTCTGCTGCCAGGCGCTGATCAGGTTCATGGGGCTGGTCGGATTGACCGCCAGATACGGTTCGGCCGCCGTGTTGGTGTACAGCGTTCCCGTCGCCGGCACGCCGTCGCAGCCGGCGCTGAACGTGGAGGGCGGCGAAACGCGTACCTGGGTGACGGAGGTGAACGGCGGTGGCCCGCCTGGCGGTGGCATCATGCTGCCACCGCCTCCACCGCCCCCGCACGCCGTGACGAGCATGAGGATGCTGCCAACGCCGCGCGCTGCGCGCAGGTCGCGCAAGCGCGCCGGTCTCAAGCGGCGATGAAAATCGTGGCGGGATGCTCCAGGCACTCCTTGAGCGCCTGGATCATCGCGGCCGCGTCGTAACCGTCCACGAAGCGGTGGTCGAAGGACGAGGAGAGATTCATGGTGCGCCGGATCGCGATGGCGCCGTCCACGACCACCGGGCGCTCGAGGGCGCGGTTCACGCCGATGATGGCCACTTCCGGGGCGTTGATGATCGGCGTGCTGGCGATGCCGCCCAGCTTGCCGAGACTGGTGATGGTGATGGTCGAACCGGTCAGCTCTTCGCGCTTCGCCTTGTTGCTGCGCGCCGCCTCGCTCACCCGGCGCATCTCGGCCGCCAGATCCCACAGCGTCAGCGCCTGCGCGTCATGCACCACCGGCACCTTGAGGCCCTCGGGAGTCTGGGTGGCGACACCCAGGTGCACCGACCTGTGACGCACGATCACGCCCCGCTCGGCGTCGTAGTGCGCATTGCATTGTGGAAAATCCCGCAGCACGCGTACCAGCGCCAGCGCCAGAAAGGGCAGATAGGTGAGCGCCGGCGCACCCTGGGCAAGCCTGCTGTTCAGGTGGCGGCGGAGCGACTCGAGCTCGGTGACGTCGAGTTCCTCCACATAGGCGAAGTGCGGGATGTTGCGCTTCGCCTCGCTCATGCGCTGGGCAATGAGGCGGCGCAGACCGATCACCTTGATCTCTTCCGTGGCACCGCCCGGCGCGACGCGCGGCTCGCCGGCCCTGGCGGCGGGCACCGCCTTGGGCGCCGCACGCAGCGGCGTCGGCTGCGGCGCGCGGCGCGCCACGTAGGCTTCCAGGTCCTTCGGCACGATCCGCCCGTTGGGTCCGGAGCCGGCAATCTGCCGCAGGTCGATCCCGGCCTCGTGCGCGCGGCGGCGAATGGCCGGGGAGGTCGCGACGCGATCGGTGCGGGCGGCGGCAGGAGCAGCACCGTTACCGCCCGCGGACGTCATCGCAGGCGTCGCGCTGCCCGCCGCTGCGACCGGCGCGGACCTCGCCGCCGGCGCGGGCGCGGCCTGCGCCGCAGCGTCAGGCTGCGTTTCCAACACGATCAGCTCCGCACCCACCGGCACCATGTCGCCGGGCGCGCCGGTCGTGGATAGCACGCGTCCACTCACCGGCGCCGGTACTTCCACGGCGGCCTTCTCGGTCATCACCTCGACCAGCACGTCATCCTCGGCGACGGTGTCGCCGGGCTTCACGCGCCAGTTGACGATTTCCGCCTCGACCGTACCTTCGCCCAGATCGGGCAGTTTGAAGACATACCTGCTCACCCCGCCTCCATTACCCGCTTCAGCGCCGCGGCAATGCGGGCCGGTCCCGGGAAATACTCCCATTCGAACGCGTGCGGATAAGGAGTGTCCCAGCCGGTAACGCGCTGCACCGGCGCTTCGAGATTCCAGAAGCACTGTTCCTGCACCGTGGCCACGAGCTCCGCGCCATAGCCGCTGAAGCGCGTCGCTTCGTGCACCACCACGCAGCGGCCGGTCTTGCAGACCGACGTGCACAGCGTGTCCACGTCCAGCGGCGCCATGGTGCGCACGTCGACGATCTCCGCGTCGACGCCCGCAAGCCGCACCGCGGCCTCGGCGACGTGCACCATGGTGCCGTAGGTCAGCACGGTGACTTCCTTACCCTCGCGCACCAGTTCGGCGCGGCCGATCGGCACGCGGTAGTGACCGTCGGGAACCTCGCCGCGCGGGTGCGCGCTCCACGGCACCGCGGGCTTGTGGGGATCGCCGTCGAACGGCCCGTTGTAGATACGCTTGGGCTCGAAGAACACCACCGGATCCTCGTCCTCGATCGAGCTGATCAGCAGGCCCTTGGCGTCGTAGGGGTTGGAAGGCATGACGACCTTGATGCCGCACACGTGCGTGAAAATGCTCTCCGGGCTCTGTGAGTGGGTCTGCCCGCCGCGGATACCGCCGCCGCACGGGGTGCGGATGGTCACGGGTGCGGAGAACTCTCCCGCCGAGCGGTAGCGCAGCCGGGCGAGCTCGCTCACCACCTGATCGAAGCCGGGATAGATGTAATCGGCAAACTGGATTTCCGCGACCGGCTTGAGGCCGTTAACCCCCATGCCGATGGCCGCGGCGATGATGCCGCCCTCCGCGATGGGGGTGTCGAGTACGCGATGCTCGCCGTACTTCCTCTGCAATCCTTCGGTGACCCGGAACACGCCGCCGAAGTAACCGATGTCTTCGCCCAGAATGACCACGCGCGGATCGCGCTCCAGCATCACGTCCATCGCGGAGTTAAGCGCCTGGACCATGTTCATGCGCGCCATGCTTCAGCCCTTCTTCGCCACGGGCGGCGCGCCCTGCTGGCGCTCGGCCGCCGCCGCGCTGCGCAGCGCCCGCAACTCCTCGCGCTGACGCACCAGATTCGGCGGCATCTCCTTGTACACGTCTTCGAACATCGTCAGCGGATCGAGCGCCGGTCCGCCGGTGAGCGTTCCGTACGACTCCGCTTCCTTCCAGCACGCGGTGACGTGCGCCTCGAGCTCCTTCTCCAGCCGGCCATGGCGCTCCTCGGACCACTCCCCGAGCGCCATCAGGTGCTGCTTCAGACGCGTGACCGGATCCCCGAGCGGCCAGGCGCGCCACTCTTCCTTGGGACGGTAGCGCGAGGGATCGTCGCTGGTGGAGTGCGCCGCCGCCCGGTACGTCACGTGCTCGATCAGGGTGGGTCCGCCGCTCTGGCGCGCGCGCTGCGCGGCCCACTGGGTCACCGCATACACCGCCAGGAAGTCGTTGCCGTCGACGCGAATCCCCGGCATGCCGTAACCGGGACCGCGCTGCGCGAAGGTCTGGTGCTCACCCCCCGCGAAACCCTGGAAGGTGGAGATCGCCCACTGGTTGTTGACCAGGTTGAGAATCACCGGCGCCTGGTACACGGCAGCGAAAGTCATCGCGTAGTGGAAGTCGGCTTCGGCGCTCGAGCCCTCGCCGATCCAGCTCGCCGCAATCCGGTCTTCGCCCTTGATGGCTGCGGCCATCGCCCAGCCGACTGCCTGGGGAAACTGCGTAGCCAGGTTGCCGGAGATCGTGAAGATGTTGCCGCTGCCCCAGTGGTACATGATGGGCATCTGCCGGCCCTTGCACATGTCGTGAGTGTTCGACAGGCACTGACACATGAGCTCGACGAGGTTACGGCCGCGCACCACGTGCAGGCCCTGCTGGCGATACGAGGGAAACAACATGTCCCCCGGCTGCAGGGCCATGCCCTGCGCCACCGCAACCGCCTCTTCGCCGGTGGACTTGATATAAAAGGAGATGCGTCCCTGCCGCTGGATCTTCTGCATGCGGTCGTCGAACAGACGTGTGAGCAGCATGTGGCGCAAGGCCACCTGCAGCTCCGGCGCTTCCAGATGCGGATTCCAGGACCCGACCGCCCGATGGTCATCATCCAGTACCCGCACCATCTCCAGGGAGAGGTTCTCGATATCGCGCACCGAGGCGGTGACGTCCGGACGGTTCACCGCGCCTGCCGGGGATATCTGCACGTAGCTGAAATCCGGTTCCTGCCCCGGCCGTGCCGGCGGGGCAGGAACATGCAAGCGCGACCGTGGGGTCATGGGGTGCCTCTGAAGCCTTACGCGCGAGGGGTTGCAGTGCCGAGTATGAGTTCGGCAGGATTGTAGTCGCCTGACACGGGTAACACTACGCATGAAGCCCAGACACACCTTCTCCGGGCCGCTCGCCCGCACGGCGCCTAAGACCGCGGTGCGCACCGCCCCGCACCAGGCACGCGTGCGCGTCGGTCGGGAAGTTGCCGGCCGCGGCGGCAAGGGTGTATCGGTGATCAGCGGACTGCCCCTTGACGAAGCGCAACTCGCCGAGCTCGCGACGCGGCTGAAGAAGCTGTGCGGCGCGGGCGGTGGCGTCAGGGAGGGCGTCATCGAGATCCAGGGCGAGCATCGTGACCGCCTGGTGGCCGAGCTGTGCAAGCTCGGCTACCCGGCGAGGCGGTCCGGCGGCTAGAGAGGCGCTGACTTGCCGGAACGGTGCGCGGGGCTGCCCGGTGCGCGCAGTGGTATCCGCCCAGAATTATTGCTATAGATAGAATTGGCAGTGAAAAGGACCCGCGCGGGGAATAAAGTGCATAAAAACCCTCATACACTCGGTCGGACACGGAACGGAAACGTACTCCTGTTCGCGCGCAACTTCTTCCGGCATCCGCGCATGCTCGGCTCGATCGTGCCCAGCTCGCGTTTCCTCATCAAGCAGCTGCTGCAGCCGATCAACTGGGCGCGGGCACTCGTGATTGTCGAGTACGGTCCCGGAGTGGGTGGCATCACCGCGGAGGTCCTGCGGCATATGCGTCCGGACGCCACGCTCATCGCCATCGAGATGAACCCGGACTTCGTGAAGTACCTGCGCGGCGCATTCACCGACGAGCGGCTGCGGGTGGTGGAAGGCTCGGCGGTATCGGTCGACGAGATCCTGCGCCGCTTCGGCTACACACGCGCCAACTACATCATTTCCGGCATTCCGTTCAGCACCATTCCGGCACCGCTGCGCCAACGCATACTGCGCAAGACCTGCGATGTGCTCGAGCCCGGCGGCGCATTTCTCGTCTACCAGTTCTCCACCCGCGTGCTGCAGGACCTGAAGCGCGTCTTCGGCTACGTGGGCCGCAGGTTCGAGCCGCTCAACGTGTTGCCGGCGCATCTGTTCATCTGTCAGCCCGGTGCCGCCTGAGCCGTTGACAATGCGGCGCCCCGGCGAGGATCCTCTTCACCATGGCTGGCACGCTGTGGATCGGAACGCGTAAGGGTCTGTTTGCGCTGCGCGCCGATGGCGCGCGCCGCAAGTGGAAACTCGCGGGCCCGCAGTTTCTCGGCCAGATCATTCACCACGTCGTACAGGATCCGCGCGAGCCGCGGGTGCTGCTGCTGGCGACCCGGACCGGGCATCTCGGGCCCTCCGTGTTTCGCTCGACCGATCGCGGCCGAAGTTGGCGCGAGGCCGCGCGACCGCCCGCCTTTTGCGCGGCTCACGACGGCGAGGAAGCCCGCGCTGTGCAGCGCGTATTCTGGCTCACGCCCGGCCACCGCACGGAACGGGCGAGCTGGTACGCCGGCAGTTCCCCGGCAGGATTGTTTCGCTCCACCGACGGCGGCGAGCACTGGGAACCGGTGGCCGGCTTCAACGACCATCCGATGCGACCGAAGTGGGCGGCGCTCGGCACGCCGGACGGAGAGTTCCTGCACTCCATTCTGGTGGACCCGCGCGACCCGCGGCACCTGTACATCGCGATCTCGATCGGCGGCGTGTTCGAGTCCACCGACGCCGGCCGCAACTGGACGCCGCTCAATGAGGGCTGTGCGGCGGATTTCCTGCCCGACCCGAGCGTGCCATTCGGTCACGATCCACATTGCATGGTGCAGCACCCGGCGAGACCCGAGCGGCTCTACCAGCAGAATCACTGCGGCATCTACCGCCTGGATGGCCCGGGTCGGCGCTGGAAGCGCATCGGCGACGCCATGCCAAAGAAGGTCGGCGACATCGGCTTTCCGATCGTGCTGCATCCGACCGATCCCGACACGGCGTGGGTACTGCCCATGGACGGCCAGAGCGTGTGGCCGCGCACCTCCGTGGGCGGCAAGCCTGCGGTCTACGGCACCCGCGATGGTGGAGCAAGCTGGCGGCGCATGGATCGCGGCTTGCCGCATTCGCAGGCCTGGTTCACGGTGTTGCGTCAGGCCATGTGCGCTGACACCCGCGAACGCCCGGGCGTGTATTTCGGCACCACCGGCGGAGAAGTCTGGGCCAGCACCAACAGCGGGGACAGTTGGCGCTGCCTCGCGCGCCACCTGCCGGAGATCTACTCGGTGAGTCATGCGGCCTGACCCATGAGCTGTACCGTGCGTATCGCCAGCCCTCTGCGCTCGTACAGCGCCGGCGCCGCCACGCTCGCGGCCCGCGGCAGCACGCTCGCCGAGGTGCTCGCGAACCTCGAGCAGCGCTGCCCCGGCATCCGCTTCCGCATGATCGACGAGCACAACCGTATCCGCCCGCACATGCGGCTGTTCGTCAACTCCAGCGAGGCGCGTGAACTGTCGGCGGCGGTGCACGCCGGCGACACGGTGCACGTGATCTGCGCGCTCTCCGGGGGATGAGCCCGTGACACTGTCCGCCAGCGAGCGCGCCCGCTACCAGCGTCATCTGGCGCTCAGCGAAATCGGCGCGGCCGGACAGGAGAAACTCAAGGCGGCCCGCGTACTGGTGGTCGGCGCCGGCGGGCTCGGCTCGCCGGCCGCGCTGTATCTGGCGGCCGCAGGTTGCGGCACTCTGGGACTTCTGGACTGCGACCGCGTGGAACTCTCCAACCTGCAGCGCCAGGTGTTGTTCGACAGCAGCGCCATCGCGCGCTCCAAGGCCGAGGCAGGACGCGAGCGGCTCGCGAGCCTCAATCCCGAGATCCGGGTGGTGGCACACGCGCTGGAACTCAAAGCCGCCAACGTGCGCGCGGTGTTCAAGGACTACGACCTGGTGCTCGATGGCACCGATCGGCTCGCCACCCGCTATCTCGTGAACGACGCCTGCGTCATTCTCGGCTTGCCGCTGGTGTCCGCCGCGATCCACCGCTTCGAAGGCCAGGTCATGACCTACGTGCCCGGCCGGGGGCCGTGCTACCGGTGCGTGTTCCCGCAGGCGCCCGAGGGCGGGGTGGCCAATTGCGCGCAAGCGGGCGTTCTGGGCGTGCTGCCCGGTGTGCTGGGCACCCTGCAGGCGACCGAGGCGATCAAGCTGATTACCGGCGTGGGCGACCCGCTCACCGGACGGCTGCTGACCTACGATGCGCTCGAGATGCGTTTCCACGAGTTCCGCGTCGCGCGCCGGCCCGACTGCGCGGTGTGCGGCGACGCGCCCACGATCACCGAGCCGCGCGACCCGGCAGCGCCGCCGGCCACCGCCGGCGTGCGCCGGCTCACCGCCGCCGCCCTGAGCGAGCTGCTTCACGAGGCGGCCTCGCCCGCGCCGCGTCTCGTCGATGTGCGCGAGCCCTACGAGTACCAGGCGGGGCACCTCGCGGGCGCCATCAACATCCCGCTCGGCGAGCTGCCCGGCCGTCTGGCTGAAGTCGCGCCCGCGAGTACCGCGGTGTTCATCTGCCGCAGCGGCGGGCGCAGCCTCGCCGCCTGCCAGATGGCCCTCGCCGCCGGGATGCCCGCGCCGCTGAACCTGGAGGGCGGGATGCTCGCCTGGGCCGCGCAGGTCGATCCGGCGCTGCCGGTCGCGTGAGCGCAGTCGGCCCGACAGCGCGCACTCGTCAGCGCTTCCCCAGCACCTGCAGCTGCGACTTCACGTAGCCGTCCATCACCGCCTTCTCGAGCAGGTCCGGCGGCAGCAGTCCCTGTGCGATGATGAAGTCATGATAGCTCTGGGGTGCGAACTTCGCGCCCAGCGCGAGGTCCGCCCTGGCGCGCAGCGCCTCGAGTTTGCTGTAGCCGAAGAAGTACGAGGTCGCCTGGCCGGGCGCGGTGAAGGTGTAGCGGTTGACCTCCTCCTTCGCCAGCGGCTCAGACAACACCACCTCCTGCATCAGGATGCGCTTCACCTGCTCCGGCGTGATCATGCCGAGGTTGACCATCGGGTCGAGAAAAGCGCGTGCTGCGCGCATCAGCCGCATTTCCAGCACGCCCAGCTGCGCTTCCGGCGAGAGATAGGGCTTCATGAAGGCTTCCGAGTACAGCGCCCAGCCCTCCACATTGGCGCTGTTGAAGGCAAACACCGCCCGCGCCGTGGAAACACCGTGCTCGAGCATCGCCGCAAACTGCAGCTCGTGCCCGGGACGCGCCTCGTGAGCGGTCAGATCCCAGGTGATCGCGTCGTAGTTGAAGTCGTCCATTTCGACGCTTGACTCGGCATTGGGATTCGAGGTGGGCAGCACGAACTCCCCGGGCTCGCCGGTATTGCCGATGAGTCGCGGCACGCTCATGTGCGGCGCCGGCACGGCCGCAGTTTCCGCCGCGGTCGCGAGGCGAATCACGGCCGCACGGTCCGGCAGCGAGATCAGGTGCTCGCTGCGCACGATCGCCTCGATGCCCGCGAGGCGCTCGCGGTAGACCTCGATCAGTCGCTCGTTCGGGATGCGCTGCTTCTTCAGTTCGCGGATCACGTCGCGATAGTCGGCAGCCCTCCAGCCGTGTTGTCGCGCGAGTCCCGCCGCCAGCGCCTGCATCTCGTCGCGCGTCTGCGCGTAAGTGAACAGCGCGCGGTCCATGAGCTCGTGCGGGTCCATGCTGACCCCGAACTGCTTGAGGTTGTCGGCGTATATCTCGGGTGGCAGCAGGTTGGTGGTGCGTGCGTGCAGCAGCACCGTGGCGCGCACCCACTTGCCGTACGTCTCAATCTGCGCGCTCAGCGTTGCGAAGTCCTTCTGCCAGCCGCGCAAGCCGCTCTTCTGCAACAGATCGCGGATACCGCTCAGGTACTGCTCCTGGTTCTTGAGCTCCTGTTCCACCTCGACCGACCACGGAGCGGTGAGCGCCGGATCGTGCAGTCGCTCCTCCACGCGCGCGCGCGCCAGCATGGTGATCGGCTCGAACCCCGCCTGCGCGCCGGTGTAACGCTTCAGTCGCACCAGCGCCGCCGGGTAGCGTTGCTTCGCCACGCGCTTGTCGAGCAGTGTCTGGAAGCCGAGGTAGAGGGTTTGCGCAAGATCGAAGTACGGCAGCAGCAGGCGGTCGTTCAGCTCCAGAGTGGTGCGCTGATCGCGCGCGGACTTGAGTAGGATCTCCAGATCCTGCTTCACGCGCGGATCGGTTTCCCTCTTGAGCGCCTCGGAGAGCTGCGCCGCCACCGCATCCAGATCTGCCTCCTGGCGGCGCACGTTATCGGGCTTGAGGTCGCGAACCTCACTGTCATGTCCCTCTACCCCGAGGGCCGCAGCGGTCTCCGGCGCGTATTTCACGATCACCTCCAGCAGGCCCGCCGCCTGGGCGTTGCTTGCGGTGATCCACGCTGGCGTGTCACACGCGCCCACGGCTGTCCACAGGCCCGCCGCGGCGAGCATGAGTCTGCTGAAGCGCTTCATGATGCCTCCCGTTGGTTGTGGCCGGCCGCCGCTGCGCGAGCGCGGCGCCGCAAACGCGGCCGCCATCTTACGGCCAAGGCCGCCTGGGCAGTCGCCAAAGCGGTGGACCGAGGGCGGTTCACGATGAATGGTTCGCCTCAGGCGTCGCGGTGACGGCGCGACTTCGCGAACCACAACGGCGGCTTGGGTTGGGGCGCCAGCTGGGCGCGGCTCTTGATGAGCTCGAACGCCGAGCGCGGCTCATCCACGAACTCGAACAGCTGCAGATCCTCGGCCGCGATGGTGCCGTGGCGCACCAGAGCCTCGAAGTTGACCACTTCTTTCCAGAACGCCGAACCGTAGAGGAACACGGGAATCGAACGCTCGAGCTTGCGGGTCTGCGCCAGCGTCAGGATCTCGAATAGCTCGTCGAACGTGCCGAAGCCGCCGGGAAACGCCACCAGGGCGCGCGCCAGGTGCGCGAACCACAGCTTGCGCATGAAGAAGTAGTGGAACTCGAAGCCCAGCTCCGGGGTGATATAGGGATTGGGACGCTGCTCCTGCGGCAGACCGATGTTGAGACCGACGCTGCGCCCGCCGGCGAGCGCGGCTCCCCGGTTGGCCGCTTCCATGATTCCCGGGCCCCCGCCCGAGCAGACGACGAGGCGCTCGCCCGCGAGCGAGCGGCTCCATTCGGTCACGAGCCGCGCCAGCTCCATCGCCTCCCCGACATAGCGGCCCAGGGGGCCGCCGGCGCGCACGCGCGCCGAGCCGAAGAACACCACGGTCGCCGTGACCCCCGCCGCATTGAAAGCGCGCAACGGCGCCAGATACTCGGAGAGGATCCGCACCGGGCGTCCTTCGTCCGAGTCGAGGAAGCTGGGATCGTGGTAAGCCAGCGGGGGTGTTGGCATCATGCGTAGTCTACCCCCACTGAAAGCGCGCCCATGCGTTTGATGAGTGCCAGCCCGATGGCCGCGCTGCTCGCCGCGGCGGCTCTCGCGGTGCGCGCCGCGGGGTGCGGCGCCGCGCCCCCAGCCGCAGCCGAGAGTCTGCCGCGCCTCGACGCGCAGACCTCGCTCCTGGTGGTCGCGCCGCATCCGGACGATGAGACGCTGTGTTGTGCCGGCGTCATCCAGCGCGTCGTGCGCGCAGGCGGGCGCGCGAGCGTTGTGTGGATCACGAGCGGGGATGCCTCCGAGCTCGACTTGCTGCTGATCGAGAAGAGCCTGTTCGCGAAGCCGGAGAAGGCGCGCGACCTGGCCGTAAGACGCATGCGCGAAGCGCGCACCGCGACCGCACGACTGGGCGTGTCCGCCGCAGGGCAGCTGTTCCTGGGCTACCCGGACCGCGGCGTGCTCAGGCTCCTGACGGATCATCGCGCGACGCCTTACACCTCCGGCTTCACGGGCGCGGCGGCCGTCCCCTACTCCGCCGCGCTGTTTCCGGGCCATCCTTACACGGGTGAGAGTCTCGAGGGCGACTTCGCCGCGGTGCTCGAGCGCGTACATCCGACGCTGATTCTCGCCCCGAGCCCCGGCGACAGCCATCCGGATCATCGCGCTGCGGGCCTGCTGACCATCGCCGTCAGCACACGCCGCGGCATGTTGCCCGGCGTGCGCTACTGGATCGTGCATGGCGGGGAAGGCTGGCCCAGCCCGCGCGGGCTGCTGCCGGGCGTGCCGCTCACGCCGGCCCCGCGCAGCCGCGCTCTGGCACTGGCGGTTTTCGCGCTCGAACCTGCCGAGGAGGACCGCATGCTGGAGGCGCTGCGCGCCTATGACACGCAGATGCGCACGCTGGCGCCGTTTCTGCTCGCGTTCGTGCGCAGCACCGAGCTGTTTGCGTCACGCCCGGGACCGGGGCTCGCGCCACAGTAGCCAAAGCGACGCGCAGCGTCAGCGCCAGCGATCAAGTTGGCGGTCGAGCATGCCGGCGATGCCCTCGCGCAGACGATCGAACCAGGCGCGCTGGCGCCAATAGCGGCGGTTGAGCGCGCGCGATGCGGCGAAATCCCTTTCAAACAGCACCGCCGCCGCATCGGCAACCCGCGCGTCGGCGATCTCCTGGTTGGCCTCCAGGTTCCAGCGGAAGCTCCAGCGATCGAGGTTACTCGAACCGATCGATACCCAGTCGTCGCACAGGATCATTTTCGCGTGCAGCATGCGCGGCTGGAACTCGAATATCTTCACGCCGTTGCGCAGCATCTTGCCGTAGAACCTGCGTGCCGCCTGGCGCACCCACGGATGGTCGGTGCGCGCGCCCGGCACGAGCAGACGCACGTCCACGCCGCGGCGCGCCGCCCGGCGCAGCGCCTTGCGGAAGCGCCGCGAGGGCACGAAATACGCGCTCATGATCCAGGCGCGCGTCGCGGCGCAGTCGATGCGGCTGCGCACGCCATTGGCGAGCACCGAACGCTGCCGGGCCTCGCTCAACGCCAGGCGGCCCGCGGCGCCCGCGGCGCGCGGCTCACACAGTGGCGGGTCCGGGAGCGCCAGCTCCGGTCCGCAGCGACGCCAGGTGCGCGCGAACGCGCGCTGCCAGTCGCTGATCACCGGACCTTCGATCTCGACCATGAGCTCGCGCCACACCCCGCGGGGGGCGCCAGGCGCGAAGTCGTCAGTGAGTCCGGCGCCGCCCACGAACGCCACGCTGCCATCGGTGAGCAGCAGCTTGCGATGGTCGCGCAACAGGTTGGACAGCCTGTTCTTCAGGCGCAGCGGGTTGAAGAAGCGCAGCTCCACGCCCGCATCCAGCAGCCGCCGGCGATCGGCCCGCGTGAGTCCCAGGGCGCCGAACGCATCGAGCACCAGGCACACGCGCGCGCCGCGTCGCACGGCCTGCGCGAACGCTTCGATGAAACGCGTGGCGATGGCGCCGGAGCGGACCAGGTACATCTCCAGCAACACGTAGCGGCTCGCGGCATCGATCGCCTGCAGCATGCGCGCGAAGAACTCCCCCCCATCGTCGAGCAGCCGGAACTCGTTCCCCGGTCGCCACGGCCAACCCGTGGTTGTAAATTGATCGGGATCCCGGCCAGGCGTCATGAGTGAACAATGACCGACCCGCGCACCAGATGCCAGATCCTGCTGCTGTTGGCGTTGCTCGCCCCGCTGTGCGCCGCCGCCGATGTCACCGATTCCGTCAACAGCGTGCGCCGGCACGGTTGCGGCGCACGCCCCGGCGGGGTGCGGCCGCTGCGCGAAAACGCGCAGCTCGACCAGGTGGCCCGGCAACTGTCGCAGGGAGCGGAGCTGCGCGTGGCGCAGCGGCTCGCGGGCTACCACGCCGTGAGCTCATTCTCGGTGCGCATTTCCCCTGTGCCGGCGAGCGGCGATGTGGGGCGCATCATCGGGCAGCAGTTCTGCCAACAGGCCACCAATCCGGCGTTCCGCGAAATCGGCAGCTGGCGGCGCGGCGCCGACGTGTGGCTGGCCTTCGCCGAGCCCTTAACCCCGCCGGCGTCGCGCGACCGCGCCGCGAGCAGCCGCCGGGTGCTCGAATTGATCAACCGGGCGCGCGCGCGCGCGCGCCGCTGCGGATCCACGCCTTTTGCGGCGGCGCCCCCGCTGCGGCTGGACGCCACCCTCGAGCATGCGGCGGCGCAGTACGCCCAGGACATGGCCACCTATGGCTACATGGATCACACCGGCCGCGATGGCAGCTCCCCCGCGCAGCGCATCACGCGCAGCGGCTACCGCTGGCGCGAAGTCGGCGAGAACCTCGCGAGCGGCATCATGACGCCCGAGGACGCCGTCGCGGGCTGGCTGCACAGCCCCGAGCACTGCGCGAATCTCATGGATCCGGCCTTCAGGCACATGGGCGTGGCGTATGCAGTGAACCCGCGCAACGATGCGGGCGTGTACTGGGCGCTGGAATTCGGCACGCCGCGCTAACGGCGCACGCGGTAGGCGGTGTCGCTGTCGTGTTCCAGGGTGACCACGGTACCGGCCACCAGATACAGGACTGCGAACCAGGCGAGACTGCGGGTGAGAAAGATGTAGAGCGTATGGTAGATGACAGGCGTCTGACTGAACGCCTGTGTGGCCTGCACGCCGCCGATCAGGATCGCGGCGGCCGCCACCAGCATCAACACCGGCCCGACCGAGGAGCGTGGCGCGTCCGGCCCGGCGGGAGCGACCGGCGGCACGGGCAGGCGCCAGTACCACACCGCCATTGCGGCAAGTCCGAACGCCGAGCTCAGGTACTGCAGAACGTGGCAAACCGGGCCGCCATACCCGCCAAAAGTCACCGTTGCGCTGAGCACCGCCACCCGCCGCACCACCCAGCCATCTGTATGGGTGAACGAGTCCCACAGCAGATGGGTCCACACGCCGAGGATGATCGACACCGACGCCAGAGCCCATTCGAGCGGCCGCCGGCTGAGTGGCGCGAGCGCGGTGAGGAACAGCCAGCGGGCGCGCGCGGAGAGCAGCGCGGTGAGCGGCCGGCGCAGCAGAAATACGCAGCCCAGCGCGGCATATCCAAGCACCAGGCAAGTCGTGAACGAGGCCGTGACACTGTGAGTCTCGGGCCCGATGAGGCCGAAACGCGCAGGCACGTAGTACGGCAGATCCGGAGTCATGGCGCCGATGATCAGCGGCGCGGTGCGCAGGTACTTGAGACCGCGCAGCGGCAGGATGGCGGCGGGGTGTGCGAGCGTGAATGGCATGCGCGCGCCCTCAGCCCGGCTGCTGCGAGCGCGCAGTCACGCGGATACGGAAGTCGGTGCCGATCCAGTTCGCTCCCGAGCGGAATGTCAGATCGATGTAACGGCCGGCACGCAGCGGCGACGTATCGATCTGCAGCACGTGCAGACCGAGGGAGTTTGCAGTGGTGTCCTGCTCGCGCACTTCCTGCCAGCCGTCGAGCCCCCAGCGCACCGCGCCCGGCTCGCGCAGAGCGACCGTGAGCGCACAGCCCTCGGGCAGCTGCGGCGCCGGAGCCTGCTGGCACCAGATGACGCGGGTCAGCGTCGGGCGCTCGCCGCGGTAACGCTCCCATACGGAGTCGGGACGGTCGAACGCTCGCCCCAGCGCCCTTGAGGCGACCAGCTTGAGATACTCGGCGTGCGCCCACACGAGCGGCATGGCCGCCCCGGTCGGCCGGCCGGGATGGAGCCCGCGCGCGGCGATCGGCGCCGCGTCCCACACCTGTTCGGGCAGCATGCCCCCCTTCGAGGTCATGCGGGTCATCGCCAGCAGGAACGGCAGTGGGTCGCGTCCACAGCTCAGCTCGTAATGGCCACGCTCACCGGTGAGCAGTGGCCAGGCGCGCCCCAGGCCGGTGCCATCGTAGGGGCTGCCGTCGTCGTGCTCGCCGTAGCCGTCCTCGTTGTAGCGATGCCAGGACGGACCCGACGGCGTTTCGACCTTCAACATCGCGTCCGCCACTTTCACGCTCGCGACGATCAGCGGATCTTCGGCGCGGCGCAGGCCCAGGCGCACCAGCTGCAGGAAGTCGACGCTGACCTGCGCGCTCGCCGGCAGGCCCGGATCGATCTGCCGGTTCTTGATCGGCAGCACGCCGTCGGGCGGGCGGCGGTCATCGCCCATGGCCTGTGCCGGGGCGACGCGCAGGTAGTAGCCGCGCACGCCCTGGAGGCGCGCCAGGGGCGTGTCGCACACGGTGGTCCAGTCCTCGAGCCGCGCATTCCAGTAGTCGGCAAACGCGAGCGCCAGCGCGCGGGCATCGGCCGCCAGATAGCGCGCCCCCGCCACCAGGGCCGAGATGCACACCGCCAGGGTGAAGGTGTTCAGGCCCGAGTCTTCCTCCCAGCGATCCTGGTCGCTGACCGGGCCGTGACGCACCAGGAACGACAGCGCCCGGCGAATCATGTCGGCGACTTCAGTGCCCTCGAGCGCGCCGCGCTCATCGAGCGCGACCGCGAGCAGCACCGGAAACGCACTCTCATCGAGCTGCACGCCGGGCCAGTAGCCCTTGCCCCCCAGCCACTGGTTCTGGTTCCAGTGTCCGTCCGCATTCTGCGTGGCAAGCAGATACCGCAGGGTGTTGCGTGCCTCGCGCACCGCGCCGACCGCGAGCAGCGCACCCGCGCTTTCGACCAGGTCGCGCGGCCACACCAGGTGATAACCCTCGCGCTCCTCGCTCGTGTTGCCCCACGGCACGCTCAAGGAAGCCACCATGGCACCCGGATAGGTCTTGTCCTGGTGGGTGCGCAACACCATGCTGGAAATGCCGAACTGCTCGGCGCACGCCTGTGGCAGGCCGGCGGACAGGGACTGCTGCGGCGTACAGTTCCTATGCCAGCTCGTCCAGGTGTTGCGCTGCCGCTCCCAGGGAATCGCGAAAGGCTCCGACAGCGCGGTGAGCGCCAGCGTCGCTGCGGCATCGGGGCTGCTGCCAAAGCCAAGCGCCAGCACTGCCTGCCGCGGCAGCTCACCCAGCAGCGCGACGTTGCCGGGACCGGCTGCGTCGTATTCCCAGGTCAGTGCTCCGTTGCGGGCAAAGTCCTGCCAGCCGTCGCTATTGCCAACATATCCGGCGCTCGCGCGGCCCCATGCGTCCTGCTGTTGCAGGTTGACCGCGGCGAGCGCCAGCCCGAAGGGACCCTGCTCCGCCCACAACACCTTGCGGCCGCGGTGTTGCACGACTGCCGCGCGGTTGTTGGCGCCCGTGCCACCCAGGTGTGGCGCGAGCAGCGCGTAGAGGCGCAATGACGCATCGCCGTTGAGGGCGACATCGATGAGCAATACATCGCGGTGCTCGCACGGCGTCACACGCAACGTGAGCTCGAAGCGCTCGTGGTGGTGCACGATGTGCACTGCGGGCGCGCCGGGCGCAGCGAGCTGCAGGTCGTGCTTCCACAGGCGCTTCACCTCGACCCAGAAGCCCGCACCGTCGCCGACGATGAAACCGAGGTCGCGGATCTGCGGGATGTCAACGCGCGGGTAATAGACCTCGTTGATGATGCCGCCGCCGATGGTGAACCACAGGCGCGCGTGACCGAGCGAGCAGCCGACCATTTCCTTGGCGCTGCTGCACCAGGTCGGAGGCAGTCCGGGAGCTCCCGGCGCCGTGGTCATCGCTTGACCGCTGCGCCGCCGCCGCCCAGGCGCAGCGGCCCGTTGCCCTGCTGCCAGAGGCGCAGGCCACCCGTGAACGCATTGCGGTTGTCACCGAGCCGTACGCCCCGCGGCAGGCTCTTCAGGCGCACGGCGTTGCCGCCGCCGAGCACGACGTAGTCCGCCTCGAACGCGAACTTCAGCTGTTTGATCACATCGTTGACCTTCTTGCGCCACTTCCTGTTGCCGAGTCGTTCGCGGCCGCGCTCGCCGACGTAATCCTCGAATGTGCGGCCGCGCTTGTAGGGGATATGCCCGACTTCGGTGGGCTCGACCACGCCATCAATAATGATGGTCACGCCCAGTCCCGTGCCCAGCCCGAGAAACAACATGCGCCCGCCCCGGTAGCTGCCGATTGCCTGCATGGCTGCATCGTTGATCACCTTGACCGGCTTGCCGAAAGCCTTCTCGAAGTCGAATCTGACCCAGCCGTTGCCGAGGTTGTGGGGCTCCGCGGCGATTCTGCCGTGGAACACCAGTCCCGGGTAACCGATCGACACGGCGTCAAAGCTGAGGTTGCGGGTGAGTCTGAGAATCTGGCGCATCATGCTCAGCGGCGACATCTTCGGCCCGGAGACGAACTTGTGGATCGGGCCGCGTGCATCGATCCGCAACTTCACGTGCATGCCGCCGACATCGACGACCAGGATGTGGCGCGCAGTGGAGTTGGCCGGGATCTTCTTTCTGGCGCGCATTGGGCTGGATTCTCCCCGCAATCGGTGGCTTTGACCACCGACGGACACGCGCGGCCGGCAGCGCGGCGCGCTATGCTTACGCTGCGCTTTGGCGGGCTGCAACGAAAGGCTGGCGCGCAATGATTCGGTCAGGTGCTGTGCTTGCTGCTGTGACTGTCCTCACCGGGTGCGCGGCGTGCTGCGTGGCGCGCGCCGCCGACACCGCGATCTCGAAGGTCATGGGCTCCATCAACATTGGCGCGGATCAGCACGCGGGGGATGTCTCGACGGTAAACGGATCCATCCATATTGGCGAGAATGCCGTGGTCGGCCAGGCTGACACCGTCAACGGCAGCATCTCCGTCGCGCGACACGCCACGGCGGCCAAACTCGTGACCGTCAACGGATCCATTCACCTGAACGAGGCGGTGCACGTAACCGGCACCGTCCAGACGGTCAACGGCTCCCTGACAGTCGCCAACGGCGCAGACGTCGCCGGCAGGCTGGCCAATGTCAACGGCGCCATACGCGTCGCGGCCGCTCACGTCGGGGGTCTTATCAACACTGCGACGGGTGACATCGAACTGGGACCCAACGCGCACGTGGATGGCGGAATTCACGTGGAGAAGGACAGCAGCAGCTGGTTTCATGTCTGGTTCTGGTTCTGGTCCGACGACATCCCGCGCGTCGTGGTTGGACCGGGCTCGGTCGTCGGCGGCACCCTCAGCTTTGAACGCACTGTGAAACTCTACGTCAGCGACCGGGCGACGATCGGGCCCGTAGAGGGCGCCACCGCCGTCAGATTCTCCGGAGACCGCCCACCTTAGGTGAGCGCCGCCGGAAAGAGAGCGGCAGACTGTTAGGTCTGCCGCTCAGCCTCAGGCGCGTTGCAGTCACTGTCAGCGGGGAGTCGAGGCGCTCATCGACCCGTCCGCTGAGGCGGAAGCGGAGGCATTGCCGCTGGCTGTCGCACCTGGCAAGTGACGCGAGTCAGTGTCGCCACTCGCTGCCGGCTTGCCGGGGTTACGGGTAGGCGCGGCGCCCTCGCCCGCGGCCGGCTTGCGCGGCGCCGGAGCGCCCGCGCTGGTGCGGTGACCCGGCGACTCGCTGGTACCCACGGCGCTCGCAGACGCAGCGCCGGTCAGCACGCCGCCCGCATTCAGATCGCGGGTCTGCGCCTCACCCTGGCCTGTAGCGCTCGCGGCCGTGCTCGCCGTCGCCTTAGGGAAGGACGCGACTGCATCGCTCGCAGTGTCCGCGGCAACATGCCCGCCAACGTCGTGGCGCGCCGACGCTTCGGCCTTGCTCGCCGAGGCTTCGGCCTTGCCCGCGGCGCGCGCGCTGGCGCGAGCGCCGTCCTGTGCGTGGGCGCCGACCGTGCGATCAACGCGGCCCAGACCGTCAAGCTCGCCGCGGCCGCCGCCGTGGATGGCGCCGCGCATGCCGCCCGCGCCACCGCCTAACGTGCCACCGAGCGCCCCGCCCAGCCCGCCCTGCGCGCCACCACCCAGGATCTGCGCGTGGACAGGAACCGCCACAGCCAACACGGCTGCGATCGCGGCGCTCGTGAAAAGATGCTTGGTCCTCATGGTCGTCTCCTTCAGGAGGCCGCGGTCGATCCGCGACCCTTCGCTGAGTACTACGACCCGCCCCTGGGAAATCTTCCGCGGCACACGGAATTTCCCTCGGTTTGACTTAATGTGCCCCCAGACGCGCGAGCGCCGGTTGCCGGCGCAGATCCGCACCCACCAGTCCGTGGCCGTAAACAGGATCGAGGCCCGGCGCCCCGAGATCCAGCGCCCGCCCGGCAAGCGCAGCCACCGCCTGTTGCGCCGTGGCCGGGTCGGGCGTGTGCAGCTCGAGCCCCAGAAGCCCCGCGACGATGGGCGCGGCGAACGAAGTCCCGCGCACCAGCACATACCCCTGGTGCAGCTGCGCCGCGGCCATGTCCGCTCCGGGGGCGGCGAATTTCACCTGCGCGCCGCGCTGCGCCTCGACCAACACCTGTTGCCGCGCGTCCACCGCCGTCACTCCAACGACTCCCGGCCAGGCCGCGGGATACTGCGGCGGCGCCGCCGGACCATCGTTGCCCACCGCGGCCACCACCAGGTGGCCGCGCGCCAGCACGTTCTGCACGATGCCGGCGAGCATTCTGTTCGGCGGTCCCACCAGGCTCACGTTGATGACCGGAACCTGCTCGTGAAGCAGCCATGCAAACGCCTCCGCCACCGAATCCACTGCGCCCCCGGTGGCAAGGCCGCAGAACACGTCCACGGCATAAAGAGCGGACCCGGGCGCCGCGCCGTGAAAAGCGCTGGCGCGGCCGACCATGAGCGAGGCCACCGCGGTCCCATGCTCGGCCGGCACCGCTCTGGTGCACCCGTGCTGTTGAATCTTGACGCCGCTGAACACCTCATGAGACACGTCCACGCCACTGTCGATGAGGCCGAGGCGGACCGCGCCGACGCCGGACGCCTCGGCCGCGCGCGGCACGCCGCCCGGCGCGGGCGCGGGCTGCGCAGCGCTCGGGTCAGCGACCCCCAGCGCACCGCTGTCGGTATAGACGTGATTGAAGTCATAGACGCCCGCAGGATCGAGCCCTTGCAAGCGCACCAGGGCGCGTGCGGTACTTCCCGAGGCGTGCAACACCACGATGCGCGTGCCGAGTTCGGCGGACGACTGCTCGCGCACTACGGAAAATCCCGCATCGCCGGCCGCCTGCAACGCGGCCGCGCTCGGGGACAGCGCCAGCACCTCCCCGCGGACAATGGGCGCGCCGTGGGGGTCGGCCTCGAGCACGTCACGGTGCCGGCGCAGCAGCTCGCGAATCCGCAAGGCGCGCAGTTCCCGCAGGCGGCGCGGATCGACCTCGCCCGCGAGCGCGGCGGCGGACTTGTCGATATCCAGTGGCACGCCTGCCGCGGGAAGATTCGGCAGCGTGACGCCAGGCACCTGGGGCAGACGCACGGAGGGCAGGCCGACCTGCGCGCCGGCCGCCGACGCGATCAACAGCAGCCATGTCAGTGCTCCCAAGCGCATGCGGGCACCATAGTTGAACGTGGCCGCGCAGGGAAGAAATGGAAGAAAATGGCACTCATGAACGTAATGCCGGTATAGACGTGCGCGCGTCGCCGCAGGAGCTGCGCGAGGAGCTGGTGACGCTGCTGCCGCGGTTGCGGCGCTTTGCGCGCGCGCTCACCAGAGATGCGCACGACGCCGATGACCTGGTGCAGATCGCGGTCGAGCGGGCGCTGACGCGCGCCGGGCAACTGCGGCCGGACGCGCCACTGTCGAGCTGGATGTTCGGCATCGTGCGCAACGCGTGGCTCGACGAGCTGCGCGCGCGCGGCCGGCGCGCGCGGCTGTTCGCGCCCGCGGAGTCCGGTGAGCAGGTCGGCGATGCGTCCCAGGGCGCGCATGCGGACCTGCTCGCGGTGCAGGACGCGCTGGCGCGCCTGCCCGAGGAGCAGCGTGCGGCGGTCGCGCTGGTACTGATCGAAGGTCTCTCCTACAAGGAGGCGGCGCACGTCATGGAGGTCCCGATCGGTACCCTGACCAGCCGCCTGGCGCGCGGCCGTGAAGCGCTGCAGGAGATGCTCGGCGAGACCACCGGAGCGCTGCCATGAACTTCAGCGACGAGACTGTGATGGCGTACGCGGACGGCGAACTGGACGCCGCGACCTGCGCAGCGCTGGAGTCCGCGATGGCGCTCGATGCGCAGCTGGCGCAACGGGTCGCGCGGCACCGGGCGCTGCGCGGGCGGCTGCGTGCCGCGCTCGACCCGGTGCTCGATGAGCCGCTGCCGGAGCGCCTGCTCGCCAGCGTGCGCGGCGCGCAGCCGCACGCCGCTAACGTGATTGCGCTGAAGCGCAAAGCCGCGCCGGGCTGGTCGTGGCCGCAGTGGGGCGCGATCGCGGCCAGCCTGGTCGGCGGTGCGCTGTTAGGGCCGCTGCTGCTGCGCACGCCCGCGGACGGAGCGCTCGTCACCCGCGACGGGCAGGTGCTGGCAAGCGGCGCGCTGGCGCGCGCGCTGACCGGACAGCTCGCGAGTAGTCAGCCGCCCGACGCGCCGGTGCAGATCGGTGTCAGCTTTCGGGCCAGGAACGGCGACTACTGCCGCACGTTCGTGCTGCGCGGGAAGAGTGCGCTCGCGGGACTCGCCTGCCGCGGGCACGAGGCCTGGCGGCTCGAGGTGCTGGCGCAGAATCCCGCCCCGCCGGCCGCTGCCACGGGCTACCGGCCGGCGGGTTCGGCGCTGCCCGCCAGCGTGGCGCGCACGCTCGATGAGCTGATCGCGGGTGAACCGCTCGATGCCGGCGCCGAGGCCGCGGCGCGCGCGCGGGGCTGGCAGCCCTGACAGATCACACCCGGAAAAACTCCGCCAGCCGCGCCCGCGCCTCACGGCCCGCCTCGAGATCCAGGCAGTTGACGATCGCGAGCCGAAAGCCGCCCGGTGGCATGGGGTGCGCGGCGGCCGGACGGTCGGCGTGGAAGGTGATCTGCACGCTGCTCACGTGCGGCATGCGCCGCACTTCCTCGACCAGCACCGCGGGCGGTTGTGGGTATTCGCGGCCGTGCGGGCCGAACAGTGCGACACTGTAGCCGATCCTGCGGTCGCGATCGGCGTAGCGCCACTCGCCGTGCTGGTAGAGGCCTACCACGGCCGGCAGCCAGCCGGCGCCGTACAGGTCCGGCCACTGATCGGCGAAGCGCAGGTGCGCGTCGATGATGCGCCCGCCGATCGTCTCGAGATTGAGCATGCCGGCATAGGTCGCAAGGTGCTGCGTGACCCAGGCCCTGAGATACTCTTCCAGCAGCTCACGCGCCGCCGCCTCGATCGTCCAGTAGTCGAAAGTCCCGCCCTCGGCGGGCGTGCCGAGGCCATGACGCAGCCACGCCACCTGTCCCTGCTGCACGGCGAGGTCGGTGCTGACGTGCTCGCCTTCGAGCAGCGTCATCCAGAAGTGTCCCGGCGTCTTGTGCCGCTCGTAGTGGGCGCGATCCGGCAACACCCGGCTGCCGACGGCCATACCGCGCAGATTGATGATGGGCTTGCTGAACACCGGAAATCCCGGCGGGCACAGTCCGTGCGGCGCACACGCGAGGCCCTGCGATTGCGCGACAGCCAACTTGTTGTAGACCCAGCGGTGCGCCGGATTCCACTGGTAACCGTCGGCGTCCTCGGTGGGAATGCGCACCTCGCGCGGGCAGGCCACGCCCTCGAAGTACTGCATGCGCCAGGGGTCGGCTTCGCAGAAAGGCATGGCGGGAGATGCGGCGGATGCGGTTCGCAGGCGTGTAGTTCTAGAACAGTCCCGTGATGCGCCCGTCCGCGCCGACATCGATGCTGTTCGCGGCGGGCACCTTGGGCAGCCCCGGCATGGTCATGATGTCGCCGCAGATCATGATCACGAATTCCGCGCCCGCGGCGAGCCGCACCTCGCGAATGTTGACCACGTGGTGCGAGGGCGCGCCGCGCAGTTTCGGGTCGGTGGAGAAGGAGTACTGGGTCTTGGCGACGCACACCGGATACTGCCCATAGCCGCCATCCTGCAGCCGGCGGATCTGGGCGCGCACTTTGGTGTCTGCGGTGATATCGGTGGCGTGGTAGATCTGGGTGGCGATCGCCTTCATCTTGTCCCACAGGCTCGCATCGTCTTCATATACATAGCGAAAGCCGTTGGGCTCATCGCACAGGCGCACGACCTCTCGGGCCAGCTCCAGCGCACCGCGCCCGCCCTGCGCGAAGTGGGTCGCGGCGATCACCCGCACGTCGTGCGGGGCGATGCGGTCGATCAGCAGCTGGATTTCATGCTCGGTGTCTTCCGCGCGGCGGTTGATGGCCACCGCGCAGGGCAGGCCGTAACGGTTGTGGACATTGTCGATGTGTCGCTCGAGGTTGACCACGCCCCGATCGAGCGCGGCGAGATTCTCGCTCTTCAGGTCAGCGAGTTCGACGCCGCCGTGGTACTTGAGCGCCCGCACGGTGGCCACGATCACCGCGGCGCAGGGCCTGAAGCCCGCCTTGCGGCACTTGATATCGACGAACTTCTCCGCGCCCAGGTCGGCGCCGAACCCGGCCTCGGTCACGACGTAGTCGGCAAGCTTCAGCGCGGCGCGCGTCGCGATTACCGAGTTGCAGCCGTGCGCGATGTTGGCGAACGGACCGCCGTGGATGAAGGCCGGGTTGTTCTCGAGCGTCTGCACCAGATTGGGCGCGAGCGCCGTCTTCAGCAGTGCCGCCATCGCGCCGTGCGCCTTGAGCTCGCGCGCCAGGATGGGCGAGTTGTCGGCGCGGTAACCGACGACGATCCTGCCGAGGCGTTCCCTCAGATCAGCGAGGCTGTTGGCGAGACACAGGATCGCCATGACCTCGGACGCCACCACGATATCGAAGCCGTCCTCACGCGGCGCGCCGTCGGCGGTGCCGCCGAGTCCGATGACGATGTGGCGCAGCGCCCGATCGTTGATATCGACCACGCGCCGCCAGCTGATGCGGCGCAGGTCGAAACCGAGCTGGTTGCCGTGGTAGATGTGGTTGTCGATGAGCGCGGCCAGCAGGTTGTTGGCGAGCGCGATGGCGGCAAAGTCGCCGGTGAAATGCAGGTTGATGTCCTCCATCGGCACCACCTGCGAGTAGCCGCCGCCGGCCGCGCCGCCCTTCATGCCGAATACCGGTCCCAGGGCCGGCTCACGCAGGCACACGATGGCCCGCTTGCCGAGCAGGTTCAGCGCATCCCCCAGCCCCACGGTCGTGGTGGTCTTGCCCTCCCCGGCGGGCGTCGGCGAGATCGCGGTCACCAGCACCAGCTTGCCGTCGGGGCGGGAATCGAGCTGCGCCACGTAGGCGAGCGACACCTTCGCCTTGTAGTGCCCGTAGGGTTCGAGACGCTCGTGCGGTATCCCGAGCCGCTCATGCGCGAGCGTTCCGATGGGGCGCATGGTGGCGCGCTGTGCGATCTCGATATTGCTCGGGAAGGAGGTGGATCCGGCGGCGGGCGTGTCGGGCATGATGCGTTGCTGCGGCAGTTGTACCGGCTGGTGATGCTACCAGAGGCCCGCACCGAGGCGTTTGTCTTGGTTACAATCCGTCCCGATGCTGTGGCTGAAAGCTTTCCACGTGGTGTTCGTGGTCACCTGGTTCGCGGGGCTGTTCTACCTGCCGCGCCTGTTTGTCTACCACGTCGCGGCGAGCGATGCGCCGGGGCTGGCGCGCCTGGTCGTGATGGAGCGGCGGCTGTATCTCATCATGAGCCTGGGCGCGCTGCTCGCGGTGCTGTGCGGCGCCGCCATGATCGTCAGCGCGCCCGGGTATCTGACCCTGGGCTGGATGCGCGCGAAGCTGCTGCTGGTCGCGGCGCTGGTCGGCTACCACGGCTGGTGTTACCGGCTGATGCTGGCGCTGCGTGCTCGTCAGAACCGCCACTCGCAGCGCTGGTACCGCCTGTTCAACGAGCTGCCGGGGCTGCTGCTCGTCGCGATCGTGGTACTCGCGATCGTCAAGCCCTGAAGCTACCAGATCCTGACGCGGTCCTCGGGCTTGAGGTACAGCTTGTCGCCCGGCTGTATGTTGAACGCCGCGTACCACGCGTCGATGTTCGGCAGCGGTCCGTTGACACGGAAATTGTCGGGGCTGTGCACGTCCGCCATCACCTGCTCGCGCAGCGCGCCCTCGCGGTACTTGCTGCGCCACACCTGCGCGTAGGCCAGGAAAAACCGCTGATCGCCGGTGAGCCCATCGATCACCGGTGCCGGTTGTCCCTTGAGCGAAATCAGGTAGGCCTCGTGCGCCATGTTGAGGCCGCCGAGGTCGCCGATATTCTCGCCGATGGTGTTGGCGCCGTTGACCTTCAGCCCCGGCAGCGCCTCGAATGCGGAGAACTCCCTGATGAGGCGCGCGGTGCGCGCCGCGAACACCTCGGCATCCCGTGCCGTCCACCAGTCCTGCATGGAGCCGTCGGGGCCGAATTTGCGCCCCTGGTCGTCGAAGCCGTGACCGATCTCGTGTCCGATCACCGCGCCGATGGCGCCATAGTTCACCGCGGTGTCGGCGTTGGGGTCGAAGAACGGCGGCTGCAGGATCGCCGCCGGGAACACGATCTCGTTGTTCGAGGGGTTGTAGTAGGCGTTGATCTCCTGCGGCGTCATCTGCCACTCGGCGCGGTCGACCGGCTTGTCGAGGCGTGCGACCTGATAGTTCCAGTCCCACTCGGCCGCGCGGCGCACGTTGCCGACGAGATCGTCGCGGCGGATCAGCAGCGCCGAGTAGTCCTTCCACTTCTCCGGGTAACCGATCTTGGGCGTGAACATCGCGAGCTTCTCGTGGGCCCGCGACTTGGTCTGCGGCGTCATCCAGTCCAGGGCGTCGATGCGCTCACTCAGCGCGGCGCGCAGGTCCGTCACCAGCTGCTGCATCTTCGCTTTCGAGTCGGGCGGGAAATACTGCACCACGTACAGCCGCCCGACCGACTCACCGAGCGCCCCATCGACCGCATCCACGCCGCGCTTCCAGCGCTCGCGCTGCTGCGGCTGCCCGCGCATCGTCTGGCCGTAGAACGCAAAGCGCGCCTCGTCAAAGCGCTTGGGCAGGTACTGCGCGTGGCTGCTGAGATAGTGGAACGTCAGGAAGGCCTTGAGCGTCGTCACCGCAGTGCGGTTGAAGAGCTCGGCGAGATCATGAATGGCGCTGAGCTCGGCGACCACCAGCTCCTGCCGGACGCCGAGTTGCTGGGCCTCGAGGAACGCCTGCCAGGGAAATGCGGGCGCAAAGGCGAGCAGCTGCTGCTTGCTGCGCGGGTTGTAGATGGCCTCCACATCGCGGCGCTTCTCGATCGGCCACTGCACCTTCGCCGCCGCGGTCTCGAACGCCATGATGTCGCGCGCCTGGGCCGCAGCGTCGCTGGCGCCGCCGAGGGTGAGCATCTGCGCGATGTAGGCAACGTACTTGCCGCGCAGCTCCTTGAGCTGCGGATCGTCCTTGAGGTAGTAGTCGCGGTCGGGAAGGCCGAGCGTCGATTGGCTGATAAAGACACTATAGCGGTCGGGGTTCTTGAAATCGGCCGGCAGCTGCACGTCGAACAGCGAAGCGAATCCCGGCTCCCCGAAAAGGTGTGCGAGTTCCTGGCGCGTGTTGGCCGCGGCGATGCGCTGCAGATCGGCCTGAACGGGCGCCAGACCATTGGCCTCGATCGCCGCCTCGTCCATGAAGGCCGCGTAGAAGTCGCCGATCTGCTGCTCGGGAGTCCCGCTGGCGGCGTGCGCGGCGGCCGCCTGCTCGATGATGGCGCGGACGCGCTGCTTGGAGAGCTCATCGAGCTTGTCGAACGGACCGAAGCTCGAGTGATCGGCGGGAATCGTGAACGTGTCATACCACGCGCCGTTTGCATAGGCGAAGAAGTCATCGCCGGGCTTCACGCTGTGGTTCCCCGCGCTCAGGTCCAGGCCAAAATCCCCGATGACCGGCTTGACGGGAGCGAGCGCGGCGGGTGCGGCCGCCGGCGCGGCACGGGCGGATGTAACGGGCACCGATTTCTCCTCGACGGGCTTTGAAGCGCAGGCCGCCAGGGCAAGCGCTGCCATCCACGATAGTAATCTCATAGACCTGGGGACCTTCGGCGCTGCGCAGAGGCGCGCATCATACGGCAGTGCGGCGCCGCCGGGAGGCCGGCGGCGCGAAATGTTGCCGCACGCGTCGCCGCGTTGCTCGCTTCGTCGGCGCAGGCACTCGACTCGTCGCGCTCTAGTCGCCCCAGTAGCGCACCAGGTCGCGCCACTCGCCGCGTAGCGGCGGCGCGGGTGGCGCGGTCTCAGTGCCGAGGTACAGGAAGCCGACGATGGCATCGGTGGATGCGAAGCCGAGCGCCTGCTTCACCGTCTGGTCATACGCAGCCCCACCGGTTTTCCACATGGCGTTGAAGCCGAGGGCGAACGCCGCCAGCATCATGGCGTGCGCGGCCGCGCCCGCGGACAGCGTCTGCTCGATCACCGGAATCTTCACCTCCGGGTTGCATTGCGCGGCCACCACGACGATCAGCGGCGCGCGCAACGCCTTGAGCCGCTCGCGCTGCAACGCCTCTGCTCCGAGTTGCGGCTGGACGCGCCGCAGGTGATCGGCGAACAGCTCGCCCAGGCGCTCGCGGGCGCCGCCGCGCACCACGACGAAGCGCCAGGGACGCAGCCGTCCGTGGTCGGGGGCGCGCACCGCGCTGGAGAAAATGAGCTGCAGCGCGCCCTCGTCCGGCGCCGGCTCGGTCAGCGCCCGGGCGGAGCGCCGCTGAAGAAGAGCGTCTATGGCCTGCATGGGCGCATTGTCGCAGACTCGCGCCGTGCTGACGCTGTCCGAAGCCTGCGAGCGCAATAAGGGACCGATCCTCGAGGTTCTCAGGAACGAGTTCGCCGCCAGCCGCAGCGTTCTGGAGGTCGGCAGCGGCACCGGCCAGCATGCGGTGCATTTCGCCGCGCACCTGCCGCACCTCGCCTGGCAGCCAAGCGAGGTCGAGGAACAGCTGGCGCCGCTCGCCGAACGCATCCGGCTGGAAGGTACATCCAATGTGCGAGCGCCCATCACACTCGATGCGCGCGAGCATCCCTGGCGGGTAGCGCCCGTGGACGCGGTGTTCAGCGCCAACACACTGCACATCATCGCCTGGAGCGCGGTGCGGGCGTTCGTTCGCGGCGCGGCGGGCGCCCTTACGGCGCCGGGCGTGTTGTGCGTGTACGGACCGTTTCGCTTCCAGGGGCAATATACGAGTAACAGCAATGCGCAATTCGACGCTTACCTGAAGGCACGCGACCCCGTCAGCGGCATCCGGGATTTCGAGGCGCTCGAGGCGCTCGCGCGCGCGCACGGCCTGGTATTCGCCGCCGACCACGCCATGCCCGCCAACAACCGCATGCTGGTGTGGCGCCGGCCGCCGGGTGCGCGCTTAGCGTAGAGTGCGCGCATGGACCCCGACATGTTGCGCGAGATCCGCGAAACCATCCGCGCCATTCCCGACTATCCGAAACCGGGCGTCACGTTCCGCGACATCACGACACTGCTGGGGAATGCGCGCGTCTTCCGTGCCGTCGTGG
Organism: Steroidobacteraceae bacterium; assembly: GCA_041485725.1. Lineage (GTDB taxonomy): Bacteria > Pseudomonadota > Gammaproteobacteria > Steroidobacterales > Steroidobacteraceae > 13-2-20CM-66-19. The sequence goes on from JBGPKC010000004.1 coordinate 57,654, forward strand.
ACCAGCTGGTACAGCCGTGGCTCGGTGCACACATCGATCGCGTCGCAGGGATCGAGGCGCGCGGATTCATTCTCGGCGGCGCGATCGCACATCAGCTGTCGGCGGGCTTCGTCCCCATCCGCAAGAAAGGCAAGCTCCCGCATGCCACGGTGCGTGTCGCCTACTCCCTCGAGTACGGGATCGATGAAATGGAAATGCATCGCGATGCCGTCGGCCCCGCAGAGCGCATCATTCTCGTGGACGATCTGATCGCCACCGGGGGCACCGCCGAGGCTGCCGTGAAGTTGCTGCGCTCCCTCGGAGCCGAGATCCTTGCGGCCTGCTTCATCATCGACCTGCCCGAGCTCGGCGGGACGGCGCGCCTCGGGGCCCTGCAGGTGCCGGTCCGCACGCTTGTTGCCTTTCAGGGACAATGACCCCCGGTGTCCGGCCCGGGCAGCGGGCATGATTATTTTTGTTTTTCAATAGGATACGCGCGTCGCAAGCCCAACATTACGTTGCAGTCATACGGCGCTTGCGCGACCCGAATCCAGTCATAATACGCGCGCCTTAGCTTCCTACTTTATTCCTTTGGAGAGCAAATCGATGTTCAATAAGCTCGTCCCAGTCGTTGCCCTGGCCCTGCTCGCGGGTCCGGTTCTCGCCGCTGACGCACCGGCCACCGCGCCGGCCGCCGAGCAGCCCGCGGCCCCGGCCAAATCTCATCACAAGAAGCACCACAAGAAATCCACCAAGGCCGGCGCCTCGACGACCGACCAGTCGAACGCGCCTGCCAAGTAACCGTCACTCGTTTGACTTAGGTTACTGAGCCCCGCCTCCCCAAGGCGGGGCTCTTGTTTTTGGGCCTTCCTCTTGCCGCCGCAGGCGGTGGGGACTTGCGGCTTTCCTCAAACGGGTTCAAATTTGCTCCCATGGATGGGAGTCAGCAGGCCGCAATACACCAAGCGCTGGTTGCCGTACAACATGCCGTAACGAGCATGACTTTTCCAAGCTGCGATCAGGAAGATCTGATCGAAGCCATTGATCGCGTCGAAGAGCAGCTGCACGTCAACCACCCGAACGTGGCTCTCATGTGCCGCTTCCTGAACTCCATCGCGAGAAGCCTGCGCGCGCAGCCGGAAGCGCGCGACGCCTGCCTCGCCATAGAGGACGCGATCGGCAAGGCCGGCATGCCGAGCACCTGGCAGTCGGGAATCTGATCACCCCCTAAGGCGGCCGGGGCCCGGACGGGCGGCCGCGGCGCTAAGCCGCGCGGGCGTTGCGTTCGCTCGTGGGCGCGGTCTAAGTTGCGCGTCAATGTTCGCTCCTCTCTCCCAGGCTCTCATTCTGCTGGCGGGTTCCGTGCTCCTGGTGACGATCGCGCGGCGCCTGGGGCTGCCCACGAGCGTGGCTTACCTGGTAGTCGGCCTGGTGCTCGGACCCCACGCGCTGGGCGTGGTGTCGGATTCGGGTGCGACGCGACTGCTGGCCGAGCTCGGCGTGGCGTTCCTGCTGTTCACGCTGGGGCTGGAGTTCTCGCTGCCACGCATGCTCGCCATGCGGCGCGAGGTCTTCGGACTCGGCGCAGCCCAGGTGATCGCCACAGCCGGCGTGTTCGCACTCCTCGGGCACCTGCTCGGCATTGCGTGGCTCATCGCGATCGTGCTGGGGGGCGCGGTGGCGATGAGCTCGACCGCCATCCTGCTGCAACAACTCACCGAGCGCGCCGAACTCAACCGCACGCACGGGCGGCTCGCGTTCAGCATGCTGCTGTTCCAGGACCTGGCGTTCGTGCCGTTCCTCGCCCTGGGTGCCGCGCTGGTGACCGGACAGAATCACTTCCAGCTGAGTGGCAGCGTGGTGGCGGTGATCAGCGGCGTGCTCGCGATCGTGGCGGTGCTGGCGGCCGGGCGCTGGCTGCTGCGGCCGCTGTTTCACGAGATCGCCCATAGTCGCCTGCGTGAGCTGTTCACGCTGGCGGTGCTGCTGGTGGTGCTCGCCTCGGCGTGGGTGTCGCACGTCGCCGGTCTGTCGTTCGCGCTGGGCGCGTTCCTGTCGGGGATGATGCTCGCCGAGACCGAATACCGGCACCAGATCGAAGCGGTAATCCGCCCGTTCCGCGACATCCTGCTCGGGCTGTTCTTCATCTCCGTGGGCATGCTGCTCGACATGCACCTGCTCGGGCGCGTGAGCGAGCTCGGCATCGTGTTGCTCATGCTGCTCACCCTGGTGATCCTCAAGGCGACCATCGCCGCGCTGGTCACACGCCCATTCACCAGCACGCGCTTCAAGGCGCTGCGCACCGGCATCGTCATGTCCATCGGCGGTGAGTTCGGGGTCGCGCTGTGCACCATCCTGCTGCAGGCCGGGCTGGCGCCCGAAGGCCTCGGCGAGCCGCTGCTGGTCGCGATCGTGCTGTCGATGCTCCTCAGCCCGCTGATCCTCAACAACAACAAGCGCGTCGCGCGCTGGCTGCTGCGCGAGCAGGCCCCGACGCCCACCGCCAGCGAGCGTGAGGAGGCTGCCACCCGTGAAATCGCCCGGCGCGAGCACGTCATCCTGTGCGGCTTCGGCCGCGTCGGCCAGAACGTGGCGCGGGTGTTGGAATCGCAGGGTTTCGAATACATCGCGCTCGACCTCGACCCGGCGCGCATCCGCGCCGCACGCCAGGCCGGGGACCCGGTCGTGTTCGGCGATTCGGCGGACGAAGAACTGCTCACCAAAATCGGGCTGCGGACCGCCAGCGCGGTCGTCATCAGTTTCTCCGATCCCGCCACCTCGATCGGCATCCTGCACAGCGTGCGCCGCCTGCGGCCGGAGGTGCCGGTGCTGGTGCGCACCCAGGACGATGCCCGCATCAAGGAGCTGCAGGATGCCGGAGCCACCGACGTCGTTCCGGAAACCTTCGAAGCGAGTCTCATGTTGGTGTCGCACGTGCTGATGCTGCTGCACGTGCCGGTGGCGCGCGTGGTGCGCACCCTGGACGACATCCGCAGCAACCGCTACGCGGTGCTGAGAAACATCGTGCGGCGCGGGGATGCGCGCCCGGTCGATGAGATGAGCGAGCACCGCGAGGAGCTGAAGTCCGTGGTCGTGCCTCCGGGAGCCTGGGCGGTGGGCCGCACGCTCATTGAAGTGCGCAACCGCGGTGTCGAGGTGACCTTCACCGGCGTGCGGCGCTTAGGGATCCTCGGGCGCGAGCCCGCCGGCGACACGGTGCTGCGCGACGGGGACATTGTCGTGATTTACGGTCAGCCTGAAGAGCTGGAGCGTGCCGAGGCGGTGCTGCTGGCCGGGTAGACCTAAGCGCGCCCACGGCGCACCGGCCCGCTAAGATATACAGCGCACCTAAGGATCAGGAATCGCCCGCATGCACAAGAGCCGCCTCGGCGGATTCATCATCGATTGCAACAGCGACGATCTGGATGCGGCCGCACGCTTCTGGAGCGCGGCGCTGGGACTCGCGGCGGAGTCGCGCGCCAGCGCCAGGGACGCTCTATACCGGACTCTCGATACCCCCGCCGATCAGCCGCACCTGGAGGTGCAGAGGGTCGCTCACCCGAGCCGCGTGCACCTGGACATCGAAGCCGATGACATCGAGGCCGAAGTGTGCCGGCTCGAGAAGCTCGGCGCCCGGCGCATCGGCCCGGTTGGAACGTGGTATGTGATGGAGGCGCCCACCGGCCAGCACTTCTGCGTGGTGCGCGCGCAGCGCGCCGATTTCGACGCCAAAGCCAACACCTGGAACGACTGAAGGTGAATCGCAGCGACATCCACTTTCCGCCCAAGCACGAGCCGTTGCGCGAGGATGTCCATGCGCTCGGCGCGCTCATGGGCGAGATTCTGCGCGAGCAGGGTGGCGAGCAGCTGTTCGAGCTGGTGGAGCTGGACCGCCTCGCCGCTATCCGCGGCCGCAGCGGCGAGCGCGAAGCGCGCGCCGAGCTCGCGGCCCGCGTGCGCGACCGCCCGCCGGCGCTGGCGCGCGAGGTGGTGCGCGCCTTCTCCACCTGGTTCCAGAGCGTCAATCTGGCGGAAAGGGTGCACCGCATCCGGCGCCGCCGCGAGTACCTGCTCAAGGACAGCCAGCGGCCCCAACCCGGCGGCGTGGAGGATGCGATCGCCGCGCTGAAGAGCCAGGGCCTGGGTGCGGCGCAGGTCCTCGAGCTCATCGGGAGTCTCTCCATCGAGCCGGTGTTCGCGCCTCATTCGACCGAATCGAGCCGCAGGACGCTGCTGCGCAAACAGCAGCGTATCGCACAGCGCCTGCTCGAACGTCTCGACCCGACCCTGACGCCGAACGAAGCCCGCAACGTCTGGAGCAGCATCCGCATGGAGCTGACCGCGGCGTGGCAGACCGAGGAGCTGCCGCGCGAACGGCTCACGGTCGCAGATGAACGCGAGCAGATCCTGTTCTACCTGGTGGAGATCCTGTACCGCGTGGTGCCGGCGTTCTACGAGGAAATCGCCCAGGCGCTGGAGAAGCTCTACGGCACGGACGCCGGCGCGACACGGGTGCCGGCCATCCTGCACTTCGGATCCTGGGCGGGTGGCGACATGGACGGCAATCCCGACGTGCACGCCAAGAGCATCCGCGAGGCGCTGGCGCGCCAGCAGCAGGTGATCGTCAACCGCTATTTCGAGGAGTGCCAGAGCATCGCGCAGCGCTTGTCGCAGAGCGCCAGCCGCGTGCCGGTGGCCACCGAACTGACCAAGCGGGTCGAGCAGTACACGCGGCTGCTGCCGGGGGCGCGCGCCATCACCCCGGTGCGGCACGACCGCATGCCCTACCGCGTGCTCCTCGCGCAGCTCGGCGAGCGCCTGCGCAGCACCTACGAAGGCCGGGCGAGCGGTTACGAGAGCGCGCGGCAGTTCCGCGACGATGTGTCGCTGATCGCCACGAGCCTCAGGGCCAACAAGGGCGCGAACGCCGGGCTGTTCTACGTCGAGCGTCTGCTGCGCCGGATCGACACCTTCGGATTTCACCTGGCGACGCTCGACGTGCGCCAGCATGCCAGCGTTCTGCACGAGGTCGTGGCGCACGGCTTCGACGACCCGCTGTGGCTCGGCCGCAGCAGCCGCGAGCGCCGCGACCGGCTCGCCCAGGCGCTGGAGAAGGATCGCGGACCGGTCGCGGAGCTCGATGCGGTCGGCAAGCGCCATCTCGCGGTGTTCGACGCCATCATACAGGGCCGCCACCGCTATGGCCCCGAGGCCATCGGTTACTTCATCGTGAGCGGCGCCAGCGGCGCGGACGATGTGCTCGCGGCGCTGCTGCTGGCGCGCTGGGCCGAGGCGTACGACAAGCACACCGGGGAAGTGGCGCTCGACCTCGCACCGCAGTTCGAAACCGCGGAGGCGCTCGCCGCCTGCGGCCGCACGATGCAGGAGCTGCTCGCGCATCCGCTGTATCGGCGGCATCTGGATGCGCGCGGGCGGCGCCAGTGTGTGCTGATCGGATACTCCGACAGCAACAAGCAAACCGGCGCCTGCGCCTCGCGCTTCATGATTCACCAGGCGCAGCACGACCTGGCGCAGGTGCTCGCCACCGCCGGGGAGCGCGCCGTCATTTTCCACGCCCGCGGCGGCAGCATCGCGCGCGGCGGCGGGCGCGTTGAAGCCCTGGTGCACGCGGCCCCCGCCGGGGCAGTGGACGGGGTGCTGCGGATCCGCGAACAGGGCGCAACCATCAAGCAGGGCTACCCACTGCGGCCCATAGCCATGCGCACCCTCGAGCGGGCCTTCAATGCGTTGAGCCTCACGACCGCGGCGTGCCGCCACCAGCAGCTGCCGCCCGACTCGGCCGAGCAGCTGGAAATCGCCGCGCTGCTCGCGCAGGAGAGCCGCGCCGCCTACCGCCGCCTGGTCTACGAGCAGGCGCAGTTCTACGAGTATTTTCAGGCAGTCACGCCGATTGATGTGATCGAGAGAATGCAGATCGGCTCGCGTTCCGTGCACCGCGTGGAAGGCGCGGGCATCGAGGGCCTGCTGCCGGTGCCGTGGGTGTTCGCCTGGTCGCAGACCCGTTACATGCTCCCCGGCTGGTACGGCGCCGGGAGCGGGCTGCGCGCCGCGCTCGCAAAGTTCGGGCTGCCGCGGCTGCGCGCAGCCTGCGGCAGCTGGTTCTTCCTGCGCAACCTCCTCGATGACGTCGAGACCATGCTGGCGCGGTCGGATCCGGAGATCGCGCGCTACTACGACGAGCTGGTACCGGAACCGCTGCGCCGTTTCTCCGGCGAGATCCGCGGCGAGTTCGAGAGCGCCTGCGAGCAGATCCTCGCCGTCAGGGACAGCCGGGCGCTGCTCGATTCCGATCCGACGCTGCAGCGCTCGATCCAGCTGCGCAATCCCTACCTCGATCCCATTCACCTGATGCAGGTGGATCTGCTGCAGCGCTGGCGCGCCGGGGGACGCGCGGACCGCGACCTGTTCGAGGCGCTGCTGGCAAGTGTCGCAGGCATCGCCCAGGGGCTGCAGACCACCGGATGAGCGGCGCCACGCGCACCATCACCATCCGTTCCGCGACCGCGAGCGACCTGCCGCAGGTGCTGGCGTTCATCCGCGAGCTCGCCGTGTACGAGCATCTCGAGGATCAGGTGGTCGCGACCGAAGCGGACCTCGTCACGGCGCTGTTCGGCCCCCGTCCGTATGCGGAAGTGGCATTCGCGTGTCTGGATGGCGCGCCGGTGGGCTTTGCGCTGTTCTTCCACAACTTCTCGACGTTCCTCGGCAAGCCCGGCATCTATCTCGAGGACTTGTTCGTGCGGCCCGAGGCACGCGGGCTCGGCGTCGGCAAGCGCCTGCTCGCCTGGCTCGCCCGCACGACGCTCGAGCGCGGCTGCGCGCGGCTCGACTGGGCGGTGCTCGACTGGAACAAACCCTCGATCGGGTTCTATCTGAGTCTCGGGGCGGTCGCGCAGGATGAGTGGACCACGTTCCGGCTCACCGGAGCGGCACTGGAGCGGCTTGCGGCCCGGCCCTAGGCGCCGGTACTCAAGAGCCCATCAGCACGGTCGTATCGTAGCTCTCGAATCCCTGGATGGCGCGCCCGTAGGCGTTGAACACCAGCCGCTCGGCCACCTTGTCGGCCCGCGGCGCCAGCAGCATACGCAGCACCACGTCATCCGCCGGGCGCGTCGCCTCCTCGGCCAGCAGCTGTTCGATGACGCGCGTCAGACGATGGTACAGCTCGTTGACGAAGCGCAGGTGCGCGCCGTCGTGCACCTGGTCCACGTCGGCACCGTAGGTGCCGCGCGCCTCGTCCGCGAGTTCGTGCAGGAACAGATTCAGCAGTCGCGCCTTGTCGAGGAGCCGCAGCTCCGCATAGAACTCGATTTCGGAATTGAGGTTCATGCCGGGAAGAAGTCAATGGGCTTGGTGGTGGTGACCGCGTCGACGTCCTTGGCATCGAAGCGGAACAGGCGCACCAGCGCGATGATCTTGCGCTCCAGGTCCGGGTCCCTGAGTTCGCTGGAAACGATGCGACACATGGTCACGTCCCCGGTTGGGGCAATGGTGAACTCGAGCACCAGCTTACCCTGCAGCTCCGCATTGTCGCGCAGCGCCCGGGCGTACAGGCTGTAGATGCGTCCCTTGTTGCGGTCGAAGACCAGCTCGATCTCCTCGCGCGAGCGGGCGGCCTTGCCGCCGCCGCCGCTGCGGGCGGGGCCGCGGCTGTTCAGACCCGAGCGCACGATGCCCGAAGTGACTGCAGTCGTGTCGTGACCGGTGAGCGAGCCGGCCCCGGTGCCAAAGCCGCGGCTGGTGTCCGCGGAAGTGATGCCGCCGCTGCCGGCCCCGACCTTGGAGGTGATGAGCGAGCGCTCGGCGTGCGCATCGGCGCCCACCGAGCCGGAGAGGTTCTTGGTCTCGAGCGGGGTGAGATCCATGACGTCGCGCAGATCAGCGAGCTCGTCCTTGACCTGGTTCAGCTGCTTCTGCGCCTTGTCGCGCGCCCGCTTGCGCTCATCGACCGGCGGCGGCTTCACCACCGCGATTTTCGGCTCGATCTTCGGTTTCTCCTCCTTGGGCACCGGCGGCGGAGGCGGCGGCGGTTTGGGCGTGTTCTCGAGCATCACGCGCGCGAGCCGCTGCGGCACTTCCTCCATCGCTACGCGCTTCGGCGTCGGCAGCAGCGGAAATGCGATGCCCAACACCACCAGCACGATCAGCAGCACGCGCAGGATCTTGCGGAAGCGCGCGCTCGACTCCGGATCGCCCTCCCAGGGCAGATCGAAATCGCGGTAATAGGGCGCGATGACCATGTCGGGCTTACACCGGCTTGAACTGGCCGGGGGTGACCGGCTTTTCCTTCTGGATGACCGCGAGCGAGATGCGCCCGTAGTCGGCATCCGTGCAGGTCGCCATCACGCGCTTGAGCACCTCGTAGGGCAGCGCCTTGTCCGCCATGATGGTGATCTCGCGCTGCGCGATATCCCGCTCGCTGATCTCCCTGCCCACCAGCAGCGGGCGCTTGAGCGCTGCGCGCAGCGGCTCGACCAGCCTCCCCGGCGCGGCGCGGATCTGTGCCACCGTCGCGACGAATTCTCCCTGCACGAACAGGTCCGTCTTGGTGATCATTACCACCACCGACTGCTTGGGCGCAGCCTGCGCGATCGACTGCGGAATCTCGATGCCCTTGGCGTTCTGGATGACTTCGACCTCGGTCGAGTACACCAGCAGGAAGGCGACCATCACCGACAGGATGTCGATGAGCGGAATGAGGTTCAGCTGCGCATCGGCGCGGTGCCGCAGGTGGTGCTGCGCCATGCGCTGGGCGCGGTTCGACATGCTCATGGGTGTGCTCCGCTGCCGGACGCCGCTGCGTGGATAGGCGTAATCGGGGCCGCCGCCGCCGGGGCGCCGCCCGTGGCCTCAGCCGTCGCCGGCACATCGCCGATGGAAATATCCGGAAACAGCTCGGCCTGCACGAGGTTCATACCCTGGCCCACTTCAAACACGCGCACGCGATCCATGACCTGCACCAGCGTGTCGTAAGGCGTGTCCGCCTCCAGCAGGATGCTGGCGTCGGTCTTCTCCGGGAACTTCGCCTTGACGCGCTTGAGGTATTCGGTCAGCGCATCGTAGTTGTAGCCGCCGGGCGTGTTGGGCAGCGTCGCGAGCGGTCCGGTATTGCGATCCGCCACCTGGATCAGGTCCTTGCGCACCATCACCTCCAGCTGCAGTCCCGGCGGCGGATCCCGGAACTCGGTCTGCGAGGCCGGCAGATTCAGCTGCAGGATCACGGTGCGCGAGAACACGGCGGTCATCAGCAGGAAGGTCACGAGCACCGTGAAGATGTCGATCATCGGCACCAGCAGCAGCTCCGCCGGTTTGCGCGCGTGACGCTGCAGCTTGCGGGCTTGATACGAACGGCGCATGCGCGAGGCTTAGCGCGGCTCAGGCCGCCGCAGGCGCGGGCTGCCGCTCGGTGATCGCGTTCAGGAACTTGACCGACGCCATCTCCAGGCTGTCGATCAGCTC
>JBGPKC010000005.1:0-66332 GCA_041485725.1 Steroidobacteraceae bacterium
AGAGGATGGCACGCAGCTGGCACTGCAGTACGAGCCGACGCAGCTGCCCACCGTGCCTGCCTAGGTCCTTAACTATGTGTCGGGGCGTGTCAGCGCGCGGCCGCTACGCGTAATCAGGCCGTCACCTGCCCCGATAGATGATGCGACCCTTGGTCAGATCGTAGGGGGTCATCTCCACGGTGACCGCATCACCGGTCAGGATGCGGATGTAGTTTTTGCGCATCTTGCCGGAGATATGCGCGGTGACCACGTGGCCATTCTTCAGTTTCACCCGGAAAGTCGTATTGGGCAGGGTCTCGACGACCTCGCCTTCCATCTGGATCGCGTCTTCTTTGGACATACCACCCTTAAGGGCTCCGGGGGCGCGAATTGGAGCACAAAGCGCGCTCCGGTTGCAATTTGCAGCATCGACGAATGCCGCGCGCGCGGCGAGCGCGCCTCACGGGGCGGCGAGCGCCGCTGACGGCGTGCGCGCGTGCTCGCGCAGCAGGGCCTGGAACTGGCTGCGCGGGATGGTGCGGCTGCCGAGAGTCGTGAGGTGGCGCGAGGGCAGCTGGCAATCGATCACCGCCAGACTGTTGCGCCGGCACACCGCGACCAGGTGCGCGAGCGCGGCCTTGGAGGCGTCACGTTCGCGGCTGAACATCGACTCGCCGAAGAACACTCCCCCCAGGCGCACCCCGTACAGACCACCCACCAGCGCGCCGTCGCGCCGGATCTCGATGCTGTGAGCGTGCTCGAGGCGGTGCAGCTCGAGGTAGGCGGCGCGCATGTCGGAGGTGATCCAGGTGCCGGGACTTGCCGCGCGCGGCGCAGCGCACCCATCGATGACCGCGGCGAAATCGCCATCCATCGAGTAACTGAAGCCGCCGATGCGCAGTGTCTTGGCGAGGCTGCGCGTGCAGTGAAACTCCTCGGGGAACAGCACCGCGCGCGGATCGGGCGACCACCACAGCACCGGCTGACCCGGCGAGTACCACGGAAAGATCCCGCGCCGGTAGGCGGCGATAAGGCGCTCGGGTGACAGGTCGCCACCGGCCGCCAGCAACCCGCTGGGTTCCTCCAGCGCCTGCTCGAGCGGCGGAAACCACTCCGGCGCGTCCTGCGGCGACAGCCAGGTGATGGTTTTCACGCCAGCCCTGGGGTACGCCGGCCGCGGTAGGGGACGTGCCCCTGCACCTCCAGCGCGTAGGCTTCCACGGCCCCCGCCTCGCGCGTCAGGTACTCGGCAATGGCGTCGCGGAACTGCGCATCGGCAATGTAGTGCGCAGACCAGGTGATGGCGGGCTCGAACCCGCGGCTCACCTTGTGTTCACCCTGGGTGCCGGGCTCGAAACGCGCGATGCCGCGCTCGATGCAGAACTCGATCCCCTGGTGGTAACACGCCTCGAAATGCAGGCTGTGGTAGTCGGCCGCCGCCCCCCAGTAGCGACCGAAGAGCGCCTCCTCGCAGCAGAAGAAGATCGCGGCCGCCACCACCGCGCGTCCGTGCACGGCGAGCTTCACCATGAAGGATTCCGGCAACGCGCGCGCCACCGCGCTGAAGAACGCGCGCGTCAGATACGGTTCGTGCCCGTGGCGCACAAAGGTGTCGCGGTGCAGGTCATAGATGCGGTCGAGGAGCGGCTCGTCGAGCTCGCCGCCGAAGCGCGTCTCGAAGCGCACGCCGGCATCCGTGACGCGGCGGCGCTCGCGACGCGCCTTCTTGCGCTTCTCGGCGGTGAAGGTGCCCAGATAGTCGTCGAAACTCCCGTAACCACGATTGCTCCAGTGAAACTGGCAGTCGCGTCGCAACAGCCAGCCGCGCTGCGCGCAGGCCGCACGCGCCGGCTCATCGAGAAACAGCGCGTGCACCCCGGACAATCCGTGGCTGGTGGCGTGCTCCTCCAGGCGCTCGAGCAAGCGCGCGCTGAGTGCGTCCCGATCCAGATCGGCGCGTACCAGCAGGCGCGGTCCGGTCGCGGGCGTGAAGGGCGCGGCGAGGGTGAGCTTCGGGTAGTAACGGCGGCCCGCGCGCTCGTAGGCGCGCGCCCAGGCAAAGTCGAACACGAATTCACCGAACGAATGCGTCTTGACGAACGTGGCCGCCGCCGCCGCGAGCCCCCTGGCATCGCGCAGGGCGAGGTAGCGCGGTTCCCAGCCGGTGCCCGGACCCACGCACTGCGTGTGCTCGAGAGCTGCGAGGAACTCGTGGCGCGTAAAGGGATTGCGGTCCGCGCCCAAAGCATTCCACTGCTGCGGTTCGAGCTCGTGGATGCTGCGGCGAAATTCGGCCTTGTCCCTGGGCATGGCTCTGGTGATCTAGCCGTGCGGCTGCGTGTCGAGCGTCTCGAGATAGCGGTCGGCATCGAGCGCCGCCATGCAGCCGGCGCCCGCCGAGGTGACGGCCTGGCGGTACACGTGGTCGGCGACGTCCCCGGCTGCAAACACTCCCGGCACGCTGGTGGTGGTGGCCTCGCCATCGAGCCCGCTGCGCACCGTGATGTAGCCGGCGCGCATGGCGAGCTGCCCGTTGAACAGGGCCGTGTTGGGGATGTGGCCGATGGCGACGAACAAGCCGGTCACGGGGAGCCCCTGTGGCGTGCCACCGATGAGCGAGCGCAGACGTACACCGCTCACGCCGTGCTCGTTGCCCAGCACCTCATCGACCGTGTGGTTCCAGATCACCGACATCTTGCCCGCGGTCACTTCGCGGAACAGCCGCTCCTGCAGGATCTTTTCCGCACGCAGCTTGTCGCGCCGGTGCACCAGCGTGACGTGTTGCGCGATGTGCGACAGGTACAGCGCCTCCTCGACCGCGGTGTTGCCGCCGCCGACTACGGCGACGCGCTGGTTGCGAAAGAAGAAACCGTCGCAGGTGGCGCACGCCGAGACGCCACGGCCACGGAAGCGGTCCTCCGAAGGCAGCCCCAAGTAGCGGGCCGTCGCGCCGGTGGCGATGATGAGCGCGTCGCAGCTGTAACCGTGGGCGTCGCCGCGCAGCCTGAAGGGCCGCACGGCGAGGTCCACGGCCTGCACGTGATCGTTCACGATCTCGGTGGCGAAGCGCTCGGCGTGGCGCTTCATGCGCTCCATGAGCGCCGGCCCCTGCAGCCCCTCGACATCGCCCGGCCAGTTGTCGACCTCGGTGGTCGTCATGAGCTGTCCGCCCTGCTCCACGCCGGTGATCAGCAGCGGCGCGCGATTGGCGCGCGCGGCATAGACTGCGGCGCTGTAGCCCGCGGGTCCGGAGCCTAAGATGATGAGGCGACTGTGCCGGGTGGTCGTCATGGCGTGCATGGTACCAAGCCCTATAATGGCAGCCGTCTATCTTAAGACGGAGAATCATGGGATTGGCTGAAACCTCCGCGTCGGCACGCGCCGCTTCGCGCTTCACATCGGCCGTGACCCGCGGCTTGCGCGAGAGCGCCATCATCGCGCTGGGTATCGTGGCGCTGGTGCTGGTCATGGCGCTGCTCACCTACAGCCCCGATGACCCCGGATTTTCCTTCACCGGCAATTCCGCGCCGGTGCACAACCGTATCGGCGTTATCGGTGCGTGGCTCGCCGATGTGCTGTTCTTTCTCTTTGGGCGCCCGGCGTTCCTGTTCCCGCTGGTGCTGGGGGCGGCCTGCTGGGGCCTGCAGCGCCGCATGAAGGCGGAAGGCGCCTCGCGCGCCAACACCCTGGTGCGCATCGCGGGGTTCGTGCTGGTGCTGGTGGCGAGCTGCGGGCTGACGACACTGCACTGGCAGCCCGGGGCACTGCGGCAGACGGCCGGCGGCGTGGTGGGGAGCGTGGTGGGCGAGGGCCTGGTTGCGGGGCTGGATTTTCTCGGCGCCACGCTGGTGATGATCGCCGGCTGGATGGCGGGTCTGTCACTCGCCTTTGGCGTCTCCTGGCTCACCATCATGGACCGCTTGGGTGCGCTCGCCTGGGCCGGAATCGGCCGCTTGCGCACGCGCTCGGCCGCGGCGCGCGATGCCGCCGAGGGCCGCGAACGGCGCCAGGCGCGCAAGGAGGCGATGGAGAGCGATCAGAAAAAGTCCGCCACGCGGGCGCCACCGCGCATCGAGCCGCCGCTGCCGGTGGTCGAGAAAAGCGCGCGCGTCGAGCGCGAACGCCAGGTGCCGCTGTTCGACCCGCCCAAGGCGAGCGAGCTGCCGCCACTGAAGCTGCTGGATGACCCGCCGCCGCGCGAGGCGCTGTATTCCGCCGAGGCGCTCGAGGCGCTGTCGCGACTCGTGGAGATGAAGCTCAAGGACTTCACCATCGATGCGGAGGTGGTGGCGGTGCAGCCGGGCCCGGTGGTCACGCGCTTCGAGCTGCGCCCGGCGCCGGGCGTGAAGGCGAGCCAGATCACGGCGCTCGCCAAGGACCTGGCGCGCGCGCTGTCGGTGCTGAGCGTGCGCGTGGTGGAGGTCATTCCGGGCAAGAGCGTGATGGGACTGGAGATCGCCAACGAGAAGCGCGAGGTGGTCACGCTCGGGGAAATCATCCGCTCGCGTGCCTACGACGAGATGCACTCGCCGCTGGCGCTGGCGCTCGGCAAGGACATCGGCGGCCAGCCGGTGGTCGCCGACCTCACGCGCATGCCGCATCTTCTGATCGCAGGCACCACCGGCTCGGGCAAGTCGGTCGCGCTCAACGCGATGGTGCTGTCGCTGCTCTACAAGTCCACCGCCGAGCACGTGCGCCTCATCATGATCGACCCGAAGATGCTGGAGCTCTCAGTGTACGAGGGCATCCCGCATCTGCTGGCGCCGGTCGTGACCGACATGAAACAGGCCGCCAACGCGCTGCGCTGGTGTGTGGCCGAGATGGATCGCCGCCACCAGCTCATGGCGGCCCTCGGCGTGCGCAACATCGCCGGCTTCAACCGGCGGGTGAAGGATGCCAGCGACGCCGGCAGGCCGATACGCGATCCGGTGATGATGCTCAGGGCCGCCAACGACCCGAGCATCGATCAGAGGCAGATCCTGGACCTGACGCCGCTCCCCTACGTGGTGGTGGTGGTCGATGAGTTCGCCGACATGATGATGATCGTCGGCAAGAAAGTTGAGGAACTCATCACGCGTCTGGCGCAGAAGGCGCGCGCTTCGGGCATTCACCTGGTGCTCGCGACCCAGCGACCCTCGGTCGATGTGATTACCGGACTCATCAAGGCGAATATTCCCTGCCGCATCGCCTTCCAGGTCTCGGCGCGGGTCGACTCGCGCACCATTCTCGACCAGATGGGTGCGGAGACGCTGCTCGGGCACGGCGACATGCTGTATCTGCCCCCGGGCACCTCGCTCCCCACCCGCGTGCACGGTGCGTTCGTATCCGATCAGGAAGTGCATCGCGTGGTGGAGGCGCTGAAGACGCCGCACCCGCCGAACTACCTCGAGGAAGTGCTGTCCGGACCCAGATTCCCGATCCCGGGACTGTGGGGCGAGGAGGGCGAGAGCAACGGCGGCGATGGCGGCGAGGAGGCCGAGCAGGATCCGCTGTACGACGAGGCGGTGCGGATCGTAACGAGCGAGCGCAAGCCCTCCATATCGTACGTGCAGCGGCGGCTGAAGATCGGCTACAACCGCGCCGCGCGGCTGCTGGAAGGGATGGAGCAGGCGGGGCTGGTGGGCCCGCTGCAGGCCAATGGCGCGCGCGACGTGCTGGCGCCCGCGCCGCCGGAGGACTGAGGTGTCGCGCCCGGCACACCTGCCTCCGGGGGCCGCGGCGTGGCTGCTGAGCGCGCTCGCTGCGGCCGTTGCGGCGCAGGCGTTCGCCACCCCGCTCGACAGCTACCTGGATGATCTCAAGACCCTGCGCGCGAGCTTCCTGCAGACCCTGGTCGATTCGCACGGCCGCGAAATCGACCGCGCCACCGGCACGCTCATCGTGGCGCGTCCGGGGAAGTTCAGCTGGGAGACCCATCCGCTGAAGCGCGCCTCCGGCGGCGCTGCCGCCGCCGGCCACGGTCAACTCATGGTCTGCGACGGAACGAACCTGTGGTTTCTCGACCGCGATCTCGAGCAGGTGACCGTGAAGCCGGTCGACGCCGCGCTGTCGGCGACGCCTGCCATGTTGCTGTCGGGCGGGGCGGACCTGCACAAGAGCTTCAGCATCACCCCCGCCGGGGAGCGCTTGGGGCTCGAGTGGGTGCTGGTGGAACCGCGCGGCACCGAGGCGGATTTCCGCAGCGCGCTGTTCGGCTTCGCGCACGGGGATCTGAAACGCCTGATCCTCGAAGACCGACTCGGCCAGACCGCGACCATCGGTTTCGAGAAAATCGAGCGCAATGGTCCGGTGGCCCCGGGCGAGGTGAGTTTCACGCCGCCCGCGGGCACCGATGTGATCGGCACACCCCGCAAGTGAGCGCGCCGTGACTGCGCTGCAACCGCTCGCGGACCGCATGCGCCCGCGCACTGTGAGCGAGTTCATCGGCCAGCAACACCTGCTGGGTCCCGGCAAGCCGTTGTCCGCCAGCATCGCCACCGGACAACTGCACTCGCTGATCTTCTGGGGCCCGCCGGGCACCGGCAAGACCACGCTCGCGCGGCTCATTGCCCGGGCTTCCAACGCGCAGTTCATCGCGCTCTCGGCCGTCATGGCCGGCGTGAAGGACATCCGCGCCGCGGTGGAGGCGGCGCGCGCCGTGCGTGCCCAGGACGGGCGACCGACGCTGCTGTTCCTCGACGAGGTGCACCGTTTCAACAAGGCGCAGCAGGATACGTTCCTGCCGTACCTGGAGGACGGCACGCTCACTTTCGTGGGCGCGACCACCGAGAATCCGTCCTTCGAAGTAATCAGCGCGCTGCTGTCGCGCGCGCGCGTGTACGTGTTGCGGGCCCTGTCGGTGGAGGATCTCAACCTGCTGCTGCAGACGGCGCTGCGCGATCCGGATCGGGGACTGGGTGAGGAGCAGCTGCAGGCGGAACCGGCGGCACTGGATCTCATCGCCCGCGCCGCCGACGGCGATGCGCGCCGGGCGCTCAACATGCTGGAGCTGGCCGCGGGCCTGCTCGCGGCCGGCGGCGCCGCGCGCGCGCTGACTGTCGCGGTGGCGCAGGAGGTGGCGGCCGGCGGGCAGCGCCGCTTCGACAAGGGTGGCGATCAGTTTTACGAGCAGATCTCCGCGTTGCACAAGGCGGTGCGCGGCTCCGATCCCGACGGGGCGCTCTACTGGCTGTGCCGCATGCTCGATGGCGGGTGCGATCCGCGCTATGTCGCGCGGCGGGTGGCGCGCATGGCGGTGGAGGACATCGGACTCGCCGATCCACGCGCGCTCGCGCTGGCACTCGATGGCTGGGAGGCCTACGAGCGCCTCGGGACCCCGGAAGGCGAGCTGGCCATCGCCACGGCGGTGGTGTATCTCGCCTGCGCGCCCAAGAGCAACGCGGTGTACGTCGCCATGGGCGAGGCCATGGCGGACGTCAGCGAGTTCGGTACGCTGGAGGTGCCGCTGCGGCTGCGCAACGCGCCGACGCGCCTGATGAAGAACCTAGGCTTCGGGCGCGATTACCGTTACGCACACGACGAGCCCGAAGCGTTCGCCGCCGGGGAGCGCTACCTGCCGGACGAGATGCCGGATCGACGATACTATCGTCCCGTTCCGCGCGGTCTGGAAGTGAAAATCAGCGAGGCGCTCGCCCGCCTGCGGGCCCGGCCCGCATCGAAAGGTTGAAGCTTGATCGATCCGAAGCTGTTGCGCACCGATCCGGAGGCCGTGGCGCGCAATCTCGCGCGCCGCGGCTACCCGCTCGATGTGACGGCGCTCAAGGCTCTGGAGGAGAAGCGCAAGCCCTGGCAGGTGGAGGTGGATCGGCTGCGCGCCGAGCGCAACGCCAACGCCAAGGCGGTCGGGGCGGCCAAGGGGCGCGGCGAGGACCTGAGCGCGCTAATCGCCAAGGGCGAGAGTCTCACCGCGGGCCTCGGCGAGGCGGAAGCTGCGCTGGCAGCCGTGCAGGCCGAACTCGAACAATGGCAGCTCGGGCTGCCGAATCTGCTGCACGTCTCGGTCCCCGACGGGCACGACGAGAGCGCCAACCTCGAGGTGCGGCGCTGGGGCGAACCGCGCCACTTCGCGTTCCAGCCGCGCGATCATGTGGAGGTCGGCGAGCGGCTCGCGGGGCTCGACTTCGAGGCCGCGGCCCGCATCTCGGGCGCCCGCTTCGTGGTGATGCGCGCGCAGGTGGCGCGCCTGCACCGGGCCCTGGCGCAGTTCATGCTGGACCTGCATACGCGGGAGCACGGCTACACCGAGGTGCAGGTGCCGTACCTGGTGCAGGCCCAAGCGCTTGTCGGCACCGGGCAACTGCCGAAGTTCGAGCAGGACCTGTTCGCGGTGCGCGGCGCGCAGCCCCTCTACCTCATCCCGACCGCCGAGGTGCCGGTCACCAACCTGGTGCGCGAGCAGATCGTGCCCGCCGAGCGCTTGCCGCTCAAATGGGTGGCGCACACGCCCTGTTTCCGTTCCGAGGCGGGCGCTGCCGGCAAGGACACACGCGGCATGATCCGCAACCACCAGTTCGACAAGGTGGAGCTGGTGCAGGTCGTGCGGCCGCCCGACTCCTACGCCGCGCTCGAAGAGCTGACCGGGCACGCGGAAGCCGTGCTGCGCCGGCTGCAGATACCGTACCGAACCGTGGCGCTGTGCGCGGGCGACATCGGCTTCGGCAGCGCCAAGACCTACGACCTGGAAGCGTGGCTGCCGTCGCAGCAGCGTTACCGCGAGATTTCCTCGTGCAGCAACTTCGAGGCCTTCCAGGCGCGCCGCATGCAGGCACGCTGGCGCAATCCGCAAAGCGGCAAGCCGGAAGCCGTGCACACCCTGAACGGCTCGGGACTCGCGGTCGGCCGCACGCTGGTGGCGGTGCTCGAGAACTTCCAGAACGAGGACGGTTCGGTCGGCGTGCCGCCGGCACTGCAACCCTACATGGACGGGCTGGCACGGCTCACCGCGTAGACTATCGATTATCGATAGCTCTATACTGCATTTCAAATGAAGCGTACGCCGCGCAAGCCACGCCCGGTGCCAGCGCGCGACCCGCTCTTCAATAGTTCGGTGCAGAAGGCGCTCGCCATGCTCGAAACGTTCGGCGGCGAGCGGCGCGCGCTGAGCCTGGCGGAGCTCGCCGCCGGCGTCGGCATGACGACCAGCTCGGCACAGCGTTGCACGCACACGCTGGTGCGCCTGGGATTCCTCGGTCGCGATCCGCGCGCGCGGCGCTGGGTGCTGACGCCGCGCGCCCTGTCGCTGGCGCATGCCTACCTCGCGGGGCACGCGCTGCTCGAGCAGGCGACCACGCATCTCATCGACCTCAACCAGGCGAGCGGCGAATCCGTCAGCCTGTCGGAGCCGGACGGCGCGGACATGGTGTTCATCGCCCGTTTCCCGAGTCTGAAGCGCTTCTACATTCACATGCCGGTCGGGCGGCGCCTGCCGATGTACTGCACGGCCTCGGGACGCGCCTACCTGGCGGCGCTGCCGGCGGCGGCGGCGCTGCGCGTGGTGCGCCGCTCGGAGCTGCGGCCCTTGACGGCGCTGACGCTCACCGATCCGAAGCAGATACTGAAGCGCATCCAGGCGGCGCGCGAGGCGGGCTACGCCTGGTCGGACCAGGAGTGTTACCGCGGGGACGTTACCATTGCCGCCGCGGTGCTCGGGGAAGACGGCCAGCCGCTCGCTGCCGTGAACATCTCCGCTCCCACCAGCCGCTGGACGCTGGCGGAGTTACGATCGAAGCTGTCGCCGCTGTTACTGCAGACGGCGCGGGCGGCCTCGCGTGGGCACGCGCCGCGGCCGCGACCTCAGTGAGCATTTGAAGGGGAACAGCATGCCGGAGCTCAGCCGCTCACTGCAGCCACGCCACATCACCATGATCTCGATCGGGGGGATGATCGGTGCGGGCCTGTTCGTCAGCAGCAGCGCCGCCATCGCTGCAACCGGGCCGGCCATCGTGCTGAGCTACCTGATCACTGGCACGCTGGTGCTGCTGGTGATGCGCATGCTGGGCGAGATGGCGGTGGCGCTGCCGGCGGTGCGCTCGTTCACCGAGTTCGCGCGCGCGGGACTTGGGCCGTGGGCGGGGTTCGTCGCCGGCTGGCTGTACTGGTACTTCTGGATGATCGTGGTGCCGGTGGAGGCAATCGCCGGCGCCAACATCCTGCACGCCTGGCTGGGCTTGCCGTCCTGGCTGCTGGGACTGGGGCTGATGGGCATCATGACCGCCGTGAATCTCATGTCGGCGCGCTCGTATGGCGAGTTCGAGTTCTGGTTCGCCTCCATAAAGGTGGCCGCAATTCTGGTGTTCATCGCGCTCGCGGCGGCGTATGCCTGCGGCTTCACCTCCCCGACGGGATCGACGTTCCGCAACCTGAGCGCCTACGACGGCTTCATGCCGAAGGGCTGGGTGGCGGTGCTGGCGGGCGCGGTGACCGTCTACTTCTCGCTCACCGGCGCGGAGATCACCACCATCGCCGCGGCCGAGTCGCAGGAGCCGGCGCGCGCCGTGGCGAAGATGAGCAGCTCGGTGATCGTACGCATCCTGACTTTCTACGTGGGCTCGGTGCTGCTGATCGTCACCGTGGTGCCGTGGGTGCGCGTACGGGTGGGCGAATCGCCGTTCACGCTGGCGCTCACCACCATGGGTTTCGGGTGGGCGAGTGTGGCGATGAGCGCCATCATCCTCACCGCGGTGCTCTCCTGCCTGAACTCCGCGTTCTACGTGTGCTCGCGTGTGCTGTTCGTGCTGGCCGAGCACGGCGATGCGCCGCAATGGCTGGTGCAGGTGAACGAGCGGCGCGTGCCGACACGCTCGGTGTGGATGGGCAGCATCGCCGGCGTGCTCGGCATACTGGCGGCGATCACCTCCTCGCAGACGGTGTTCGCGTTCCTGGTGAACGCCTCCGGGGCGCTGGTGGTATTCATCTACATGATCATCGCCCTGGCGCATATCCGCCTGCGCCGCGCGCGCGAGGCGAGCGGCGCACCCGCGCCCGCGCTCTCGATGTGGCTGTTCCCGTGGCTGAGTTATGCCGCGCTCGCCGGCATGGCGGCGGTGCTGATCGGCATGGCTCTCACCCCCGGCGAGATGGCGCGACAGCTGTTCTGGAGCGTGGTGTCGCTGGCGGTGGCGGTCGGCGCCTTCCAGATCGTGGACACATGGCGCAAGGCGCGCACGGTGGCGCGCACTGCACCGGCCGCGCCGGGGGCGGATGGGTCATGAGCGTGGCGGCGTCGGTCACGCGGCGGCAGTTCGTGCTCATCTCCGCCGCGGTGGGCGGGGCGCTGGTGCTCGGCGTCGCGCTGCGGCGCCGGCAGCAGGTGGTGCAGGGCGGCGCGCCCGCTCGCGGCACGCTGAACGCCTACGTGCGCATCGAGCCAAGCGGGCGTATCACGTGCGTGATGCCCAAGGTCGAGATGGGGCAGGGCGTCTTCACCTCACTGCCGATGCTGATCGCTGAGGAGCTGGAGGTCGATCTGGCGGCGATCACGGTGGAGGCCGCCCCGCCGGATCCTGCCGTCTACGGATTCGCAGTCGATCCAGCCGCACCGGAGGGCATCGAACGAGACCAGTCCACCGGCACCTCGCTGTCCATCATCCAGTGCTGGACGCCCCTGCGGCAGGCGGGTGCGTCCGCGCGCCTGATGCTGATTCAGGCGGCGGCGAAGCGCTGGCGTGTGCCCGTCGGCACCTGTCACGCGCAGCACGGTGAAGTCATACACGCCGCCTCCGGCCGCCGCCTCCCCTACGGGGCGCTGGCCGCCGCCGCGGCGGCCCTGCCGGTGCCGGCGGCGCCACCCCTGAAGGCGGCGAAGGACTTCAGGCTCATCGGTCGCGCCACGCCAAGGCGCGACACGCCGGAGAAAGTGGACGGCAGCGCACTGTTTGGCATCGATGTGCAGCCGCCGAACTCGAAGGTGGCGCTCGTCGCGCTCTCGCCCGTGGAGGGCGGCACGATCCTCGAGCTCGCAAGCGATGCGGCGCTCGCTGTCCGCGGTGTGAGGCAGGTGGTGAATGAGGGCGATGTGATCGCCGTGGTGGCGGATGACACCTGGGCGGCCATGAAGGGGATGAAGGCGCTGGCGCCGCGCTGGAACGACGGGCCGAACGCCGCTGTGCAACAGGCGGCGATCGTGGCGGACCTCGAGGCTGCCGCTCATGAGGCAGGCGCGGTGGCCGCCACTAAGGGCAAACCCGGAGAGGCCACGGCACGCGCTGTGACCCATGTAGAGGCGATCTATCACCAGCCATTTCTCGCCCACGCCACGCCCGAGCCCATGAACTGCACCATCGATTGGCGCGAGCACGAGTGCGAGATCTGGGTCGGCACCCAGGCATCCGATCGCGCGGTGGCGAAGCTCGCGGCTCTGGGTCTCAAGCCCGAGCAGATCCGCCTTCATAGCCATCTCATCGGCGGCGGCTTCGGTCGGCGCCTGGAGGTGGACGGCATCGTGCTCGCCGCGCGCATCGCCCGGCATGTGCAGGGCCCGGTGAGGGCGCTGTGGAGTCGCGAGGAGGACATCCAGCACGACCGCTACCGCCCCTACTACGTGGACCGTCTGTCCGCTTCGCTGGATGCGCGCGGCATGCCTGTCACGTGGCGCCAGACCATCGCAGGCGCCGGATTGTGGGCGCTGTACTACGGCGAGGAAACGGTCAAGAACGGTGTGGATCTGGACGCGGTGACGTGTGCCGCGGATCTGGCCTACCCATTGGAGAATATGGAAGTGCGCTTCGTGCGCCGCGATCCGCCGGGCGTTCCGACGGGCTGGTGGCGTGGGGTGGGTCCGACCCGCAGCGTGTTCGCGGTGGAGAGCTTCATGGATGAGCTGGCGGCGGCGGCGCAGCAGGATCCGGTGCGTTACCGGCGCGCGCTGCTGAAGGAGCCGCGCATGCGCGCGGTGCTGGATCTCGCGGCCGATCGCGCCGGGTGGGGAACCGCGCTGCCCGCGGGCAGCGGCCGCGGCGTGTCCATCCAGTACGCGTTCGGCAGCTATCTTGCCCAGGTCGCCGAGGTCAGCGTGAACGCCAAGGGTGAGCCGCGGGCGGAGCGCGTGGTGTGTGTCATCGACTGCGGCCAGGTAGTCAATCCCGATACGGTGCGGGCGCAGCTCGAGGGCGGCGTGATGTTCGGACTGAGCGCGGCGCTCGGCAACGAGATCACGATCGCCAACGGGCGCGTGCAGCAAAGCAACTTCAATGATTTTCCGGCGCTGCGGATGTCCGAAGCGCCGCGGGTCGAGGCTCATCTGGTCGCCAGCGGCGAAAGCCCGGGCGGGGTTGGCGAGACCGGTACCGCGTGCGTTGCAGCAGCGCTGTGCAACGCCATCTACGCCGCCACCGGCAAGCGCGTGCGCACGCTGCCGGTGAGCCGCGGCCTGCGTGGTTGAGCTTCGGGCGGGCTTACGACTAGAGTGCCGCACTGTCGGTGTGGTGGAAGAACGCAAAATACGTGTGGGGAGACCATATGCGCCTTATTCAAGACAGCAGATCCGTGGTGACGCGCGCGCTCGGCAGGGCGCCCTACGCGGCGTTAGCCTTGCTCGCCTGCGCCCCCGGTGCGAGCCGGGCGCAGGAGCAGGCCTCGGGTACCCAGAGTACGGCCGGACCCTTACAGGAAGTCATCGTGACCGCGACGCGCCGCGAGGAGAGCCTGAGCAAGGTACCGATCAGCGTCACGGCGCTGACGCAGGAGAGCCTCGATGACCGCGGCGTCAAGGACTTCTCGGAAGTCGCGCGCTTCACTCCCGGGGTGAACTTCGACAACTCCGGCACCAACAACATCTCCATCCGCGGCATCTCCGGATCCGGCGGCGCCGGCACCACCGGCATCTATCTGGATGACACGCCGATCCAGATGCGCGCGCTGGCCTTCAACCCGGACGAGGCGCTGCCGAAGTCCTTCGACATCGACCGCGTGGAAGTGCTGCGCGGTCCGCAGGGCACGCTGTTCGGTGCCGGTTCCGAGGGCGGCACGGTGCGTTACATCACCACTCAGCCGAGCCTGACGAAAACCAGCATCTACGGCCGCAGCGAGTTTTCCTCGACCCAGTACGGCGATCCGAGCTACGAGGCGGGCGCGGCGGTCGGCGGGCCGCTGGTGCAGGGCACCTTCGGCGCGCGCTTCGCGGTCTCCTACCGCCACGATGGCGGCTGGATCGATCGCATCGATCCGGTCACGCTGCAGACCGTGCAGAAGAAAGCGAACTACAACGACACGTGGCTGCTGCGGCTGGCGGGGCTGTGGGCCCCGAACGACAAGTGGACCATCACGCCGGGGATCTACTACCAGAACCAGCAGAAGAACGACATTGCCAACTACTGGCCCCTGTATTCGGACCCCAGCAGCGGGCGCTTCGTCAACGGCGATCCGTCGCGGCGCGCCACCCCGGACAAGTTCTACCTGACCTCGCTCAGGATCCAGGGGGATCTGGGCCCCGCGCAGCTGATTTCCAACACCTCGTACTATCACCGGCGCGAGCAGAGCGGCTACGAGGGCACGCTCTATAACCTCGGTTTCTACCAGACCTTCATGGGCGACTGTCCAGTAGGAGGAACTGGCTGCTTACTGGATAACACCGGCGTGCACCTGCCTGCGGGCGCCATGGACTACCGCTCACCCTCCACGGTCGACAACGGCCAGCAGAACATCACCCAGGAGATTCGCCTGCAGTCCGGGGACTCCAACGCCAGGCTGCTGTGGACCACCGGTGTGTTCCTGGGCGTCAATCGCCAGAGCTATCTTGAACAGATCCACGACCCCCAGCTGCAGGAGCTCGTGACCGCCCTGATGCCCGGATCGGGCATCGTCGACGTGTTCGGCGTCGGCTACGATCCCAGTTTTCCAACCGACTCGTATTTCCTCAAGACCAACGCCAAGGACGAGCAGTACGCGCTGTTCGGCGAGCTGAACTACGGGTTCACCGATCGGCTCAAGGGCACGCTGGGCGCGCGCTTCTCGCGCAACAAGTACTCGTTCGACACGCTGACCGGAGGGCCGCAGTTGTTCGCGCCGACCGCCCCCGGCTCGGGCAGCAACCAGGAGAACGCCTTTACGCCCCGGGTAGGGCTGCAGTTCCAGGCGGATCCGAGCGACATGTACTACTTCACCTACGCCAAGGGATACCGGCCGGGCGGCGCCAACAACCCGCTGCCGCCGGTCGCCTGTGCGCAGGACTTCCAGACCTTCGGCATTGCGTCGGCGCCGACCACCTTCAACTCCGACTCGGTCAACAGTTTCGAGGTGGGCGCGAAGACCAACATCGCCAACCGCGTAAGGATCGCGAGTAGCATCTACTACATCCGCTGGAACAACATCCAGCAGACGGTCGTCCCGCCCGTCTGCCAGATCTCCTTCATCGACAACCTCGGCCAGGCGGTGGCCAAGGGCGCCGATGTGCAGGCCGACATCGCCCTCACCGAGCGCTTCACCGTCGAGCTCGCCGCCGGCTACACCGACGCCCGCTACTCGCGCGATTCAAGGTTAAGTGCGAACTCGACGACCGGCCCGGTAGTCGCCAACGGCGATGCCATCACCAGCGTCGCCAGCGAGCTCGGCGGCGGTCAGCCGACCGCGCCGGTGAGCGTGACCGCGGGGCTGGAGTACAAGTTCAGCGCCTTCAGCCATGCCAGCTTCGTGCGCGCCGATGCCGAGTACTACGCCCGCGCCAAATGGTCGACGCCGGGTCAGGACCCCAATACGCTGCAGTTTGACCCGGCCAGCTTCGTGGTCCCGGGCACCACCCGCGCCAGTGTGCGCGGCGGGGTCGATTTCGGCAGCTGGCAGGTGGCGGCTTTCGTGGACAACCTCACCAACGCTCACCCGGTCACCGACTACAACTACACGATTTGCCCGCCGACCAGCGCCACCTGTGCGGGCAGTGATCGCCTGCAGCGGGCGTACACCTTCAGGCCGCGCACCTTCGGCATCACGGCAATATTCCGCCAGTAGCGGGCGGCACGCGAAGGGGCCGGCATGGCCTGCGGACGCAAGCCGCGCCTGGACCAGAAGCTGGGCGAAGATCGCCGCATCCCGCGCCGCGATTTTCTGCAGGGGACGCTGCTCGGCGCGGCGAGCGCACTCGGCGGTTCTCTGCTTGCGGGAGTGGCCGACGCCGCCGAACCGTCCGCGACGTCGGCGACGGCCCAGGATGAACCCGGCTACTACCCGCCGGCGCTCACCGGTCTGCGCGGCAGCCACCCGGGCTCGTTCGAGGCGGCGCACGCGCTGCGCAACGGGGCGAGCATCCCGGCGACTGCCGACACCGGCGAGAGTTACGACCTCATCGTGGTGGGCGGTGGTATCAGCGGACTGGCGGCAGCGCATTTCTTCCGCGCGCGCGCCGGCGGCGCCAGCCGCATTCTCGTCCTCGACAATCACGACGACTTCGGTGGCCACGCCAAGCGCAACGAGTTCAGCATCGGCGGCAGCCTGCAGCTGCTGAACGGCGGCACGCTGGAGATCGACAGCCCGCGGCCCTACAGCGCGGTGGCGGACGGACTGCTGCGCGAACTCGGCATCGACGTCACCGCACTCGCGCGCAAGGTTGAGCACCGCGACTTCTACCGTGCGCACGGCCTGCGCGAGGGGGCGTTCTTCGATGCCGGCACCTTCGGTGCCGACAAGCTCGTCGTGGGGGTAGGGAGCGTGCCGATACGCACCCTGCTGGCGGATGCACCGCTGTCGGCTCGGGCGCGCGAGGACATCGCGCGCATCGAGGAGGGCGCGACTGACTTTCTCCCGGGGATAGCGCCGCAGGAGAAGAAGCTGCGCCTGTCGCGGATCAGCTACCGCGATTTCCTGCGTGACCTGGTGCAGGTGGACCCGGCGGTGCTGGCCTACTACCAGGCGCGCACCGAGGGTTGGTGGGGCGTGGGGGCCGACGCGGTTTCGGCGCTGGACTGCTGGGCGTTCGGCTATCCGGGGTTCAAGCGCATGCATCTGCCGCGCGGCTCGATCGCGCGCATGGGCCCGACTCCCGCGGGCTACCAGGACACCGGCGGCTCGGCGACGCTGCATTTTCCGGATGGCAACGCCACCATTGCGCGGCTGCTGGTGCGCAGCCTGATCGCGTTGGCGGTGCCGGGCAGCACGGTAGAAGATGTGGTGACGGCGCGCGTGGACTACGGCCGCCTCGATCGGCCGGGCTCGCCGGTGCGGTTGCGCCTGAACAGCATCGCGGTCCGCGCCCGGCACGCGGGCGATCCGGCGAGCGCGCGCGAGGTCGAGGTCTCCTACCTGCGCGACGGGCACGCGTTCAGCGTGCGCGCCAAAGGCTGCGTGCTCGCCTGCTACAACATGATGATCCCGTACCTCTGCCCCGAGCTGCCCGCGGGGCAGCGGGCGGCATTGCATAGCCTCGTCAAGGCGCCGCTCGTCTACACGAGCGTCGCGTTGCGCAACTGGCAGGCGTTCCAGAAGCTCGGCGTCGCCAGCGTGTATGCGCCCGGCTCCTACCACACGATCTTCCGGCTCAATCCCAAGGTTGACATCGGCGGCTATCGCTCGGCGCAGACACCCGATGAGCCGGTCCTGGTGCAGATGTACCGCTCGCCCTGCAAGCCGGGCCTGAGCGAGCACGAGCAGAACCGGGCGGGCCGGGCCGAGCTGCTGGCCACCTCATTCGCTACCTTCGAGCACCATATTCGCGATCAGCTGGCGCGCACGCTCGCTGCGGGGGGGTTCGATCCGGCACGCGACATCGAGGCGATCACGGTGAATCGCTGGCCGCATGGCTACGCGCACGAGTACAACCCGCTGTTCGATCCCGAGCTGCCCGCGGCGCAGCAGCCGTGGGTGCTAGGGCGAGCGCGCTTCGGGCGCATCGCCATCGCCAACTCCGATTCCGGCGGGTTGGCGTACACCGATTCGGCCATCGATCAGGCGAGCCGCGCGGTGGACGAGCTGCTGCGAGCCTGAGGCTCAATATTCGCTTGAGGGCGCCGGGCCGTCGGCGGCGAGCTTGCGCACCACTTCGCGCCGCGCCGCCTGCGCGTTGGCAAGCGGTACGCGGCGTGCGAGTGTCACTTCCTCTTCGGTGAACGGCACAGGGCGCGGCTCGTCCGGGGCGCCGTAGCGCTCGGCGAGCCAGTTGAGCACCGCTGCAAGGCGCGCATCCGACAGGGCCGAGTTGGCCGCGCCGGGCACCCGCAGCACGTAGTTGCGTCCTTCGCTCGTGCGCATGAAGCGCGCAAGCGCTCCGGCGAGCGGTGGGATCTTGCCCGCCACGCCCTGGGCTTCGGCGCCGTGACAGCCCATGCAGTAGAGCATGTAGTCCTGGCCCGGGCTCGCGCTCGCCGCGCCGGCGAGGGCGTTCACAGCCAGCCCGGTTGCGGCGAGCAACAGCAGGCGCCGCATGGTCTCTAGGGTCCGCTCGGTGCGACGCTCTTGCGGTGTTCGCGCACCGCGGTGCCGTCCACCGCATGGGCGCGCTCGGCGGCGATCTCCTCGCTCGTGAGGGGTTTCACGTCCGCGGGCGCGTGGCCGAGATCGAACACGACGAAGTTAAGCGTAGCCGCCAGGGTCGCGTCATCCAGGCGTGCGAAATCCGGCATCTGGAAGTTGTAGTGTTTGTCGTCGACAGTTATGTCGCCGACCATGCCGTACAGCACGGTCAGCGCGAGCTGCCGGCGGCCTTCGGCGCTGGCGGCGTAGCGCGCGGGGTAAGACAGCAGTGGCGGCGCCAGCGCCGGCACTCCGGCCCCCGCAGGTCCGTGGCACACGGCGCAGTTGGCCTGGAAGCTGCCGAAACCCGCCGGGTACGCCGGGGAGGGGACCTCGGCGGCGCGCGCGGCGGGCGTCGCCGCGAGGCTTACCACCGCCGGCACGGCCCAGGCGAGCGCGCCGCACGCGACGCCGCGGGCGCCCGGGCCGCGACGCCTCATTTTTCCGCGACTCCCAGGATGACGGACACCGAACAGTGATAGTTCGAGTCGGCGTTGGCCATGCACCAGTTGAGGTCGTTGTTGCGCGACGGCCGGTACGTGGGCTTCTCGCGCTCGTTGCGGTTGCACTCGCAATTGCCGCAGCTGGTCTTCCCGCAACAGTCGTTGTAGGAGACGATGTAGTCGCGGCCGTCGCCGGGGTTGTGGCAGGTGCCGATCCAGGTGATCGGCGAGGGCGCGGTGCCCGGAGGACAGGAGCTGGAGGTGCCACCGCAGCACGAGCATAGGAAGCCGTCGATGGCGCAGTACTTCCAGTACTCACAGCTCTCGGGACTGTCGGGCTTGGGGGTGGCGTCGCTCGCCCACGCGCGGCCGCCGCGATCCACCGGCAACAGCGGCAGCAGCGCGGCGCCGGTCAGCACTTGACCCAGGGAGGCAAGCAGGCTGCGGCGCGAGGTGCGCCGCGCCAGCGAGCGCGAGGAGTGTTCGAACAGATGATCGAGCGAGTGCATCACGTGCCCCGTAATTTTAAGGATTCAGCATCATCCAGGGCGTCTGGCCGAGGTGCTTCTCGACGTGCCGGAGATGGCCGCTGAGGGCGTCGAGCACGGCCACGTCGGATTTGTCGGTCGCGGCGAACAGGATCGGCGCGGGATCCTGCGACACCTGCACGGCGAGCACCCGCGAGAGGCCGGCCGCATGCACCGGCCAGCGTGCCAGGCGCCGGTGGCTGGCCATGTCAAACACCCAGATTTCCGTGCCGCCATCCTTGTGCGTGCCTTCGCCGCCCTGGTGCATAGGCACGTACAGCCGTCCGAGCCCGCGGTGAATGGCGCCGACCTGTTCCGCACCCGGGCGCCACCGGCCCTTTTCGGTGGGGCTCACCAGCGGCCAGGGCGGCGTAAAGGCGGGTTGTGCGCCTGACAGGTCGACCTCGTGCACTTCGCCCAGGAAGGACAGGAACGCGTAGCCGCGGGTGGTCGGGATGCCCTGCACGAACACCGGATCGCCGTCGGCGTCGAAGAACGGCTCCGACAGTGCGCGCGAGGCCTCGTGACCTTGCGCGTCGAGGGTGACGGTGAGCAGCCGGCCGCTTTCACACAGGGACGAAACGCGGTTCGGCCCGGAGGGGATCACCAGCGCACAACCGGCGGTGTCGATCTCCCCAAGCACCGTCAGCCGCGCCGGATCCAGGACGCCGAATGAGGCGGCGGGTGTCACATAGGCTGCGTAGAGGAAGTGGCCGTCGGCGCTGTAGGCGATGTTGAAGAGACTGGGTACCGTCTCGACGCGCTTGGGCGGCAGCACGATTTCGCCGGTCGTGGCGAGCGTGGTGTTGTCGGTGAACTCGACCACGTCGGTGCGTGTGCCGCGGCTGCCGCGGGCGAAATAGGTCGTGGCCACGACCGTGGTCGCGCCGTCGGGCGAGAGATTGACGCTCGGGACAAAGCCCGCGTCGATCTGCCCGAGACGACGATAGGTGTCGCCGTCGAACAGATGCACGCGGGCATCGATTTCGTTAAAGAACGCGTCATCGAACACGTACACCCAGTGCGGGCTCTTCGGCGGCAGGGGTTGTACGGTGAGATGCTCGGCGGGCAGCGGTGGCGGCGCCGCGTGCACCAGCACGCTGAACGTCAGGCACAGCGCTGCTGCGGACCTAAGAGGGGGAGATCGCATCGGGCACCCCATGCAAAGCCGGGTTCGCGTCGTTGGGCATCGCGCCCCCGTGCGCGCGTGGCGCGTTTCCGGCGGCGGCGGCTTTGCGGTGAGTCTCGCACATCGCCACCCGCCGGAAAAGGCGCACCCTGTCGGGGGCGCGCCGCCGGCGCTGGTTTGACCGTCCGCGGCGCCTGCCGTAGAGTCGTCCGCCCTCCGCCCGATAACCAATAATCGATTATCGATAGCTTGTGATGCCCGCCGTACCGCTGCAATCGCTGTGGTCCGTTACGGCGCCGGCCGGCCCCGCCTGCGCGGCACTCACTGGCACGTGTCGCGCCCACGCCGCCGTCATCGGCGCCGGCTATACCGGCCTGTCGGCCGCTCTGCACCTGGCGCAGGCCGGCCGGGAGGTGGTGGTTCTGGACGCCGCCGACATCGGCGCGGGTGCCTCCGGCAGCAACGGCGGCCAGGTCATCCCGGGGGTCAAGCACGATCCGGATACGCTCGAGCAGATGTTCGGACCCGATGCCGGCGCGCGAGCGGTGGCGACGGTCGCGGCCGGGCCTGACCTGGTATTCGAACTGATCGCCCGGCACGGCCTGCGATGCGATGCGGTGCGCAGCGGCTGGATTCAGCCGGCGGCCTCGGAAGCTGCGCTGGCGCAGCTCGCCGCCCGGGTGCAGCAATGGCGGCGCCGCGGGGCCGCGGTGGAACTGTTGTCGCGCGCCGAGGTGCTGCGGCTGACGGGATCCGGTAGCTACTGCGGCGGGCTGCTCGATCACCGCGGCGGCACCGTGCAGCCGCTGTCCTACGTGCGCGGGCTCGCGCAGGCCCTCGGGCGCTGCGGCGGGCGTATCTTCACCCGCAGCCCGGCGCTGAAGCTGACACGCACCGCGGGCGTCTGGAGCATCGAGACACCTCGCGGCAGCCTCAGCGCTCCCCTCGTCATTATCGCGACCAACGCCTACACCGGCGCGGTCACGGACGACCTGCGCCGCTCAGTGGTGGCGGTGCCGTCATTCCAGGTGGCTACGGCACCCATTCCCGCGACGCTGCGCGCGGCGATCCTGCCCGGCGGACAGGCGGCCTCCGACACCCGGCGTCTGCTGCGGTATTTCCGCCTGGATGCCAGCGCACGGCTGGTGATGGGCTCGCGCGGCACGTTCGCGGCGGTGCCCGGGGCGCGGGCGGTGCGGCACCACTACCGCGCCGTCCACGAGATCTATCCGCAGCTCGAGGGCCTGGGCTTCGAATACCACTGGGGAGGGCTCGTGGCCATGACGCGCGACCACCTGCCACACCTGCATGAGCTCGCGCCGGGCCTGCTCGCGGGCCTCGGCTACAATGGCCGCGGAGTCGCCATGGCGACCGTGATGGGGCGCCTGCTGGCGCTGCGCGCCCTGGGAACCCCCGCGGCGGAGCTGGGCTTTCCGGTCACGCCGCTGCGGCCGATGCCGTTCCATGCGCTGAGCGGCATCGGGGCACGCGTGACGATCCAGTATCTTCGGCTGGCGGACGCGCTGGCTCGCGCGCGTGGCAATCCCTAGGTCACGGAGACCGGCATGAACGCGACAAAAGTCGGGCTGCTGACCGCGCTGGTGCTGGTCAACATCGCGTTCGTCATCGGGTGGATCTGGGCCGCCAGGCACTACCGGTTGCGCGAGCGCCCGGGGCCCGCTGACATCGCGATCGGAGTCGTGACCGACTTTCTCGATACGCTCGGCATCGGTTCATTCGCACCCACGACCGCGCTGTTCAAATTTCGCGGTAAGCCGGCCGACGAGCTGATCCCCGGCACGCTCAACGTGGGACACAACGCGTCCGCCTTTCTCGAGACGGTGCTGTTCGTCACGACCGTGGCCGTGGACCCGCTACTGCTCGGCTGCATGGTCGCGAGCGCGACCGCGGGCGCCTGGCTCGGCGCCGGCCTGGTGAGCCGGCTGCCACGCCGCACGATTCAGCTGTTCATGGGAGTGGCGCTGCTCATCGCGGCGTTCTTCTTCGTATTGAAGAACCTCGGCGCGCTCGACGTCGCCGGCGGCACCGCGTTCGCTCTGGCCGGCTGGCGCTTCGCGCTGGCGGTAGCCGTCAGCTTCGTGCTGGGCGCATTGATGTGCATCGGCATCGGCAACTACGCACCGCTCATGATCATGCTCGCTCTGTTGGGCATGCATCCGCTGGCGGCGTTTCCGATCATGATGACGAGCGACGGCATCCTGCAGCCAGTGGCGAGTCTCGCTTTCTTCCGCTCGGGACGCTTCGCTCACGGGCCCTCGCTGGGCCTGATCATCGGCGGCGTGGTCGGCGTGCTGATCGCCTTCTACATCGTGAAACAACTGCCGCTCACGGCGATGCGCTGGCTGGTGATCGTCGTGGTCAGCTACGCGGCCGTTTCGATGCTGCGCTCGGCGCGCGCCGCCTCAACAGCGGCGCCCGCTGCCGCGGTGGAGTGACACCCGCGCATCCGCCTTCAACCCGCTCCCCAACCCATGCGCACGGCGACCAGGTAGCCACGATGAACAAGGGCCGGCCGATCCGGGGTCTGCGTAGTGTGCACAGGGTGCCCGTGGGCACACGGTGCGCGCTCGGCGGCGCGCGCCGGCGCCACGCTGAACACTGCGGCAACCAGCAGTCCGAGGACCAGATTGATGAGCAACGATCCCAACACCGCCCAGGTTGTGACTCTCATGACGCCCTCCTCGCAGCCATTTTTACTGCGCATATGAGACACCCCGGGGTACGGCGGCGTCAGCGCAGCGGCGTCGAATCCATCCTCGTGGCCAACGGGTTCGTCCCCGCGGGCCCAGCGGCGTTCCCGTGAGCAGGTCCGTGGCTGCGACCCTGCCGGCGGCAGGCACCGCGACTCTGGTAGCGGTTCTCCCCAATCATCGATTCGACGAGGCCCGCCTGGTGCGCTATCTGAACGAACGCCTGCCGGGCTTCGGCGCCGAGTGCGAGATCCGGCAATTCCAGGGCGGCCAGTCGAATCCGACGTTTCATCTGGCGACGCCGGGCGCCGCGTACGTGCTGCGCAAGAAGCCGCCCGGGGTGCTGCTGCCATCGGCGCACGCCGTCGATCGGGAATTCACGGTCATGCGAGCACTCGCGAGCGCCGCCGTCCCGGTGCCGAAGGTGCTGCTGCTATGCACGGACGAGTCCGTCATCGGACAGATGTTCTATCTGATGGAATGCGTCGAGGGGCGGGTGTTCGCCGATCCGGGTCTGCCGCAGCTGAGCGCAGGCGAGCGAGCGGCGATCTACGCCTCGATGAACGATACGCTCGCCAATCTGCATCGGGTCGACATCGGGCAAGTGGGGCTGACAGACTTCGGGCGCCCGGAGGGGTTTGTGACCCGGCAGATTGCGCGCTGGTCACGGCAATACGCCGCATCGCAACTGCCGCGCTGCACAGCGATGGATCAGCTCATGGCATGGCTCGCCGCGCAGGACCCGGGTCCGGAAGAGGTCGCGATTCATCACGGCGACTTCAGGCTCGGCAATCTGATGATCCACCCGAGCGAGCCACGGGTGATCGCGGTCCTAGATTGGGAGTTGGCGACCCTCGGCCACCCGCTGGCCGACCTCGCCTACACCTGCCTCGTGTATCACGGATCGGTGTTCATGAGCGACGCCACCCCGCTCGCGGCGAGCGCCGGCATTCCCTCCGAAGCGGAGTTCGTCAGCGCGTATTGCCGCCGCGCAGGACGCGGGCCGGTCGCCGCCTGGCCGTACTTCCTCGCTTTCTCACTGTTTCGGGCGGCGGCCATTCTCGCGGGGGTCTACCGCAGAGCGCTGGACGGCAACGCCGCCGACGCCAACGCACTGGCGCGCGGCGCATCGTACCGGGAGGTCGCCGAGCTCGGGTGGTCGATCGCGCGCAGCGCATGAGTGCCGCCGCATCACATTCCGGAAGACACCACGCACCCGTGCCTGTAATCTTCGTCTGTTCGTGCAACCTCTGACATTAGGGGGTCAGATGGCGTCCGGGGGACACACGACAGTCATCCAGAGAGTCCTGGAGCGACGGGCGGCTAAACCCGCGACGATCGAGGAGGGGACTACGGCGACTGTCGCGGTCATGGTGCGTGTGCTGCCGCCGCCGAAGGCGCTCCTGGCCTTTCAGGATGCGCCGCTGCGCCAGCTCATGCAGCGGCGCATCACGCCCGATGTGCTGGAATGCGAGGCGGTCGCCGACGACGAGGAAGCACTGCGCCGGTTTGGCGCCGAGTTTCGTCCGGTAGTGCTCACCGACAGCACGGAGCTGATACGCAAACTGCGGGCCCGGCCCACCGCACGGGCGCCGTTCATCGTCTACGTGGCCGAGGTCGATGACGCCGAGGAGCGCGAGGCGGGAATCCTCGCCGGGGCCGACGAATGCGTCGGGCGTCGGGTCAGCGACGTCGAGCTGGACGCGCGCATCCGCGCTGCGCGGCGCATCACTGAGCTCGAGTCGGTACTGCGCATTACGCTGGAGGAGAACCGCAAGCTGTCGGCGACGGACGATCTGACGCGCGCCGCCAGCCGGCGCTTCTTCGGCAAGCACTTCCCGCGTGAGCTCGAACGGGCCGCGCGTTACAAGCGCGCCCTGTCCCTGATTCTGTGCGACATCGACCACTTCAAGAAGATCAACGACACGCTCGGTCACGCCGTCGGCGACGAGATCCTGCAACAGTTCGGCCCGCGGCTGCAGCAGGCTCTGCGCCGCGGGATTGACTGGGTGGCGCGGATTGGCGGTGAGGAATTTGCCATCGTCATGCCGGAGACGGCTTATGAACCGGCGTTCGACGTCGCCCGCAAGTTGCGGGCTGCCGTCTCGCACACCGCCTTCAAGGCCGGCAAGAAGACCATCCAGGTGACCGCAAGCTTCGGCCTGTGCGGCATGGACCAGGTCCCGAGTGGTGACCACAAGGTGGCCGAGCAAGTGCTCAGGGTCGCTGACGCGGCGCTGTATCGCAGCAAGGAGACCGGCCGCAATCGCGTTACGGCCACGACTCTCAAGGATGCGGACGCCTGAGAGTTCAGATCGTCGACGTCGTTGCTGTGGCTAGGCCGAGGCCGCGGGGTGTGCCGAAGAATCCGCATCAGAGCCGACCTAACATGACATGCGTCTTGCATGTAGGCACAAGTACCTAGCGGTCAATCGCTCGATTATGGGTCTCCCGACACGCATCACCGCAGCGCTCTAGCTCAATAATCGCCGGCACGCAGGTCGCCACGTAGGCGACTGTTCTGACAAAAGCGATGAGAGGTCTTCTCTATGGACACGAGCAGGTTGCGCAAGCTACAGCAACAGCCCTCCGATGTGGAGCGGCTATTGGGGGCGTATATCGCTGGCTCGGGCCTTCTACCCAGCGACGCACAGCAAGTTCTGGAGCGTGCAGACGTGCCCAGAGAGTTGCGGGGGATTCTGGTACGGGCAACCGAAACGGGTCGGGCGTGGTCGTGCCGGACTCACAAGTTTCGCACCTGGCTCTTCACCGCGGAGATGTCGCTTCCCTTGTCCCGCGAGCGCGGAACGCCCGTGCTGCAGGTCAGCCACTTTGGCGATGGTGGTACGATCGAGGACTCCGCATACTGGATGGCTGATCAGAAGGGAAAGTGGCACCGCTGCGAAGACTGAACTCGGACTGCAGCTCGCCCGCCATCATGGACGGGCGTTGACGTTTCTTGACAATGGTGCGGCGCGAGGCCGCGGTAATCTCCAGTGCAGCCACGGCCGACCCCCCGTACGCAAGCAAGCTGCTGTGGCTAGGCGCCCAGGGCTGCTCAGCCAGCCCTGGGCGCCGTGACGGCTGACAGCAGAGCGCATCAGTGAGGCTGCACGTTCGCATGCCCAAGTGCCTTGGATACCGTCACAACGTCCACGCCGGCCGATAGCTTCCTCGAAGCGTCATCACGCTTGTGACCTACGCGCACGCGATTTCCGAAGGAGCGGCACGGTGCGGGCGATGCTCTCGCGCGTGTTGTGGCGCAGAGTGGAAACAAAATGGAAACATCGAGCCCCGAAGCAGTGTCCGCCGCCTGATAGAATAAAGACAAGCCACTGAATTGATTACAACGGAGAGGTGGCAGAGCGGTTGATTGCACCGGTCTTGAAAACCGGAGGCTCCTTACGGGGCTCGTGAGTTCGAATCTCACCCTCTCCGCCAATGAACGCATCGGCCGCTCAGCGACCGGGCAGTCCAGTGCGCCGGCGCACATCGGCGCATACCTTCTGCAAGCTGACCGGATGGCGAACCTTGAGTCTTCGAGTAGTCGCCGCGAATGTCTGGGGGCCTTTGACGACGTCCTCAACGATGCGCACACCGCGTGCCACTCCCCATTCAGCCGCTACCGCGATCATTTCCGCGCGGGTCGGGCAGGCAAAGCCTTGCTGAAAGGACAGCGGCTGCTCGCCTCGCCCGCTGATATCCGGCACCAAATCGAACGCCGGGGCGAGGCGAAACCCACCAGGAAGCGCGAGCATCGAGCATCCAGCGTCCTCGTCGTCGAGCGCTTCGACGTTACCGAGGAGGGCGCGCGGCTCGGGTTCTCATTCCCGACCTGTTTCCTCCAGCAGCACCAGCGATCTTCCCTGTAGCGGGTAGGTTTCCGAGCTCAGTGGCTTTTCTGCGAACGGATCCTCGGCCGATGCGGTATCCAGCACGGTCAACCAGACCTTGGCGCTCAGATTCTGACCGATCCTGAAAGGAATCGTCTCGTGATGTGCATTCAACAGCAGCAGAAAATTGCTGTCGCTGATGGGCTTGCCGCGGCGGCCGCGGCGCTCGATTGCAGCGCCGGCAAGATAGACACCGAGGCAACGCGCGAACTCCTGATTCCAGTCGTTTTCGGTCATTTCACCGCCGTCCGGAGTCAGCCAGAGAATCTCCTTTAACCCTTCCGCCGTAACGGCATCGGCTCTGACGTAGCGACGCCGGCAGAATACCGGATGGCGGCGCCGCAGAGTGATCAGGCGCGCCACGAACTCGAGAAATTCCTCGTGCCGGTCGTCAAGCGCCCAATCCAGCCACGACAGCTCGTTGTCCTGACAATAGGCGTTGTTGTTACCTTGCTGGGTGCGACTCAATTCGTCGCCCGCCAGGATCATCGGCACACCCTGCGACAGCATCAGCGATGCCAGCAGATTGCGTTTGTGGCGCATGCGCAGCGCCAGGACCGCGGGGTCCTCCGTCGCCCCTTCGACACCCCAGTTCCAGGAGCGATTGTCGTTGTGCCCATCGCGGTTGTCTTCACCGTTCTTCTCATTGTGTTTGTCGTTGTAACTCACCAGGTCCTCGAGCGTGAAGCCGTCGTGCGCGGTGACGAAGTTGATGCTGGCATGAGGCTTTCGACCGCTGGCTTCGTACAGGTCCGGGGACCCGGTAAAACGGCGGGCAAAGTCGGCCAGCAGGCCGCCGTCGCCTTTCCAATAGCCGCGCAGCGTGTCGCGGTACTTGTCGTTCCACTCGTTCCAGCCGGGCGGAAAATTGCCCACCTGGTAACCCCCGCTGCCGATATCCCACGGCTCGGCGATGAGCTTGACCTGCGAGAGCACCGGATCCTGGCCCATCGTGTCGAAGAAGGAACCGAGACGATCGACCTCGTGGAGCTCGCGGGCGAGTGCGGAGGCCAGGTCGAAGCGAAATCCGTCGACGTGCATCTCCAGCACCCAGTAACGCAGACTGTCCATGAGCAGTTGCAGGACGCGCGGCTGCTGCAGGTTCAGGGTGTTGCCGGTGCCGGTGAAGTCCACGTAGTAACGCGGATTCTCCGCACTCAGCCGGTAGTAGGAGGCGTTATCGATGCCGCGGAAGGACAAGGTCGGACCGAGCTGATTGCCTTCGGCGGTATGGTTGTAGACGACATCCAGTAGTACCTCGATACCGGCCGAATGCAGCACCTTCACCATGGTCTTGAATTCGCTGATCCGTCCGGTCGCCGAATAGCGGATCTCCGGGGCGAAGAAACCCAGCGTGTTGTAGCCCCAGTAGTTGCGCAGGCCTTTGTCGAGCAGGTGGCGGTCGTCGACGAACGCATGTACCGGCATCAGTTCAATCGCGGTGATCCCGAGGCGCACCAGATGATCGACAATGGGCGCCGTGGCAAGTCCGGCGTAGGTGCCGCGTAACTGCGCGGGCACCCCGGGATGACGCATCGACAGCCCGCGCACGTGCCCTTCGTAGATCACGGTGTCGTGCCACGGGATCCTGGGCGGCCGGTCATCGCCCCAGGTGAAGGCGGAGTCGATGACGCGGCATTTCGGGGTGCCGGGCGCGCTGTCGCGCCGGTCGAAGGACAGATCCGCTTTCGCGCTTCCGGTCCGATAGCCGAAGTGCGCATCGCTCCAGACCAGGGAACCGTGCAAGGCCTTGGCATAGGGTTCGATCAGGAGCTTGTTGGGATTGAAGCGATGCCCGCGCCCCGGATCGTAAGGGCCGTAGACCCGGTAACCGTACAGAAAGCCGGGACGCGCTTCCGGCAGATAGGCGTTCCAGTTTCCATCGGTGCGCTCGCGAACCTCGATGCGCTGGATTTCGTGTCGGCCGGTGGAATCGAATATGCACAGCTCGACCTTGTCGCTGTTGTCCGAAAACAGCGAGAAATTCACACCTTCACCGTCCCAGGTCGCGCCGCGCGGATAGGCCTGGCCTGGCCACACTGCGCTGATCAGACGGCTGTCGGCATCCCTGGAAGTCTTTGGCGCTGACGAGGTCACGCTAGTGGGCCTGGTGCACACCGCGATGCGGGCCGATCCGGTCCCGCCTGCGCCGCCGCGTTGTTCGATATTGATTTCACGATGGCAAAGCCCTGTTGGAGTTGCCGCTAATAGGCTTCGACCGACTGCCTGCCTGTCAGGCGAGGTCTCACACCGGCCACGCCCTAACATCGGACAACGTACAATAATCCTCAAGACACCACAGGTGCCCGGCTAACCTATTCGAGTCGATTCGCGGTTGATTGCTGCGTTGCGGCGGGACGTGCGGGCCGCGACCAACTACCCACTGGTGCGAATCCATAACGCTCCATATTCAATCAGTATGTTGACTGTCAACCGAGGAGATGATATTAAACACACCAGATGATTATTAAACCCGTGCCGCTGCAGCTGGTCTCCGAGAGCGCCTCGCCCGGCGCCGATGAGGCGCGGCTCGATTCGGTCTTTTTCGCACTGGCCGACCCGGTGCGCCGGAGCATCCTGGAGCGTCTGGATGGGCACGCGCTGCTGGTGTCGGAGCTCGCCTCCGCGTACGAGATCTCGTTGCAGGCCGTTTCGCGCCACATCCAGGTGCTGGTGCGCGCCGGCCTCGTGCTGCAGGCGCGCAGCGGACGGATCAGCAGGTGCAGCCTCGATGTCGGGTCCCTTTATGAGGCCGCGGTGTGGATGAACCGCTACAGCAAGTACTGGCAGGAGCAGTTCGACACGCTGGCGGCCACGCTGGCGCACATCGACGCGCTGCCTGCGGCCGAGCCGCGCCGCAAGCATGGCGGCAGGCGGCCGGCGCGAGGAAAGTGAATTCAAGGCAACGAGGACCATGCCCATGACCACCCACCGCGTCGTTTCCCCGCAGGATTGGCTGGCGGCCGGGGGTCTCGGTGTTTCAACGCAAGGGACAGAAGATCATCCGGGTGTCGGATGCGAGCTTCAGCCCCGGCGATGATTTCTGCACGGTCTGGCACCTGTTCGATCTCCTGCCCGGCGGCGCCGGCGATTGGTTTCCGAAGATTCAATACTGATATGTGTCCGGCCTGCATCGGAGCCGCCGTTCTGTACCTCGCCGGCTCAAGGTCGGCTGGCGGGATCACGGCTCTCGTCCTGAAGTCAGCGCGAACCACACGCGGCGACGAAGCAAGCCGCGGCAAGTCGAGCACTGGCAAGCGGCAATCCGCCGCGCATGTCGAAGCTCAGATTCCGTGCGCGCTTAGAGTCCGTCGGTCTCGTTGAGGCTGCCGGGGCGGCGCTCCGGGAAGTGAGAGCGTGCGGGGTCTTGACCTGCGCCGTTGGCGGTCCCACGCTTGCTACAAACCACTAGCGTGGAATCAGGGGACGTGAGGATGTCGCGGGCGGCGCTCATGGCGATGCTGGGCTGCCTCGGTGCAGTGGCCGTCAACGGCGATGGCGTGCGCGCCGCCGGCGCTCAGGCGCCGGCCGGCGAGGATGGCCAATGGACGATGCCGTCCAAGGACTACGCTGCGACCCGCTACAGCGGCCTCGCCGGGATCACTGCGCAGAATGCCAGCTCACTGCATCCCGTATGGACCTTCTCCACGGGCGTGCTCGGAGGACACGAGGGCCAGCCGCTGGTAGTCGGCGACACCATGTATGTCGTCACGCCGTGGCCCAATGTGCTGTACGCATTCGATCTGACCAGGGAGGGATATCCGCTGCGATGGAAATATCGGCCGGACGTGAGCGCGAACGCAATCGGGATCTCCTGCTGCGACGCCGTCAATCGCGGCGCCTTCTACGCAGACGGGAAGATCATCTATAACCTGCTCGACGGTCACACCGTGGCCGTCGAGGCGAACTCCGGCCGGGAGCTGTGGAACACTCAGATCGCCGACGTCAGCAATGGCGAGACCACGACCATGGCACCCCTGGTGGTCAAGGATCGCGTCATCGTCGGCGCAGCGGGCGGTG
Organism: Steroidobacteraceae bacterium; assembly: GCA_041485725.1. GTDB lineage: Bacteria > Pseudomonadota > Gammaproteobacteria > Steroidobacterales > Steroidobacteraceae > 13-2-20CM-66-19. The sequence continues at coordinate 31,135 of JBGPKC010000005.1, forward strand.
AGTTCGGGATCTACGGATGGGTCAAGGGCCTGGACCTCAAGAGCGGGCGCACGGTCTGGACCGGGCGCAACATCGGTCCGGACGCGGACATGCTGGTCCGCGCAGGTACCTTCAAGCCGCCGTACGACAGCGGTGCTGACCTGGGTGCGCGCAGTTGGGCCAATGACAGCTGGCACACCGGCGGCGCTCCCGTCTGGGGATCGATGTCCTACGATCCCGAGCTCGATCTCGTCTATTACGGCACGGGCAACGCGTCGCCCTATGACCCCGAGCAGCGGCTCGGAGACAACAAGTGGAGTGCCAGCGTGCTGGCGCGCAAACCGGGGGACGGAGCTCTGGTGTGGGCGTATCAGTTCACGCCGCACGACAACTGGGACTACGACGCCGCCGGCGCGATGATTCTGGCCGATCTGACGGTGGCCGGAAAGCGAACCAAAGCGCTGGTGCATTTCGACAAGAACGGCTTCGCGTACACGCTGGATCGGACGACGGGGCGACTGCTTATCGCCGCCGCGTTCGCGCCGGTCAACTGGGCGAAGGCGGTGGATTTGACCACCGGGCGGCCGGTGCTGGATCCGGCGAAACAGACCGGCGCATCCCGGGGCAATGTGAAGGGCATCTGTCCCAGTCTCGAGGGCGGCGTAAGCCCGTCCTCGCCGGCAGCGTATTCACCGCGTACCCATCTTTTCTACACTTCGACCAACAACCTGTGCATGGACTATGCAGCCACGCGCGCGTCCCACCTGAAGGGAACGCCCTTTGTGGGCGTCACCAGTCCCTACTTTGCCGGTCCCGGCGGGAACCTCGGGGCGTTCATGGCGTGGGATGCGGCGACCGGGAGGAAAGTCTGGGAGAACAAGGAGCCTTATCCGAACTGGAGCGGCGCGCTGGTGACCGCCGGGGATGTGGCCTTCTACGGCACGCTCGACGGCTGGTTCAAGTCGGTGGATGCCAGGACGGGGAAGGTGTTGTCGAAGTTCAAGGTTGGTTCCGGTGTCGTCGGCAACCCGATCACCTACCGCGGCCCCGACGGCAGGCAGTACGTGGCGGTGTATGCTGGTTTCGGCGGGGACTGGGCACTGCTGTCGGGAGATACTCGCTCGGACGACCCCGCCGACGTGCGCCCGCCGGCGGATTTTCTCAAGGATATCGCGCGCCATACGAGCCAGGGAGGCATGATCTGGATCTTCGGTCTGTGACGCGGCACATGCGAGCCATACTTGCGCCGTCGTTGCTGTCGTGCCTCGCGGTGGCGTCCTGCGGCCGGCACGCTGCGGCGCCCTCGCAGCAGGCCGGCGCCCCGCCGCCTGCGATTCGTTACGAAGCGCATCTTGCAGCCGGTGGCATTGCCCCGGCCGGCGCTACGCTGCGCAATCCTCATCAGGGCGACCGGGCGGTGGCGAAGAGCGGTGCGCTGCTGTTTACCGCGATGAATTGCGACGGTTGCCACGGGGGCGATGGGGGCGGATGGGTCGCACCGAATCTGGCAGACGGACGCTGGCGCTACGGCGGCGCGGATGCCGAGGTGTTCAACTCAATCTACTACGGTCGTCCAAAGGGCATGCCGGCATTCGGCGGCACACTGGGGGCTGAGGGAGTCTGGACCCTGGTCACGTACATCCGATCGCTGCCGGTGCCGAGCGATGTGCCCACCGAGTCCTGGCAGCAGCCGTGAGGCCAGGTGTTGGGAAGTAAGGAGCGAGTCAGTGAGCGGGTACGTGAACAGGCGGCGATCCGTGGTGGCCATGGCTTTGGTTGGGGTGGGCGCCATCGGCGGGACGGCGATGGCAGCGGACAGCGCCGCGGGAGCGGACAGCGTGAACAGGAAGCATCAGGAACACGCCGGGGCCACCGATCCGTATCTGTGGCTCGAAGATATCCACGGCGCCAAGCCCCTCGAATGGGTGAAAGCGCAGAACGCCAGGTCCACCGCGATTCTCCAGGCTGATCCACGCTATCAGAAGGACTACGACGCGATTCTCGGGGTGATGGATGCGAGCGACCGTATTCCCTACGGCGACCTCGACCATCAGTACGTTTTCAACTTCTGGCAGGACGCGCAGCATCCCAAGGGAGTCTGGCGGCGAACGGGCATCGCGGACTATGCGAAAGCGGCGCCCGACTGGGACATCCTGCTCGATCTGGACCAGCTCGCGGCGGACGAGCGCGAGAACTGGGTGTGGAAGGGCGCGGAATGCACGCCCTCGCTGAAGCATTGCCTGCTGCATCTTTCGCGCGGCGGCGGAGATGCGGCGGTGGTGCGCGAGTTCGATCCGGCCGCGAAGGCGTTCGTGAAGGACGGCTTTCGGCTGGTGGAGGCAAAATCCTCCATCAGCTACCTGGGCGAGGACACGGTGCTGTGCGCAACCGATTTCGGTCCCGGCTCCATGACCGCTTCCGGCTATCCGCGCATCGTGAAGCTGTGGAAGCGCGGCGAGCCGCTCGCCGACGCCAGGATGATCTACCAGGGCAAACATGGCGACGTCGGTGTGCAGGGCGTCGTGTTCCATGATTCTGCCGGTACCATCGAGCTGCTGCAGCGCGACGTCAGTTTCTTTTCCGCCGAGTATCACTCCATCGCGGCCGACGGCACCACCCGGCAATTGCCGCTGCCGCTCGGCGCCGATCTGAAGGGCGCGCAGGGCCGAAATCTCATTTTCACCCTGCGTGAGGACTGGACGCCGCCCGGTGCCGCGCCGATCGCCAAGGGTTCGCTGATCGCGTATCGCGTTCCGGAAAGCGCAGCGACTGCCGCGGGCAATTCCGTCGCGGTCCTCTACACGCCGGATGCCAGGAGCGCGATCGACGAGGTCGCCGCCGGGCGTGATGCCGTCTATGCCTCGATCTATCACGACGTGACCGGCAGCATTCAGGCGTTTCGCTTGGGTGCGGACGGGGTGTGGAGTCACACGACGCTGGCCCTTCCCACCGGAGGCTCGACGCACATCGTGGCGGCGAACGCCTGGGGCCCGGAAGCACAGTTCCGCTTCGAGAGCTACACCACGCCGACGACCCTGTATGCCGATCCGGGTGATGGCACGCCGGTGGCGATCAAGTCGCTGCCCGCACGCTTCGATGCCTCGAATCTGATGACCGAGCAGTTCTTCGCGACCTCGCGGGACGGCACGCAGATACCGTACTTCGTGACACGCAGGAAAACCCTCACCGGCCCGGCGGCCACCGTGCTTTACGGCTATGGCGGTTTCGAAGTCTCCGAGACACCCAGCTACTCGCCGAACTTCGGCATGCTGTGGCTGAGCAGGGGCGGCGTTTTCGTGGTCGCCAATATTCGCGGCGGTGGTGAATACGGACCGGCGTGGCACCAGGCGGCGCTCCTGCAGAACCGGCAGAAGGCTTATGACGATTTCCAGGCGGTGGCGCAGGACGTCGTGAAGCGCGGCATCACCACGCCCCGGCAGCTCGCCATCATGGGCGGATCAAACGGCGGCCTGCTGGTGAGCGCCAACATGGTGCAGCGGCCGGATCTGTTCGGTGCCGTGGTCTGCCAGGTGCCGCTGATCGACATGATCCGCTACACCCACATCGGCGCGGGCGCCTCGTGGGCTGCGGAATACGGTGATCCCGCCCGGGCCGCCGACCGCGGCTGGATCATGAAATACTCGCCTTATCAGAATGTGAGGGCGGGCAAGAGCTATCCGCCGGTGTTCTTCGTCACGGCCACCAGCGACGATCGCGTCACGCCGGTGCACGCGCGCAAGATGGCCGCGCGCATGGAAGCCCAGGGTCACGAGGTGCTGTTCTACGAGAACACCGATGGCGGCCACGCGGCCGCAGCCAACCACAAGCAGGCGGCCGAGATGTGGGCGCTCAGCTTCGTGTATCTGGCGCAGAGACTCGGGACAGGATAGGCATGACGATCCGCACCGGAGGCTGCCTGTGCGGCGCCGTCCGCTACCGCGTCGCCGGCGCTCTGCGACCGGTCGTCATGTGTCATTGCACGCAGTGCCGGCGCATGACCGGACATTTCATGGCCGCCACGGCGGCGCGACGCGCCGAGTTTCGCCTGCTGGCGGAGGGCGAACTGAAGTGGTACGCGGCCTCGAATGAGGCGCGCCGTGGGTTTTGCGGCCGTTGCGGCTCCACGTTGTTCTGGGAGGCAGTGGGACGCGACTACATCAGCATCGCGGCGGGGAGCCTCGACGACTCCCGGGGCCTTACGGTCGCCTGCCATATCTTCGTCGCCGACAAGGGTGACTACTACGAGATCGAGCCGGGAACGCCGCAGAGCCGCGACGGAAGTTTTTCGGTGGCATTTCCCGGCGCGTGAGGGCGCGCGCATGAGGCGCGGTCTGCGCCACGGCCGGATCCTGCGCGCCGCGGAGCGACAAGCGCTTCCCTGGAAGAACGGTGGAGGCGTGACGCGCGAAGTCGCCGCACACCCGCCCGGGAGTGATGTGTGTCATTTCGACTGGCGCGTAAGCATCGCGGAGATTCATAGCGCGGGTCCGTTCTCGCGTTTTCCGGGCATCGAGCGGCGCATGGCCGTGCTTGAGGGCTGCCTGTCGCTGTCGATAGACGAAGGTGTTGCGCTGAGGGTCTCGCCCGACACGCCGCCACTACAGTTCCCCGGGGATGTGCCGGCGTTCGCCGACCCGGTCGGCGGGCCGGTGACCGACCTGAACGTCATGACGCGGCGAGGCCGCTTCGAGTGCAGATTCGAGCGCCGCATTGCGCCCGCGCCCATCCGGCTGACGCCGCGCGCGGGTACGTGCGTGATCGTCGCGCTGTCGGACCTCAGCGTGCGCTGCGCAGCACAGGACGCGGACCTTGTGAAACTGGATGCGCTGCTGATCGAGGGGCACTTGCGCTGCGACCTCACCGCCCCGGCCGCTTGCGCAGCGTTCTACCTCATCGAGATCTGGCGCTTGGATGCGAGGCCATGACGCGTACGCGCCAGAGGCAGTCCCATTTGGATCAGAGCCCGGCATCAGGCGCTGTCAGGCTTGCGACCCCGACATGGTGCGAGGAGCGCGTGCGTGAGGTTTGCGACTGATCAACCGTATGTGCTGAGCGCGAGTTGCCCGAGCCGCATGGGCACTACCGCGGCGATCACGGGTTTCCTGGCTGCGCGGCGCTTCTACCTGATCGAGATGCACCAGTTCGACGATACGATCTCGCAGCGTTTCTTCGTGCGCATCACGTTTTGCGGCGTAGCGGGCGAAGCGGTCGATCTGGGGCGGCTGCGGCAGGAATTCCAGGCGATCGCCACCCCCGAGGAGATGGAATGGCGCATCCACGATACCCGCGACCGCACCCGGGTACTCATCATGGTGTCGAACCTCGATCACTGCCTGGAGGATCTGCTCTACCGGCATCGCACCGCTGAACTCAAAATGGACATCACGGCGGTGGTGTCGAACCACGTGACGCTGCAGCCGACTGCGACCCGCCACAACCTGCCGTTCTTTCACCTGCCGCTCACCGCGGCCAGCAAACCCGAACAGGAGCGGCGTCTGCTGGAGCTCATCGATTCGACGCGCACCGAGCTGGTGGTGCTCGCGCGCTACATGCAGATCCTGTCGGACGGTCTGTGCAGCCGACTGCGGGGGCGCGCCATCAACATTCACCACTCGTTTCTGCCGGGATTCAAGGGTGCGAAACCCTACCACCAGGCCTATGACCGCGGCGTCAAGGTGATCGGTGCCACCGCCCATTACGTGACTCACGATCTCGACGAGGGTCCGATCATCGAGCAGATCGTCGAGCGCGTCGACCACGGCTACACGCCCGACATGCTGGTCGCGGCCGGCCGGGATTCCGAACGGCGCGCGCTGTCGGCGGCGGTGCGCTACGCGACCGAGCATCGCGTATTTCTGAACGGCGGCCGGACGGTCGTCTTCAAGTAGACGCGGCGCGTTTTACGAACTGGCGGGGCGCAAGTGTAGTCCGGTGACCCTTGGGGCGGTCAGACGCGGTGAGGGACTGCCGTGGACCGCGCCGAATCGCTGCCCGGTATTCCAGTCCCGCGCCGCTTGCTCCATCTCCTGCGCGTGCCGTGCAACGAAGTTCCACCACAACAGGATGTCTTCGCCGAACGGCGCGCCGCCCACCAGGATGATGCGCGCCGCCGCCTCGCACCTCAGCGCGAGCCGCTCGCGGGCGCTGCCGAGGTAGAGCAGCGTGCCGGGTGTCAGCGCTTCATCTTCGATGCTCGCCGCTCCGCTCAGCACCAGGGCGGCGTGCTCAAAGGAGGCCGTCAGGGGCACGCTGATGCGGGCAGGGCCGGCGGCGGCCAGATCCAGGCCCACGAGCGGTGAATAGACCTCGGCGGGCGAGATGTGACCGAAGGCGCTGCCGGCCAGCACCCGCACGCTGAAGCCGCCGAGCTCGACGAGGGGCAGGTGCGGATAGTTCCGGAAGGCCGGCGCGCGGTGGCGCTGCGCATCGGGCAGCGCGATCCACAACTGAACGGCATGCAGGCGGCCGCCAGCGGCGGGGTCAGAGTCCTCGGCATGGGCAATGCCGCGGCCCGCCGTCATGAGGTTGACCTGGCCGGGCGTGATCAGCTGCTCATTGCCGAGGCTGTCACGGTGCATCACCGCGCCCTCGATCATCCAGGTGAACGTCTGCAGCCCGATGTGCGGGTGCGGTCCGACGCCCATGCCACCACCGCGTCCGAACTCCATCGGCCCGGCGTGATCGAGGAAGCACCAGGCTCCGACCATGCGGCGCGGCCGGCTGGGCAGAGCACGCCTGATGATGAGCCCGCCGCCGATTTCGGCGGCACGTGTTTCAATGCGTTCCAGCATGGTGTTACTTCCTCACGAGTGACTCGATGCGCCGGTCCGGCACGAGCCAGAGCAGCGCCACCGCCACATACAGCGTGATCGCCATCCACGGTCGCACGAACGCCAGCACGATGGCGGCGAGATACAGGATCAGGGACGCCTTGCCCTTGAAATCGGCGCCGACCGCGGCCGCCAGGCGCGAGTCGCGGCCGTTATAGGCGATGAGCTGCTGTTGCAGTATCTGATAACTCACCGCAGCGCACAGCAACACCACACCATAGGCGGCCGTCGGCAGGGCGGTGAATCCCATCTCGTCTATCCAGCGGATCACGAACGGTACCAGCGACAGCCAGAACAACAGCGCCAGGTTGGCCCACAGCACCTTGCCGTTGACGCGCTCGGTGACGTGCAGCATATGGTGGTGGTTGTTCCAGAAAATTCCGACGTTCACGTAGCTCAAGACGTAAGCGGAAAGCACCGGTAGATCCGCCTGCAGCGCCGCGAGGTCACTGCCGTGCGGGACCCTGATCTCCAGCACCATGATGGTGATGATGATGGCGACCACGCCATCGGTGAACGCTTCGAGACGGGCCGCATTCATGGCGCGGATCCTACGTGCATTTCCGCTCGCAAGCCATTATTAAATCACAAGAATATTCGATCCGTTGCGGCGCCAGGCGAGGCCGGTGTGCCGCCACGCGCTAAGCGCTCAAGCGCGATGTTAAGCTCGCGCGGCTTGGGGGGAAGGGCGCCGTCATGAGCACCAGAGGCCGGTTTATCGAGGTGCGGGATCAGCTGCTGCGCTTCAGGGAGGACTGGATGGGCGCGCAGCGGGAGTTTCGCTGGCCGGTTTTTGAGGAATTCAACTGGGTGCGCGACTACTTCGATGGGGTCGCCGCCAACAACGACAGCCCCGCATTGCGCGTCGTCGATGACGCGGGCGGCGATCAATCGCTGACATTCTCCGAGCTGGCGCGACGCTCTGCGCAGGTCGCGAACTTCTTCGCCTCCGAGGGCCTGCGCGCGCGGGATCGCCTGCTCATCATGCTGCCGAACAGCGTGCCGCTGTGGGAAACGATGCTCGCGGCCATCAGGCTCGGCGCGGTCATGATCCCGGCCACGACGCTGCTGGAGCGCGAAGATCTGCGCGATCGTCTCGAGCGCGGCCAGGTGAAGGCAATCGTGACCGATGCGGACCTAGCGGGGCGCTTCGCCGGATTGCCGGGTGCGCCGCTGCGGATCGCCGTGGGACGAGGCGTGCAGGGCTGGGTGGGGTACGATCGCTCGCAGGCCGCCGCCGCGCAGTTCGCGGCGCAAGCGCCGACGCGTGCCGAGGATCTGCTGCTCCTGTACTTCACCTCCGGCACCACCGCACTGCCGAAGCTCGTCGCGCATACGCACGTGAGCTATCCGGTCGGGCATCTGTCGACCATGTACTGGCTGGGACTGCAGCCCGGAGACGTGCATCTGAATCTGAGCTCACCGGGCTGGGCGAAGCACGCCTGGTCGAGCTTCTTTGCACCCTGGAATGCGCAGGCGACCATTCTGGCGTATCAGTACGAGCGTTTCGACGCCCGGGCACTGCTTGAGCAGCTGGTGCGTTGTCGCGTGACGAGCTTCTGCGCACCACCGACGGTGTGGCGGATGCTCATCCAGCACGACTTGCGCGCCTGGCGCGTGTCGCTGCGCGAACTCGCGAGCGCGGGCGAACCGCTCAACCCCGAGGTGATCGGACAGGTGCGCGATGCCTGGGGCCTCACCATCCGTGACGGTTTCGGTCAGACCGAAACCACCGCGCAAGTCGGCAACCCGCCGGGGCAGCCGGTCAAACTGGGCTCGATGGGGCGCCCGCTGCCCGGATACCCGATCGTGCTGCTCGGCGCGGACGGGCGCGTGAGCGAGGAGGGCGAGATCTGCATCGACCTGGCGCAGCGACCACTCGGGCTCATGCAGGGGTATCTGGATGATCCCGCGCGCAATGCCAGCGCCATGGGCGACGGCTACTACCACACCGGGGATGTGGCCTCGCGCGATGCGGAAGGCTACCTGACCTACGTCGGTCGCATGGACGATGTCTTCAAATCCTCCGACTACCGCATCAGCCCCTTCGAGCTCGAGAGTGTGCTGATCGAGCATCCCGCGGTGACCGAAGCCGCGGTCGTGCCGAGCCCCGACCCGCTGCGCCTGTCGGTGCCGAAAGCGTTCGTGGTGCTGGCAGCGCACTGCAGCCCGGACGCCGACACCGCCCGCGCGATCCTGCGGCACGTGCGCGAGCGCGTCTCGCCCTACAAGCGCATCCGGCGGCTCGAATTCGCGCTGCTGCCCAAGACCATCTCGGGGAAGATCCGCCGCGTCGAATTGCGCAAACTCGAGCAGGCGCGCGGGACGGATGCGACGCGACGGTCGCAGGAGTTCTGGGAGGAGGATCTGCGTTAGCTGCAGCCGCTGAGCACTTCGCGCGCCGCCTGCAGCACCTCGGGCACGATCTCACTGACATCGTGGTCGGTGGTGCGGTGATTGACGAAGCACGCACGCAGCGCGAATCGTCCCCTGAGCGTCGCGTTGGACAGGTACACCCGTCCGCGCTCGATGACGCGCTTGAGGATCGCTGCGTTCAACTGATCAGCTGCCGCACCCGGCTCGCCCTGCCGGTAGCGGAAGCACACGGCGCTGAGCTCGACCGGTGCGAGCAGTTCGAGCGTTTGCGTGCTGCGGATCAGCCCGGCGAGATTCTGCGCATGTCGCAGGTCGGTGCGGATCGCGCTGCGAAACGCCGCAAGCCCGTGGTAGCGCAGCGACAACCATAACTTCAGCGCCCGGAAGCGGCGTGACAGTTCCAGCGACTCGTCGAAGAACGCGAAGGCCTCCAGCGGGTCCTGTGCGAGCGACTTCGCATAGTCGCCGGTGAAGGAAAACGCGGTGCGCGCAGCAGGCGCGCTCCTGAACAGCAGCATGCCGCAGTCGAGCGGCTGGTATAGCCACTTGTGAGGATCGAGCGACAGGGAGTCCGCAGCACTCAAGCCGGTGAATTGTTCGGGAATCGCGAGCGCGGCGAGCGCGCCGTACGCGCCGTCGACATGCAGCCACAGCTGCTGTTCGCGACACACCGCGGCGATGTCGGACAGCGGATCGATCGCTCCCGTGTTGACGGTACCGCTGGTGGCGACTACGGCCAGAGGCTTGCGTCCCGCGCAGCGGTCCGCGGCGATGGCCGCGCGCAGCGCTCGCGGGTCCAGGCGATAGCCTTCATCCGTGCCGATCAGCCGCAGGTTCTCGCGCCCCAGTCCGAGCAGCGCCATCGCCTTGGGTATCGACATGTGCACTTCGCTCGAGGCGTACACCACGCCGGGCTGAGCGCCGCTTTCGTTGGCGGGCAGCTGCGCCTCGCGCGCCATGGCGAGCCCCATCAGGTTGGCCATGGAACCGCCGCCGCACAGGCTGCCGCTGAAACCCTCGCAGCCGAGCGCGCCCGCGAGGCCGCGCACGATCTGCCGTTCGATGGTCACGGCCGCCGGCGCCGAGCGCCAGGCCGTGACGTTCTGATTCAGGATGCTCGCCAGCAGATCCGCGAGCGCCGCCACCGGCTCACCCGAGCCGAGCACGTACCCGTAGAAGCGTGGTGTCGGCGCGCGCGACAGGGCGAGCACCTCACCCAGCGCATCGAGCGCGCGCGCCCGCAGACCCTCCTCGGGCAGCGGCGCCCCGAATGCCCGCGCCACCTGCTCAGCGCGCACCGCTGGGAAAGCTCGCATCTCGTCGAGCCCGGCGAGCAGGTCGGCGGCGATGTCCGTCACGCGTGCGGCCAGGGAGCGGAATTCAGCGTTCGGCAGATGCAGGGCGTTCATGAGGCGAACCCGTTCGCATGCGCGGTGTGCAGCGATACTACACGGGTGAGTGGTTTATGATGTGCGCACCATGATCGACCCGGCCATTGGCGCAATGCTCGCTGGAGCGTTTGCGCTGTTGTTTGTGAGCGCCGCGCTTAACAAGCTGCGCAGTCTGCAACGCTTCGCCGAGGTGTTTCGTGCCTACCACTTGCTGCCGGGTGGTGTTGCGCGCTTGTCATGGCTGGTGCCGGCGCTCGAGTTGACGGTGGGCGTGGGGCTGCTCGCTCGCCGCTCGCGTGACGGCGCGAGCGCGGCGGGCGCGGCGCTGCTGGTGGCTTACGCTGCTGCGATCGCGATCAATCTGCAGCGCGGCCGTCGCGATCTGGCCTGCGGCTGCGGCGGCCCGCACGAGCGACGACCGATTGCCGCCTGGATGGTGTGGCGCAATCTGCTGCTGGCGGGGTTGCTCGGGGCGATGCTGCTGCCCTGGATCGCGCGGCCGCTGGCGGCGGCTGACGCGCTCACCATCGGGGCGGGGACCGCAGTCGCCGCACTCTTATATATGAGTCTCGACCGCTTGCTCGCCCAGGTCACGCCGCGTACCGCTCTGTTGCGAGGCTCGTGATGACGGCGCTGGCGGTCTCCAATGTGGTGCTGTGGATTCTGGTGCTGGTGTTGTCGGCCGTAGTACTGGCGCTGGTGCGGCAACTGGGCGTGCTGCACGAGCGCATTGCGCCGGCCGGTGCGCTCATGCTCAATCGCGGCCCTGCGGTCGGTGAGCCGGCGCCGGTCCTGGAAGTGGCCGACCTCGAGGGGCATGCTCACCAGGTTGGTGCCGCACGCGCGGACGGTCGCAGTACGCTGCTGCTGTTCGTGTCTCCGACCTGCCCGGTGTGCAAGTCCCTGCTGCCAGCGGTCAAGTCCAGCCGCAAGGATGAGCGCGCCTGGATGGACGTGATCCTGGCGAGCGACGGCAATACCCTCGAGCAGCGTCAGTTCGTGAGCAGCCAGGGGCTCGACGGCATTCCCTACGTGGTGTCGGCGGCCCTGGGGCTGGCGTACCAGGTCGGCCGCCTGCCGTTCGCCGCACTGCTCGACGAGCAGGGCATCCTGCGCGCGCGCGGGCTGGTCAACTCGCGCGAACATCTCGAGAGCCTGTTCGAGGCGAAGCGGCTGGGGGTCGCCTCGTTGCAGGAGTATTTCTCCGGTGCGGCGTGACGATTAAGGAGTGAGCATGCGGGATCCGGGATCGATGGACCAGACGGTGTGGGCGGTACTCGAGGAGTACGAGGCACGGGCCCAGCGTGAGGAGAAGCTCTGGAGCACGCTGTCTGCCGAGGAAAGTATGCGGCGGCGCGATGAGATGCTGCTACCCGTGGGGCGGGCAGCCGGCACGCTGATGAATCTGCTGGTCAAGGAAGGTGAGGCCCGCCGGATCCTGGAAGTGGGCAGCTCGTACGGCTACTCCACGACCTGGCTCGCGGAAGCGGCGCGGGCGATCGGCGGCAAGGTCGTCTCGCTCGAGCTGCAGGCCGCCAAGACCGAGTATGCGCTCACGCAACTGGCGCGCGCCGGGCTCGCGCAGTACGTCGAGTTTCGCATCGGCGATGCGCTCGCATCGCTCGGGCAGCTCGCGGGACCATTCGATTTCGTGCTGATCGATCTGTGGAAGAACCTGTACGTGCCGGTGTTCGAGCTGCTGCATCCGAAGCTGGCGCAGGGTGCGATCATTGTCGCCGACAACATGCTGCAGCCTGAGAGCGCACGGGCCCATGCGCGCGCCTATCGGGAGCGGGTGCGCGTGGCCGCCGATATGAGCTCGGTGCTGCTCGCGGTCGGCAACGGTCTTGAGGTCAGCCGCTACCAGTGAGCGCGATCTCCACGCGCTTGTTGTGCTTGCCTTCGCTGCGGATCCGCAACACGCGGATCCCGCCGATCTCGGCGATGTTGGCAACATGCGTGCCGCCGCACGGCTGCAGGTCGATTCCCGGAATCTTGAGCAGCCGCACCCGGCCGGCGCCGCGCGGCGGCTGCACGCTCATGGTCTTGACGAGCTCCGGCTGGGCGTCGAGCTCGGCGTCGGTGATCCAGACGCTCTCGGTGGCGACGCCCGAGGCGATCAGCGCGTTGGTCTCACTCTCGATCCGCGCGGCGTTGAGCAGGGCGAACTCGATGTCGAAATCCAGGCGCGCCTTGTCGGCAACAATGTTGCCGCCCGTGACCGGCGCCACGATCACGCACGACAGCAGGTGCAGCGCCGTGTGCAGACGCATCAGTTGGTAGCGCCGCTGCCAGTCGATCTGCAGGGCGACCGCTTCGCCGGGCTGCGGCAGGGAGCTCCCCGGCGGCACAACGTGCAGGACGCGATCGGGTGCGTCTCCCTTACGCGTATCGGTGATAGCCAAGGGTTCGCCGCTGGCCCGCAGCAGCGTGCCGCTGTCACCCGCCTGCCCGCCGCCCTGCGGATAGAACACGGTCCGGTCGAGCTCGATGCCGCGCTCACCGGCGGCAAGCACCCGCGCGGTGGCGGTCTTGAGATAGGCGTCATCCCGGAACAGCAACTCGGTCATCATGGCTGTGATCGCGCCGGTGTGAGGATAGAATTCGTTCCGCAATGAGTGCGTACGCCTATCGTATCGTGAACGTGTTCACGCAGGGACGCGTCCCCCTGAGCGGTAATCCCCTGTGCGTCTTCGAGCGGGCGCAGACGCTCGATGCCGCAAGCATGCAGGCGCTGGCGCTGCAGTTCAATCTGTCGGAGACCACCTTCATCCTGCCCTCCGAGCGCGCCAGCGCCCGGGTGAGGATTTTCACGCCCAGCTACGAAATGCCCTTCGCCGGGCATCCGACGCTCGGCACGGCGCACGTGTGCCGCGCGCTCGGCTTGGGCGGAGAGCGGCTGACCCTGGAAATGCCCGCGGGGATCATCACGGTGCGTGCCGCCGGGGACCGCTGGACGCTGCAGGCCAAGGCGCCCAGCTGGCGCGAAGTGCAGGAGCCGCGCCTGACGCTGGCGGCGATCCTGGGACTCGACGAGCGCGACATCGGCGAGCGGCCGCTGTGGGTGAACGCGGGCACGGAGCAGCTCGTCGTGCCACTGAAGAGCGAGGCCGCGGTGCGGCGCGTGCGGGTGCGCGCCGAGCTGCTCGCGCAGCTCGCAAGCGCCGACGGTCACAGCATGGCATATGTATTTGCGCCGTGCGGCGCCGGGCTCCTGGCGCGCTTTTTCTTTCCGCACGGCGGTTCCGCGCTGGAAGATCCCGCGACCGGTTCGGCGACGGCGAACCTGGGCGGCTGGTGTCTCGCGATGGGTCGCACGCTGCCCTGCGAGTTTGAAATCTCTCAAGGCGAGTACACCGGACGGCCGTCGGCGCTGCGGCTGCGGGTGGACGCGGAGCGCCAGATCTTCGTGAGCGGCGACGTCATCGAGCTCGGTCGGGGGACGATCAACCTGTGAAACTGTCCGACTTCAGAGTGCTCACGTTCGATTGCTATGGAACCCTGATCGACTGGGAGACCGGCCTGTACGCTGCCCTGCAGCCGCTGCTGCGGGCCGCGAACACTCCTCCCGGGCGCGAAGAGGCACTGGCGCAGTTCGCGCAGCACGAGGCGGCACAGCAGGCGGCGACCCCCGCCATGCTGTACCCGGAGCTGCTGGCCGAGGTGCACCGGCGGCTCGCGCGGCAATGGGGTGTCACGCTCACGCCCTCAGATCACGGGGCGTTCGGCACATCGGTGCCACGGTGGCCGGCGTTCGCCGACACACCCGCGGCACTGCAGTACCTCAAGCGCCATTACAAGCTGGTGATCCTGTCGAACGTCGATCGTGAAAGCTTCGCAGGCAGCAACGTGAAGCTCGGGGTCGGCTTCGATGCCATCTGCACCGCGCAGGATATAGGCTCGTACAAACCCGACCCGCGCAATTTCCGCTATCTGATCGACACGCTGGCGAAGCTCGGGTTTGGCCGGCGGCAGATCCTGCACACCGCGCAGAGCCTCTACCACGACCACGCGCCGGCAAAGGCCTTAGGTCTGGCCTGCGCGTGGATCGACCGCCGGCATGAGCGACAGGGGTGGGGCGCGACGCTGCCACCCGCCGGCACCCCGGACTATGACTTTCGCTTCGAGAGCCTCGCGGACATGGTCGCGGCCCACCAGCGGGAATTGCAGGGCTGACCCCGCGGCGCGTTTAGAAGTTGACCATCGTCGTCATGTTCGCGGTGACGGCAACCGCTTGCGGGGTTGCGAACTGGATGAGACCCGGTGTGGCGCTTTCATCGACCGTCGGGTCGTCCGGATCGCACGTGAATGTCACGGTGTAGGCCCCGGCCGGCAGGAACGCGATGCTGTACGCGTAGTCACTCATCGAATTGAGCGCCGCAGTCGCGGTCGTCAAAGGCTGCGCCGCCGACGCCAGGTCCGTCGCGTCGGGTGAGTTGTAGATGTCGTCCGGTGTAACGACGGCTCCCGTATTCACGTACACGTAGACGACCGGCGGTTGCGTGCTGCTGCAATGGGGCTGTGTCGACAGGGTCGTCGCCTGGAAGGTCCCGCTGATCGTGCCCACCTGAGCGTTGTCGACGAGCCGCAGAACCGGCTTGAGAAGGTAGTCGGGAGACAGGCCCTGCGGCGCGATCAGGGATTTACTGAGGACAAAGTCGACCGTGAAGTTCGCCACGCCGCCGACCGGCATGGTGAAGCCCTGAATGAGCTTGAGACCCGTCTCAGCTCCGCTTGGGATGGTCAGGTCGTGCTGGCCCGTGGAGTCCACCACGTAGGACGCACCGGGCTTCGTGTCCACCATCAGGCGCACCCATTCGTACTGTCCTGCGGGAACCGTGGTTCCATTGAGGAAGGTGGCGGTGGTGCCCCCCTGCAGGGTCAGGAGATCGAAGGCCTTTTCGGGCGAGAACGTGAAGTCAATCGGATTGCCGCCGGCCGGTTTGACCTCAACGCCGGTGAATTGGATCCATACTTTGGTGACGCCGCTGACCGGTGCGTCGGTAAGGCCGAGGTTCAAGGTCGACATCGACATCGATGCAGAACCTCCGCCGCCGCAGGAGCCCAGCAACAGGGCGCAAGCTGACAGGGCTGAACACGTGCCCAGCGCCGATAACCTGAACATACAGATTCTCCCGTTCAACCGTTAGAACCCCTGGCGATCCTCGGGGGCGCGGCGAGTATGGTCTGCGTCCCCGCCGCGCGCATGGTGTCGCCGTAGATAGACGAATCGTGCCCTGAGATCGCGTCGGAACGACTTATGTAAAACGTGTCGGCCAGTCGCGCAGCACACCTGGTCAGCGGCCACGCAGGGGAGTTGCCAGCCCGTTCAAAGCCCGGCGAGCAGTCGCCCCGGGTTGAAAATGCCGTGCGGGTCGAAACGCTCCTTCAACCGGCGGTGGAGCTGGGCGAGCGCTGGTGGCAACGGGTGAAAGCGTCCAGCCGGTGCGGGACCCCGCCAGCACAGCGCCGTGCCGCCTGCCGTGCAGGCCACGGTGCGCACGTCGGCATCATCTGCAGGGTCCGCATACCAGCGAAGCGCGCCGCCCCAGTCGATCAGGGGCTCACCGGGCAGAGTGAGCGGCGGGGCTGCGCCGGGAACCGACAGCCGCCAGATCACGCGGCTGGCAAAGAGGGGCAGCTGACAGTGCCGCAACGCGTCCCACCAGGCTTGTGCGCTGGCCGCGTCGATGGCTTCGCCGCCGATACGCTCGCGCGCGGAGCGTACCGCCGGGGGTGCCCCGGAGAGCCGCAGCCAGGCGTTGCCCTGCCACCAGGCGCCGCCCGAGATCGGCACGCCGAGGGCCGACCAGCGATTAAAGGATTCCACCGCGGCCGCGGCCGGCAACTCGAGCCGCAGGGTCTCCTCGGCGCGGGGCCGTGGCAGCACCTTGAGTGAGATCTCGGTGATGACACCTAAGATGCCGAGCGAGCCGCACAGCAGCCGCGAGACGTCGAAGCCGGCGACGTTCTTCATCACCTGCCCGCCAAAGCGCAGCAGCTCGCCATCCCCGGTGAGGAGTCTCGTTCCCAACACGAAATCGCGCGCCGCGCCCGCGTACACACGGCGCGGTCCGGACAGGCCGGCAGCGATCACGCCGCCGATGCTGGGGTCAGCGCCAAACGCCGGCGGCTCGAAGGCGAGAAACTGCCCGTGTGCGGCGAGCGCCGCCTCGATCTCGGACAAGGGCGTGCCGCAGCGAGCCGTGATGACCAGCTCCGAGGGCTCGTAGTCGACGATGCCCTGGTGAGCGCGCAGCTCGAGCACCTCCCCCGTGAGACTCTCGCCGTAGAAGTCCTTGCTGCCCGAACCCCTCAAGCGCAGCCCCCGGCGCGTGCGGTGCGCGGCGCTCACCCGCTCACGCAACTCAGCCAGGACGGCGTCGGCGGTCGCGGCCATCGGGTCTCACTAGAAGCGCGGCAGATCCGCGTGCGGCAGCGCGCCGTGGTGCACGCGCATCCGGCCGTACTCGGCGCAGCGCGCGAGCGTTGGAATCACCTTGCCCGGGTTGAGCAGGCCCGCCGGGTCGAACGCCTCCTTCACGGCGGCAAAGGCCGCGCGCTCCGCGGGAGAGAATTGCACGCACATGGAGTTGAGTTTCTCGACACCGACCCCGTGCTCCCCGGTAATGGTCCCGCCGAGCTGCACGCACAGCTCGAGGATCTGCGCGCCGAAGCGCTCGGCCCGCTCCCATGAGTCGGGGTCATTGGCGTCGAACAGGATCACCGGGTGCAGGTTGCCATCGCCGGCGTGAAACACGTTCATACAGCGCAGTGCGTAGCGGGCCTCCATCCGCTCGATCGCCTGCAGTACCTCGCCAACATGCCGGCGCGGAATCGTGCCGTCCATGCAGTAGTAGTCGGGCGACAGGCGCCCGGCGGCGGGAAAGGCGTTCTTGCGACCGGACCACCAGAGCAGGCGCTCCGCTTCCGAGCCCGACACCCGCAGCGTGCTGGCGCCGGCAGTGCGCAGCACGTGCTCGATTTCCCGAACCTGGTCGGCGACTTCCTCGGGCGTGCCATCCGACTCGACCAGGAGAATCGCGGCCGCGGTGAGGTCATACCCGGCACGCGCGAAGGGCTCGACCGCGGCGGTCGCCTGGCGGTCCATCATCTCAAGCGCCGCCGGAATGATGCCGGCGCCGATCACCGCGGCGACCGCGGTGCCGGCGCTGTGAACATCGGCGAACGAAGCCATGACCAGCCGGGCGCAGGGCGGCCGGGGGATGAGCTTCACGGTCACCTCGGTGACGATCATCAGCAGGCCCTCGGACCCGATGGTGAGCGCCAGCAGGTCCAGGCCCGGACCGTCCGGCGCACGGCCGCCCAACTCGAGCAGGTCCCCTTCCATGGTGTAGCCGCGCACGCCGAGCACGTTGTGCACCGTCAGGCCGTACTTGAGGCAGTGAACACCGCCGGAGTTTTCCGCCACGTTGCCGCCGATGGAGCAGGCGACCTGGGAGGAGGGGTCGGGCGCGTAATACAGGCCATGCGCGGCAGCCGCTTCCGACACCCGCAGATTGGGCACGCCAGGCTCAAGCCGTGCGATGCGCGCGTGCGGATCGATTTCCAGGATGCGGTTCAGCCGCGCGCACGACAGCAGCACGCCCTGTGCGTGCGGCGTCGAGCCCCCGGACAAGCCGGTGCCCGCACCGCGCGCGACCACCGGAACCCCGAGCCGGCTGCAGGTCAGGAGCACCTGGTGCAGCTGCTGCTCGGTGCGTGGCAGCACCACGAGGCCGGGGAGTTGCCGGAACACCGTCAGTGCATCGCACTCGTAGGGGCGGCGCTCCTCTTCCCGGGACAGTACGCAGTCCTCAGGCAGGAACGTCCGCAGCGCGGCGGCGATGTCGGCTTCGGCCACGGGGCCATCCTAGCGCGACAGCCGGGCGCGTGGCAGGCTTGCGAACCGCCGCGCGCCTCATGCGCCAAGGAGAGCCGATGCATACCGTGCGTTCGTGGGCTATGGGCATGGGGCTGCCTGCATGGCTGGCCGCGGCAGGCGGCGCGGCGCAAACGCCGCCCATGCAACCGGACATTCCCGCCGCCTTCACCGTGCCCACGGGGGACTGGGACTACGTCAAGCGCGAAGTCATGGTCCCCATGCGCGACGGGGTGAAGCTGCATACCGTCATCGTCATTCCGAAGGGCGCGAAGGGCGCACCGATCATTCTGACCCGCACGCCCTATAACGCCTCCAAGCGCGCCGAGCGCTTCGTGAGTCCGCACATGCTGGCCACGCTGCCGATGGGAGATGAGGTGTTTGTTCCCGAAGGGTATATCCGCACCTTCCAGGACGTGCGTGGCAAATACGGCTCGGAAGGGGACTACGTCATGACGCGGCCGCTGCGCGGTCCGCTCAACGACACTGCCGTGGATCACTCCACTGACGCATACGACACCATCGACTGGCTGGTGAAGAACGTGCCGGAATCGAACGGCAGGGTCGGCATGATCGGCTCCTCTTACGAGGGCTTCACGGTGCTCATGGCGCTGGTGAACCCGCATCCGGCGCTCAAGGCTGCGGTGCCCATGAGCCCGATGGTGGATGGCTGGAAGGGTGATGACTGGTTTCACAACGGCGCCTTCCGCCAGACCAACTTCGACTACATCTATGGTCAGACCACGGCCCGCGCGGAAGGCAAGGAGATCGCGCGCGGCGTGTACGATGACTTCCAGCTGTTCCTCGCCAGCGGGTCGGCCGGCGACTTCGCTCACCGCTTCGGCATCGACACGCTGCCGTTCTTCAACAAGGTCGCGGAGCACCCGGCTTACGATCAGTTCTGGAGTGCTCAGGCGCTCGATCAGATTCTGGCCGCCCAGCCGCTCAAGACGCCCACGATGTACGTCACCAGCATCTGGGACCAGGAGGACATGTACGGCGGGATCCACACCTATGAAGCGACGGAGCCGAAGGATTCAGGACACGATCTGAACTTCCTGGTGCTGGGGCCCTGGCGGCACAGCGGCGTCAACTACGACGGCACCATCCTGGGTCCGCTGAGATTCGAGGGCAACACGGCGCTGCAATTCCGGCGCGAGGTGATGCAGCCGTTTCTCGATGAGCATCTGAAGGACGGTGCGCCGAAGGCTGATACGCCCCCGGCGTTCGTGTTCGAGACCGGAACCAACGTGTGGCGGCGTCTTCCTCGCTGGCCGCTGTCGTGCGAGTCAGGTTGTGACTCGACGCCGCAGCACCTGTATCTCGAGCCGGGTTTTGGCCTCGGATTTGGCGCACCGGCCAGGAATGCCGTGCCGTTCGATGAGTACCTGTCCGATCCGGCGAAACCCGTCCCGTACATCCCGCGGCCGGTACACCTTCAGGACACGCCCGCCTGGCAGCGCTGGCTGGTGACGGATCAGCGCTCGGTAGCCGATCGCACCGATGTCCTGACTTACCTGTCCGAGGTGCTGACGGCTCCGTTGCACATTGGCGGCGCGCCAGTGGTCAATCTGTTTGCCTCGACCAGCGGCACGGACAGCGACTGGGTCGTGAAGCTCATCGACGTGTACCCCGAGGAGATGCCCTCGGATCCGCCGCTGGGCGGCTACCAGCTTCCGGTCGGCATGGACATCTTCCGCGGACGTTACCGCGAGAGTTTGGTCCATCCCAGCCCCATTCCGCCGGGCAAGGTGGAGCGCTACCGGTTCGCACTGCCGCACGTGAACCATGTGTTTCTGCCGGGCCACCGCATCATGGTGCAGATCCAGTCGAGCTGGTTCCCGCTCTACGACCGCAACCCACAGACCTACGTAGCGAACATTTTCTTCGCCAAGCCCGGCGACTACCGCAAGGCCACGCAGCGGGTCTTTCACACCGGGGGCGCGTCGAGTTTCATCGATCTGCCGGTGGTCGGAAAGCGCTGAGGGGACCGCCCGGTTGGCGCTGGCGGAGAAGTTCATGCCGCAAATCGATCAGTTCCTGCGGTGGCGCGTGACCATAATGGGGTAGAGCCCCGCAGGACATCCCTATGGACGAGCCGCAGCAGCCAGGTCATCCCGGGCGATCCCGCCGTCCCAGCGGCCGTGATGCCAAGATCGCGGCGCGCACCGCGCGCAGCCACGCCTTCGTACCGTACATCACCCGCAAGATCCCGTATTACGAAGTGCTGGGGAGCGAGGGACTCGAACTCCTCGAGCACAACGCCGACACGATTCTTGAGGAGATCGGCATCGACTTCCGCGACGATCCGGAGTCGCTCAAGATCTGGAAGGACGCGGGCGCGGACGTCCAGGGCGAGCGGGTGCGCTTTCCACGCGGCATGTGCCGCAGCATCGTGCGGCGCTCGGCGCCGCAGGAATTCACCCAGTACGCGCGCAACCCCGCGCGCAACGTGGTGATCGGCGGCAATCGCACGGTGTTCGCGCCCGCCTACGGATCGCCGTTCGTGCGCAACCTGGACGAGGGCCGGCGCTACGCCCGGATCGAGGACTTCCGCAATTTCGTCAAGCTCGCCTACATGGCGACCTCACTGCATCACTCCGGCGGCACCATCTGCGAGCCGGTCGACCTGCCGGTGAACAAGCGGCACTTCGACATGGTGTACAGCCACATGAAGTACAGCGACAAGCCGTACATGGGCTCGGTCACCCATCCGGATCGGGCGCGCGACACCGTCGAGATGACCAAGATCCTGTTCGGGGACGCCTACACCGATCCGGCGACCGGCAAGCCGCGCACCTGCATCGTCAGTCTCATCAATGCCAACTCGCCGCTCACCTGGGATGCGACCATGCTGGGGGCGTTGAAGACGTATGCGCGGGCGAACCAGGCGACCATCGTCACGCCGTTCATCCTCGCCGGCGCCATGTCCCCCGTGACGGTGGCGGGAACCGTGGCCCAGACGCTCGCCGAGGCGCTCGCCGGCATGGCGCTGGCACAGCTGGTGAATCCGGGCGCGCCGGTGGTGCTCGGCAGTTTCGCGTCCTCACTCTCGATGCAGTCAGGCGCGCCCACCTTCGGTACGCCCGAACCCGCGCTGGTCCTGTACGCCATGGCGGCGCTGGCGCGGCGGCTGGGAGTCCCGTTCCGCTCCGGCGGCGCACTGTGCGCTTCCAAGATCCCGGACGCGCAGGCGGCCTATGAGTCAGCCAACACTCTGATTCCGACCTGCCTAGGGGGCGTCAACTTCGTACTGCACACCGCCGGGTGGCTCGAGGGCGGCCTCTCGATGGGCTACGAGAAGTTCGTGATGGACACTGACCAGGCGGGCATGATGCATACGCTGCTCGCCGGCGTGGACCTGACGGAGAACGGCCAGGCGCTCGATGCCATCCGCGAGGTCGGTCCCGGCAAGCACTTCCTCGGCTGCGCACACACGCAGGCGAACTTCCAGACGGCGTTCTACCGTTCGCCGCTGGCCGACAACAACAGCGTCGAGCAGTGGCAAGCGGAAGGGGCCAAGGACATGGCGCAGCGCGCCAACGCCTTGTGGAAGCGCCAGCTCGAGCAGTACGAAGCGCCGGCGCTCGATCCGGCGGTGGACGAAGCGCTGCTCGACTACATCAAGCGGCGCAAGGCGTCGTTCCCGGACTCTAACGTCTAGCCTGCGTGGCTGAGAAAGCCGAGCAGGGCCGCCACGACGGCCTCGGGGGCATCCTCCTGAACCAGATGTCCGGCGTCCGGTATCGCGCGAAATAGCGCTGCGGGGATTGTCCGCTGTAGCTGGCGGCCTCGCTCAATCGGGATCCAGCGATCCTGCTCTCCCCATAAGATCAACGTGGGACAGCGCACCTGGTTGTAACGGGGTGCGACTTCATCTGTGTATTTCTGGTCCATCTGTGCGATCTGGCGATAAAACGCTGACTGCCCTACCTCGCCCAGCCACGGCGCAACATACGGCGCCAATTCTTCGTCCGGGATAACGCGCTGGACCGCGCCCCGGATGTAGACCGGAACGATCGCCTCGTGAATGTATTGGGGCATGCCGCTAAATGCAGCCTCGTGCCGGCGCACATGCTCGACGAAGGGCGAACCCCACGGCGACAGCGCCACCGGGTCAATCAGCGTGAGGCTGCGGTAGTCCCTGCCGTTCAGCAGATGCGTACGCAGCGCTGTGGCGCCGCCAAAGTCGTGTGCGACGACATCGGGCTTCCTGAGTCCCCAATGCTCGAGCAATTCGCTCAGTACGACGTTCTGTATCCCGAGCGAAACGTCCTGGTTTTCGGCCTTCTCGGATTCCCCGTAGCCCAGCAGGTCGAAACAGTAAACGGTATGTGTGTCGACGAAGTGCGGCGAAACGCGGTGCCACACGTGCGAGGAAAACGGTGTGCCGTGTACGAATACGAGCGCCGGACCGGTGCCCCTGACCGAGTAGCGAACGGTCTGGCCCCGAAAGCGATAGGCCTGGTTCACGCGCCCGCGCGCGGCCGGCGCTCGCGCTTACGTGGCGCGGCGACCTTCGGGGCCGGCAGCTGCACCACCCGCCGCAGATGCAGATACGGTTCGCTCGAGTGCGGAATGCCCATCGCTGCCACGAAATGAGCCTGAAATTTCGGCTCGATTGCGGTCTCGATCTTTTCCACGCGCTGCACCAACTCCTCGACGGTCTTGCGCGAGGCCTTATCGAGCAGCGCAATGCGTGCCCCGGTGCCGGCGGCGTTGCCGGCAGATGACACCTGCGACAGCTCGCAGTCGGGAATCATCCCGAGGATCGTCGCGTACTTGACGTCGATATGATTGCCGAACGCACCGGCGAGGCGGATCCGGTCGACGTGATCCACGCCCATATGATCCATCAGCAGCCTGACGCCGGCGTGCAGCGCCGCCTTGGCGAGCTGAATCGCGCGCACGTCGTTCTGGGTGATCTGCAGCGGCACCGCGGCCCGATACATGGTGTAGGCAAAGGTGCGTCCCGTCTGCACGATGCGGTCGCTGCGTGCGGCGAGTTCGCCATCCACGACCCCGTCCTGGCTGATGATGCCGGCGAGATACATTTCCGCGATGACCTCGATGATTCCCGAACCGCAGATGCCGGTCACCCCGGTGCGGGCCACGGCCTCGTTGAACCCGGGCTCATCCGACCACAGGTCGGAGCCTATGACCTTGAACTTCGCCTCGAGCGTCCTGGGGTCGATGCGGATGCGCTCGATGGCCCCCGGAGCCGCGCGCTGACCGCAGCTGATCTGCGCACCCTCGAAGGCCGGTCCGGTAGGGCTCGAGCAGGCGAGCAGCCGATCACGATTGCCGAGGACGATTTCGGCATTGGTGCCCACGTCCACCAGCAGCGTGAGCTTCTCGGAAAGGTCAGGTCGCTCCGCGAGGATCATGGCGGCGGCATCCGCGCCCACGTGACCCGCGATGCACGGCAGCGTGTAAACCCGCGCACCCGGATGCAATGTGAGCCCCAGCTCGGTGGCGCGCAGGTCGAGCGGGGTATCGGTCGCGAGCGCAAAGGGCGCACCGCCCAGTTCCACCGGATCGATGCCGAGCAGCAGGTGATGCATGATCGGATTGCCGACCATGGTCAGCTCGAGAATGTCTGACACCGACACCTTCGCGTCGCGTGCTACCTCGGCGGCGAGTGTGTTGAGCGCAGCGCGCACGGCCTCGGTCATCTGCTGCGCCCCGCCGGGGTGCATCATCGAGTAGGACACCCGGCTCATGAGGTCCTCGCCGAAGCGGATCTGAGGATTCATCGCGCCGCTGGAAGCGACCACCTCGCCAGTTTCGAGATTACACAGATGGGCGGCGATGGTGGTCGAGCCCACGTCCACCGCAAGCCCGTAGATCCGATCGTGGAATCCGGGCCAGACGCCGATCAGTTGCGAACCCGCATGCACCGCGACGGTGACTTTCCATTGGCCCTTGCGCAGCGCCGCCTGCAGACTCTGCAGCACCGCAAGGTCGCAGCGCAGCGGGCCGAATTCCCACTCGCGGTGCAGCGCCTCGAGCAGTCGCTGCAGATCACCCGACGGGTCATGCATGTCGGGCTCGCGCACCTCGACGTAATGAAGGTGCACGACGGGATCGAGGGTGATCGGGTGCGCCTCCACCGCCTTGCGCACCACCTGGCGGTGCACCTGGCTGCTGGCAGGCACGTCGACGACCAGGTTGCCCAGGATCTGTGCCGAGCAGGACAGCCGGTGACCCGCCGGCAACGGGCGCCGTCGGGAGAAGCTCTGCTCGGCCGCGCTCAGGGGGGAGAGATTCGCGGCATGGGAGCTCACGCCGTGCTTGGGAAAGTCACCCTCCATCACCAGCACCTGGCAGCGTCCGCACAGCGCGCGCCCGCCGCACACCGAGTCGACGTCGACCCCCAGGCTCCGGGCGGCTTGCAGGAGCGGTGTGCCGAGCGGGAAGCGGCCGCGCTTGCCGGACGGCGTAAAGACGACCAATGGGTCCTGGTCGCTCATGAAGGACTCTGGACGCGCCTCCGGTGCCCGCCCTCGCGTCGCCCGCGTGCCGTGCCCTCGGTGGGCCCGGCGACGGCGGCCGCACCCGAGGCCTGCAGCGGCGGCACCTCGCGGAAGCGGCGGATCCAGCGCGCGCAATCCGGATCGTGACCCATCATGACGTCCGCCGCCATGCACGCCCTGACGATCTCCAGGTGCATCGGGTTCATGATCGCGGAGGTGAGTCCCGCGCCGATCGCCATGGTGAGAAAGGTCGCACTGATGCCTTCGCGCGCCGGCAGGCCAAAGCTCACGTTGGATGCGCCGCAGGTGGTATTCACCCGCAGTTCGTTCTTCAGGCGGCGCAGCAGGTGCATGACCTGTACGCCCGCCTGGTTGATGGCGCCGATCGGCATGACCAGCGGGTCGACCACGATGTCGCTCGCGGGAATGCCGTGATCGGCGGCGCGCTGCACGATCTTCTTCGCGACCTCGAAGCGCACATCGGGATCCTCCGAGATACCGGTCTCGTCGTTGGAAATCGCCACCACCGCGGCGCCGTACTTCTTCACCAGCGGCAGCACCGCCTCGAGCCGCTCCTCTTCTCCGGTGACCGAGTTCACCAGCGGCTTGCCCTTGTAGACGGCAAGTCCCGCTTCCAGCGCCTTGACGATCGATGAGTCGATCGACAGCGGCACGTCGGTGATCGACTGCACCAGCTGCACCGCCCTGGCAAGGATCGCCGGCTCATCGGCGAGCGGGATGCCGGCGTTGACGTCCAGCATGTGCGCCCCGGCCGCCACCTGCGCCAGGGCGTCGGCCTCGACACGGCTGAAATTCCCGGCGGCCATCTCCGCGGCGAGGATCTTGCGCCCCGTCGGGTTGATGCGCTCGCCGATCATGACGAAGGGACGCTCGAGGCCGAGCACGACCTCGCGGGTTGCGGAACTGATGACAGTGTCGGTCATGAGGCCATCCTGTTGGTATTCGCTTGCGGGTCGCGCCCGGGGTACCACGGCACGCGGCCGCCCAACACCCCGGAGCGCTCGATGATTTCCGCCACGGTCTCTTCCTGGCGGTAAGCCATGACGTGCACGCCGTGCACGCCCTTGACGGTGCGGATCTCCTGGATGAGATCGATGCACAGCTTGCGGCCCTCGAGTGCGCCGTCGCTCGCGCCCGCCAGGCGCTTGATGATCTCATCCGGAATGTGCACGCCGGGAACGTGAGCGCGGATCCATTCGGCCGACTTGGCGGAGCGCAGCGGTCCCACTCCCACCAGTATGAAGACTTTGTCGAGCAGACCCAGCTCTTCCACCTGGCGCATGAAGGTCTTGAGCAGCGACACGTCGTAGCAGAACTGCGTCTGGATGAACTGCGCGCCGGCGGCGACCTTCTTCGCCAGGCGCTGCGCGCGCCACTCGAAGGGCTTCGCGAAGGGGTTCTCAGCCGCGCCGAGCAACACCCGCGGTGCGTAGCTGATCTTGCGGCCGCTGAGGAAATGATGCTCATCGCGCAGCGTGCGCGCGGTTTCGAGCAGCGTCATCGAATCCAGATCAAACACCGGCAGGGCCTGCGGATGGTCGCCGGCCTGCACGCCATCGCCCGTCAGGCACAGCAGGTTGCAGACTCCCATGGCCGCGCCGCCCAGGATGTCGCCCTGGATGGCGATGCGGTTCTTGTCCCGGCAGGAGATCTGCATCACCGGTGCGTAGCCCACCCGGGTGAGCAGCGCGCACACGGCGAGACTCGACATGTGACAGTTGGCGCCACTGCCGTCGGTGGCGTTGATGGCGTCCACCTGGCCGTCGAAAATGCGGGCGCGCCGGTAGACGTCCTCAGGATCCGCCGAGTCGGGCGGCGCGAGCTCGCTGGTGACCGCGAACTGTCCGGCGCGCAACACCCGCTCGAGGCGTCCCGGTGAGGTGTGCCCCGGGAGAATGGGCAGCGGATAGCCCGGAACCGGTTCGTCTTCGAAAATCACCTCAGATCTCTCCCACGCGCTGGCGCACCACGCGCAGCCAGGAAGACCTGCCCTGCAGGCGCCGGTCCACGGCGACCTGCACCTGCCGCAGGGCGTCCATGCCGCCGGGAATCCGCGCACTGCCGGCCACCGCCTCAGTCCACACGCACTTCATCTCCGGGCGCACCTCACAGTGACCGTTGGCGCGCACGCCGCCGCACGGGCCGTTGCGCAGGTTCTTCGGACAGTTCATCGGGCACGACATGCCCGTGGAGCTCAGGATGCATTGACCGCACATCCGGCAGTCGAACAGCAGCCCCTTCACCGAGCGCTCCACGGCGGCGACCGGCCGCTCGAGCCGTTGATAGCCGAGCCGCTTCCACAACGGATGCAGTGCCACCAGCGCGGATTCGAAGCCCCGGTAGAAGCTATTCAGCCCGCGGGCGTGACGCACCGACCACTGTCTGACCACGTACATCTAAGAACTCACCGCAAGGCCCTTCGCCCGGATCAGCTCCTCGAGCTGCTCGTCGCTGAAGCGCGCTTCGATCCGCGCGGCCTCCGCCGCCGCCTCCGCGTGGATGTCTTCACCGCAGGGCCGCGCCTCGCTGCGCTTCCAGTCGGCGAGATAGGCATCCGAGCTGCCCCGGCCGGCGCGCATGGCGGCGCGATCCACCGCTTCCTGGAAGCGCGCCGACAGCTGCACTTTGGCGGTTTCGCGACCGCGTCTGACGACGACCTGGGCGGGGATGTCGCGCCAGGAGATGATGGTCAGGCTTGCCATGCCAGGGTGTCCTGGCTCTGGCTCGTCACCAGAGAGCGCAGGCGCTCTCCCAGCTCCCCGTAACCGGTGTAGCGGTACTCGAAGCAGAAGCCGAGGGAGTCCGCGATCTGCCGCGCCCGCGCGATGGCCTCGGCACGATCGGTCTGCGCGAGATACACCAGCTTCTTGTAGTGGCGGAAATACTCGCCCGCGAGCTCAGGGTGGCGGTCGAGCCCGAGCGGTCGCACGACCAGGCGCTCGTAGTGCCGCAACAGAAAGTCCGTCAGATAGAAAGTGCCGGGCTCGGCCGCGGAGAGCTGCGCAAACACCGGCGGTGTTGCCAGGAACTCGTAACAGTGCGCGCCCGGCAGCCGCTCGACGCCTTCTTCCTTCAGCACCGCATCGAGCTCTCCACGGGTGCCGCACTCACCGTACACGACGAACATCTTCTCGTAGCGCGCGCGGTTCGCCTGGATCTCGGCGCGCACCGCTGGCGCAATGCGTTCGGGCCGATTGTGCAGCTGCGCAGGCAGGCAGCGCACATCGAGTGTCGTCCAGCCATTGGCGCGCTTGAGCGCTGCGATCTCGCGGGCGAGAGCCCCGCAGGCGATGAGCAACGTGCCCGGGCGCTTGTGCATGAGAGTCTCGTGCGCCATCAGGCCGCGCGGTTTGCGCGCCGCGCCGCGAGCAGAGTCTTGGCCGTCTCCACCGCGATCGCGGCATCGCGGCAGTACGCGTCGGCGCCGACCGCTTTACCGAATTCCTCATTCAGCGGGGCGCCGCCGACCAGCACGATGTAGTCCTTGCGGATACCCTTTTCCCGCATGGTGTCGATCACGACTTTCATGTACGGCATGGTGGTGGTGAGGAGCGCGGACATGCCGAGGATGTCCGGCTTGTGCTGCTCCAGCGCCGCGAGATATTTCTCGACCGGGTTGTTGATACCGAGATCGACGACCTCGAAGCCCGCGCCCTCGAGCATCATCGACACCAGATTCTTGCCGATGTCGTGGATGTCGCCCTTGACGGTGCCGATCACGATCTTGCCGATGGGCGGCACGCCGGTCTCGGCCAGCAGCGGACGCAGGATCTCCATGCCGCCCTTCATGGAGTTCGCGGCGAGCAGCACTTCGGGCACGAACAGGATGCCGTCGCGGAAGTCGATACCAACAATGCGCATGCCTTCGACCAGCGCATCATTCAACACCTTCTCGGCGTTCCAGCCCCGCTTCAGGAAGATGCGCGTGGCTTCCTCGACCTCGACCCTGAGGCCGTTGTAGAGGTCATCGTGGACCTGCTCGGTGAGCTCCTGGTCGTTGAGATCGCTTAGTTTGAATTCGGCGTCGGCTGGCTCTGCCATTGTCGAAATCTCCATGCGCGACAGGGGTCTAGCGGGTGCGCGCGCTTTACATGGTAAGGGGAGGGTGTCGGGGGCAATGGCTACTTCGCGACCGCCGCGTGTCCGCCAACGACACCGCAAGCGCACCGCCGTTGCATTAAGGCAAGAGCCGCGCCGGGCCTGCTGCAGCGGTCTCGCCCTGGGGGCGCGCAAGTGCGCCCGGCTTACCCTGACGGGTCTGGCGTTCCGTGCTCGGCGGGCAGCCGAACTGCGCACGGTAGCAGCGCGAGAAATGCGGCGGCGACTGGAAACCGCAGGCGGTGGTGATATCGATGATCGGCATCGAGGTCTGCAGCAACAGCTCGCGCGCGCGACGCAGGCGCATCTGCAGGTAGTAGCGCTTGGGCACGCAGTTCAGATGGCGCTTGAACAGGCGCTCGATCTGGCGCCGCGAGAGTCCGGTGGCGGAGGCGATCTCATCGAGTGACAGGGGCTTCTCGATGTTCTCTTCCATGAGCTGCGCCACCTTGATCAGGCTTTCGTGGCTCACACCGATCTGGGCGCGCAACGGCACGTACTGCCGGTCGCGGTCGTTGCGCACCCGATCCACGATGAACTGCTCGGAAATGAGCTGCGAAACGCGCGCACCGAGCTTCGACTCCACCAGGTGCAGCATGAGATCCAGCGGCGCCACTCCGCCCGAGCAGGTGAAGCGATCGCGGTCGATGGTGAACAGCTGATCGCTCAGGTGGATGCGTGGGAACTCCTCGCGTAACGCCGAGAGGTTCTCCCAGTGGATGGTGGCGCGGTACTTGTCCAGCAGTCCCGCCTTCGCCAGCGCATAGCCCCCGGTGCACAGCGCACCCAGTGGCACGCGTCGCTCCGCAAGACGCCTCAGGGCCGTCAGAATCTTCGGCGACACGGCCTCCTGCACCTCGACCCCGCCGCAGACGAACAGGATGTCAACGGGTCCCACCTGCTCGAGCGGCACAGTCGGGGCGAGCTGCAGGCCGTTGCTGGCCGGCGTCGGTTGCCCATCGAGGCTCACGATCGACCAGTCGTACACCGACTCGCCGGTGAGCTTGTTCGCCATCCGCAGCGGCTCGACCGCGGTCGACAGCGCGATCATCGAGTACCGCGGCAGCGTCAGAAACGCGAACTTGCTCCGGGGGAGTGTCATATGCCGGATTTTACGCCGTTCTTGCCTGATTGCGACAGGCGGTAGAGCGACGGCTCCGAAGCCCTGGCCTCGTCCTAGCCTCGCTCCCTGGTGGGCAGTTTCTAGGCCGCGCGGCGTGCCGGCGCCGCCGCCGCCGCAATGCCAAGGCCCGCGCCGAGGCGCGCCAGGTACCACTCGCAGAACCCATCGACCAGCCCTTCCGTGAACGGCGAGTAGGGCCCGGGCTCGTAGGCGGGGCTCGCGATGCCCTGGTGCGCGCGCTCGACCAGCGCGCCATCCTGGCTGTTGGTCGCGGTCCATACCGAGCTCAGGCGGTCGACGTGGTAGTCGACGCCTTCCTGGGCGTCCTGGTGCACCAGCCACCGGGTGCGCAGCAGCGTCCGGTCGGGCGCCAGTGGCAGCACCGAGAAGCTGACCACGTGATCGCTCATGAAGTGGTGCCAGGAGTTCGGCTGTGTCCACACCGACAGTCCCCCGAGCGCCGCCTGCGGCAACTGCCCCAGGAGCTTGCGCGAGGCGACCCGGGTGTCGATGGTCTGCGATTCGCCGGATTGGGCAATCGGCAGGCGCACCGCCCGGTAACCGGTGATCGCGCTCAGGCCTTCGATTTCGGCAGAAGGCAGTCCGCACGCCTGCCAGCGCGCGTGCTCGCTCGCGAGCAGCTGGTTGAACTGCTGCACCTGCGCGCGGTTGTCGGGCGAGGGCTGGTAGCCAAAACCGAACTCGAGCAGCGGCACCGTCAGCTCCGGATGGTTGGCCTGGCAGTGATTGCACTCCCGGTTGTTCTCCATGGTGAGCTTCCAGTTGCCCGCCTCGATCAGGTCAGTCTGGAAAGCGACCTTGCAGTTGCCGAGGTCGTGCGGCGCGATGTAAGGCGTGAGCGCGCCCCTCAGGTCGTCGAAGTCGGCCGGCGGCTCGGGGCTCAGACAGATGAACAGCAGGCCCGCCAGAGTCTCGAGCCGCACGGGCTTCAGGTTGAACTTACAGCGCTCGAAGCCCTCCGCCATATGCGGGCTGTGGATGAGCTCGCCGCGCAGGTTGTAGGTCCACTGATGGTACGGGCAGACGAGATTGCCGACGATGCCATGACCGGCGGGGCGCAGGCGCGCACCGCGATGGCGGCAGACATTGTGGAAGGCGCGCACCGTCAGATCGTCATCACGCACGATGAGGATCGAGTCGCTGCCGATTTCCACCGTGAAGAAGTCGCCGGGCTCGGCGATCTCCGGTTCCACGCCGACGTAGATCCAGTGGCGGCCGAAGATCAGCTCGACATCCCGCGCGTACACCTCCGCGTCGAGGTAGAACGGGGCGGGCAGCGTGAACCCGCTCCTACGGCTGGCGATCAGCGCGGCGAAATCGATGGCCACCCTTCAGGCCCGCAGCTCAAGGTTGTCGGGGTCGTAGGGCGACTCGCGCAGCACCGTCGCCTGCTTGCGCTCGCCCAGGATCTCGATCGCAAGCTGCGTGCCCGGCTCGGCGAACTCGGCCCTGGTGTAGCCGATCGCAAGACTCTTCCTCAAACAGTGACCGTAGTAGCCGGAGGTCGCGCGCCCGATCACGCGACCGCCAGGCTCGAACAGCGGCTCGTTGCCCAGCGGATCGGCGTCGGTTACGCCGTGCACCTCGAGCGTCACGAAGCGGTTGGGCACGCCGGCGGCCAGCTGCTTCTCGAGCGCCTCCTTGCCGATGAACGCTGCCTTGTTCATGCGCACGAACCGATCGAGACCCGCCTCAAAGGGCGTGTAGTCCGGCGTCATGTCGCTGCCCCACATGCGGTAGGACTTCTCCAGGCGCAGCGATTCCATGGCGCGCATGCCCACCATGCCGATGCCGTGAGCCTTGCCGGCCTCAAACAGCGCATCGAACAGGTGATGCGCGTACTCGATGGGGAAGTGCAGCTCCCACCCGAGGGCGCCGACGAAGTTCACGCGCAGCGCATACACCTCGACCGCCAGTCCCGCCTCGACCGTCTGTGCCGTCAGCCACGGGAAGGACGCGTTGTCGAGCGGTGTGTCAGTCAGCTGCGCAAGCACCTCGCGCGACTTCGGCCCCGCGAGCACGAAGCAGCCGCGGGTGTTGGTGATGTTGCGAAGCCCGACCGAGCCGTCCCGCGGCAGTGACTTGCAGAGGTAATCGCTGTCGTAACGCTCCGCCGCGCCGGCGCTCACCACGTAGTAGTGCTGCGCGGCGATCTTGGTGACGGTGAACTCGGAACGAATGCCGCCGCGGCGCGTGAGCGCATGACACAGCGCCATGCGCCCGATCTTCGCCGGAACCTTGTTGGCGACCAGCCCATCGAGCCAGCTCTCCGCCGCCGCTCCGGTCACCTCGTGCTTGGTGAACGGGGTGAGATCGATGATGCCCACGCCCTCGCGCATGAGGCGCGCTTCGTTGCCCACGTGCTCGAAGTAGTTGCTGCGCCGGAAACTCCAGCGATCTGTGCGCTCCACTCCCGGCGGCGCGAACCAGTTGGCGCGCTCCCAGCCATAGCGCTGTCCCCACACCGCGCCCTTGGCGTCGATACGCTCGTACACCGGACTCGTCTTCGCGGGCCGTGCGTCGGGGCGCTCCTCATCCGGGAAGTGGATGATGAACACGTTGCGGTAGGTTTCTTCGTTCTTTTTGACGACATACCGCTTGCTGGTGTACGCGCCGAAGCGGCGCGGATCCACTGCCAGCATGTCGATTCCCGGTTCGTCCTCGACGATCCACTCAGCGAGCTGCCAGCCGGAGCCGCCGGCGGCGGTGATGCCGAAGCTGTGCCCCTCGTTGAGCCATACATTTCGCAGGCCCCAGGCCGGTCCGATGAGCGGGCTGCCGTCGGGCGTGTAGGAGATCGGTCCGTTGACGATGTCCTTGATGCCACAGTTCTCCAGCGCCGGCACCCGGCGCGTGGCCGCCTCGACGTGCGGCACGAGGCGATCGAGATCGCCCGGAAAGAGGCTGCGCCCGAACCAGTCGGGCACCCCGTCTGCAAAGCGCGCCGGCGCGCCCTTCTCGTAAGGACCCAGGATCCAGCCCAGGCGCTCCTCGCGCAGGTAATAGGATTTGTCGGACTCGCGCAGCACGGCGAGCTCGCGCCCGCCGCCCTGGCGATAGGCCTTCAGCTCCGCCGACTGGTCGTAGACGATGTATTGGTGCTCGACCGGGATCGCCGGCACGTTCAGACCCAGCAGCCGGCCGCTCTGGCGGGCGTAGTTACCGGTCGCCAACACGAGGTGCTCCGCGGTGATATTGCCTTTGCTGGTGCGGACCTGCCACTCGCCGCTCGCAGTGCGCTCGATGCCGAGCGCCTCGGTGTGCTCGTAGATCTCGGCGCCCGCGCTGCGCGCACCCTTGCGCAGTGCCATGGTGAGATCGGCGGGCGCGATGTGGCCGTCGTGCGGGTGGTAGAGCGCGCCGATGATGGCGGGGGTGTCGGCGCTGCCGCCGAGCTCGATGAGCGGCCACAGCTCCTTGACCCGCGCGGGACTGATCACTTCGAAGGGCACGCCGATGGTGTTGGCCGTGCCGCAATATTTCTGGTACTCGTCCATGCGCTCTTTGCAGGTTGCGAGGCGCAGATTGCCCGTGACGTGAAAGCTCACGTCCTGGCCGGTCTCCGCGGGTAAGCGCTTGTACAGATCGACCGAGTACTTGTGCAGCTGGCCGACGGTGTAGCTCATGTTGAACAGCGGCAGGAGGCCCGCGGCATGCCAGGTGGAGCCCGCGGTGAGCTCGCTGCGCTCGATCAGCGCGACATCCGTCCAGCCTTTTCTCGTCAGGTGATAGAGCGTGCTCACCCCGACCACGCCGCCGCCGATGACCAGGACCCGAACATGCGTCTTCACGAGCTATTCTCCAGGGGCGGCGATGGAAGCGCGGCCCGCCGGCGCAGTGTAGCCAGCAGGGGCCTGCCTACGACTCCATTTGCGACAGTGCCTTGCCTTAAATGATCCCGCGCGCGGCTTCGCCGAGAAACTGCGATACATAAGCGACGAAGGAGCGCCACACCTCGAGGCGGAACACCTGCGGGTCGGTGCGCCAGAGCACGATTTCGGCCTTCGCCAGCACGGTGCGCGTGCACATGCCCACCGGAAAGGCGCTCGCATCCAGATCCAGCGGGCAGCCGGCGGCGAGCAGTGTCGTGGCCTGCGGGCCGCTCACCGCGAGCGCGCTCTGACGGTGGCTCACATCCACGAGCGAATGCGCCAGCCCCTCGAGCGCCGCAGCCAGCCCCGCGGCGAATCCGCAAGGCGGCGGCTGCGGCGCAATCAGCAGCCACTCATCAGGCCCCAGCCACAGCGCCGCCCGATCCCCCTCGACCGTCGCCCGGCAGGCCGTGGCCGGGATGCCAAAACCGAGCGCGCTCTGTGCCGCCGCCCTGACCTCGGAGCCGCCGCGCAGGACATAGCGCGTCGCGGGCGGGAGCGCCCGCAGTGCGGTGCTCGCGCTGACCGGCGGCAGGCAGCGCTCAGCCCTGAGATCACGCATGCAGGCGCCTGCCTTCCGGGTCGTAGAACACCGGCGATGCGACCTGGACCGGTACATCGCCTCCGGGAACGGGAACGTACAGGGTCTGGCCCACGCGGGCGCGCCCGCCCGCGACCAGCCCCATGGCGATGGAGCGGCCGAGGACGGAGCTGTAGTAGGAAGAAGTGATGTGTCCGAGCGCGCGGGCGGGCGCCCGTGCGCCCGCTTGCCCCATGACCTGAGTCCCTTCCTCGAGCACCGTCTGCGGGTCGGTGGTGAGCAGGCCTACGAGCTGCCGCCGCTCCGGGGAGGTCATGGCCGGCCGTTCGAGCGACCGTTTGCCGACGAAGTCGGGCTTGTTCTTGCCGATCGCCCAGCCCAGGCCCGCATCATCGGGCGTGACCGTGCCGTCGGTGTCCTGGCCGACGATGATGTAACCCTTCTCGGCGCGCAGCACGTGCATGGTCTCGGTGCCGTAGGGCGTGATGCCGTGTTTCGCGCCGGCGTCCATCACCGCCTGCCACAGCGCGAGGCCCTGCATCGCCGGCACGTTGATCTCGTAGGACAGCTCGCCCGTGAAGCTGATGC
>JBGPKC010000006.1:0-64273 GCA_041485725.1 Steroidobacteraceae bacterium
AAGAAGAAATGAAGCCCTCTTCCCGGCGCGAAGCGCCGCTACATGCACGGGGTTCGCGCTCGTGCGCGAACCCCGAGAGCAGTCTCGCCGGAGGCGATGACAAATGATCATCACCACGAAGCAGCGCCGGCTGCGACGCGCCATCAAGAGCCGCGCGCACATCCGCGCTCTGGCGGTGGCGCGTCTGAGCGTGCACCGTACGCCGCGGCACATTTACGCGCAGGTCACGGACCCGGTGGGCGCCAAGGTGATCGCCGTGGCTTCCACGCTGCAGGAAGCGGTGCGCCAGGGCCTGAAGAACACCGGCAACGTCGAGGCCGCCAAGGCGGTGGGACGTGCGATCGCCACGCGCGCCAAGGCTGCGGGGGTGAGCAAGGTCGCGTTCGATCGCTCCGGCTTCCAGTTCCACGGGCGCGTGAAGGCACTCGCGGATGCGGCCCGCGAAGCGGGTCTCGAGTTCTAGGCAGGTAACACACACATGGCAAGACCAGAAAAGGGCCAGTCGGCGGACGAGTTCGTAGAGAAACTCGTCGCCGTCAATCGCACCGCCAAGGTTGTCAAGGGCGGCCGGCAGTTCGGCTTCACCGCGCTCACGGTGGTGGGCGACGGTACCGGCCGCGTGGGCTATGGCTTCGGCAAGGCGCGTGAGGTTCCGGTGGCGATTTCCAAGGCCATGACCCAGGCGCGCAAGAACCTCATCAATGTCGCGCTGCGGAACGATTCGCTGCATTACGCGGTCACAGGTACGCATGGAGCCACACGCGTGTACATGCAGCCGGCCTCCGACGGCACCGGCGTCATCGCCGGCGGCGGCATGCGCGCGGTGCTCGAGTGCGTCGGCGTGCGCAACGTGCTCGCCAAGAGCTACGGCTCGCGTAACCCGATCAACGTCGTGCGCGCCACCATGAACGCGCTGGCGAAAATCCGCTCGCCCGAGGAAATCGCGGCGAAGCGCGGCAAGAGCCTCGAAGAGATCATGGGCTGATGGCCATGGCGGACAAACAACTCAAGGTGACGCTGGTGAGGAGTCTGCACGGACAGCTCAAGAACATCGCGGCCTCCGCGCGCGGCCTGGGGTTGCGCCGCATTCGCCAGAGCGTGTCGGTGGCGGACACGCGTGAGAACCGCGGCATGATTCAGGCCGCCGTGCACCTGCTGCGCGTCGAGAAGGGCGCTTAAACGTATGCGACTCAACACACTCAAGCCCGCTCCCGGAAGCAAGCGCCCGCGCCTGCGCGTGGGTCGCGGCGCCTCCGCCGGCCAGGGCAAGACCTGCGGCCGCGGCACCAAGGGCCAGCGCGCGCGCAAGGGCGGCTACCACAAGGTCGGCTTCGAGGGCGGCCAGATGCCGCTGCAGCGGCGCATGCCGAAGGTCGGCTTCCGCTCCGACATGAAGAGAAGCCGCGCCGAGGTGCGGCTCTCTGAGCTCGCCAAGGTCGAAGGCGCGCTGGTGGATCTGGAAGCGCTGCTGAAGGCGGGTGTCGTGCCGCTGGGCACCGAGCGCGCCAAGGTGGTGCTGTCCGGTGCGCTGACCAGGGCGGTGACGCTCAAGGGCGTGGCGGTGACCAAGGGCGCGCGTGCGGCGATCGAAGCCGCCGGCGGCAAGATCGAGGCCTGAAGAGCTACACAGGACAGGCATGGCGAACACCAGCATCAGCAACCCGGCCGCCGCGTTCAGCGAAGCTGCCCGTTTTGGGGAGATTCGCAGCCGTTTCTTTTTCCTCATCGGTGCGCTGGTCGTATACCGCATCGGCACCTTCATTCCCGTGCCGGGGGTGAATCCGGCGGAAGTGGCGCGCTTCTTCGGCGATCGCTCCAACACCATCCTCGGGATCGTCAACATGTTCTCGGGCGGCGCGCTGTCGCGCCTGTCGATCTTCGCCATGGGCGTCATGCCGTACATTTCCGCCTCCATCATCATCCAGATGATGTCGATGGTGGTGCCGACGCTCATGGAGCTGCGCAAGGAGGGCGAGTCGGGCCGGCGCAAGATCACGCAGTACACGCGCTACGGCACGGTGGTGCTCGCTGTGGTGCAGTCCTTCGCCGCCGCCGGCGCGCTCGAGAAGGGCGGCATGACGCTGGTCACCGGCTGGTCGTTCCTGTTCACCGCGACCATCACCATGACCACCGGGACCATGTTCCTCATGTGGCTCGGTGAGCAGATCACCGAGCGCGGCATCGGCAACGGCATCTCGATGATCATCCTCTCGGGCATCGTCGCGGGGCTACCGGGGGCGGTCGGCAACACCGCCGAAGCCGTGAGCAACGGCGAAATGCAGGGCCCATTCGCGCTGCTGCTCGTCATCCTGGTGCTCGCCACCACCGCGTTCGTGGTGTTCATGGAGCGCGCCCAACGGCGCATTCCGGTCGATTACGCCAAACGCCAGGTCGGGCGGCGCATGTACGCCGGCCAGAGCAGCCACCTGCCGTTCAAGATCAACATGTCGGGCGTGATCCCGCCGATCTTTGCCTCCAGCCTGCTGCTGTTCCCGGCGACGCTGGCCAGCTTTTTCGGCACCAATGCCGAGGGGCCGGTGTCGAGCTTTATGCAGAACGTTGCCGCGGCGCTCGGCTACGGCCAGCCGCTGCACCTGGTGATCTACGCACTGCTGATCGTGTTCTTCTGCTTCTTCTACACGGCGCTGGTGTTCAACGCGCGCGACACCGCCGACAACCTCAAGAAGTCAGGCGCCTTCGTGCGCGGCATCCGTCCCGGGCAGCAGACCGCGGAGTACATCGACCACGTACTCACCCGGCTCACGCTGTGGGGTGCGCTGTACGTGACCGCGGTGTGCCTGTTACCCGAGATCCTGATTTCCTCGCAGGGCGTGCCGTTCCACTTCGGCGGCACCTCGCTCCTCATCGTGGTGGTGGTGGTGATGGATTTCATGTCGCAGCTGAACGCGCACATGATGTCGCATCACTACCCGGGACTTCTCAAGAAGGCGAACCTGCTCGGCTACGGCCGCAGCGGTTCGGGTGGTCAATCATGAAAGTACGTCCGTCGGTCAAGAAGATCTGCAAGAACTGCAAGATCGTGCGCCGCCGCCGCGTGGTGTACGTCATCTGCACCGACCCGCGGCACAAGCAGCGTCAGGGTTGAGGTAAGGCACACATGGCACGCATAGCCGGTATCAACATCCCCATGAACAAGCACGCGTGGGTCGGGCTCACGCATATCTACGGCGTGGGCAGAGCGCGCGCGCTCACCGCCTGCACGGCCGCGGGGGTTAACCCCGCCACCAAGGTGAAGGATCTCACCGAGGCGGAGGTCAACGCGATCCGCTCGCAGATCGCCAAGTTCGCGGTCGAGGGCGACCTGCGCCGCGAAGTGTCGATGAACATCAAACGGCTGATGGACCTCGGCTCCCACCGCGGCATCCGTCATCGCCGCGGACTGCCGGTGCGCGGCCAGCGCACGCGCACCAACGCGCGTACCCGCAAGGGTCCGCGCAAGCAGGCGGTCAAGCTGAACGCACCTCCTGGAAAGGCATAACGAATGGCTGAGCAGAAACCCCAACAGGGCGGCGCCGCGCCGGCAGCGGCCGCGGCGCCCAAGAAGCCCAAGAAGGCCCGCAAGAACGTGCTGGATGCGATCGCGCACGTGCATGCCTCCTTCAACAACACGATCATCACCATCACCGATCGCCAGGGCAACACGCTTTCCTGGGCGACCGCGGGGGGCTGCGGCTTCCGTGGCTCGCGCAAGAGCACCCCGTTCGCGGCGCAGGTGGCGGCCGAGAAGGCCGGCGTCGCCGCCCAGGAGCATGGCGTGAAGAACGTGGAAGTGCGCGTCGGGGGACCGGGACCGGGACGCGAGTCCGCGGTGCGCGCGCTCAACAACTGCGGACTGAAGATCACCAGCATCGCGGACGTGACACCGATTCCGCACAACGGCTGCCGTCCGCCGAAGAAGCGCAGGGTCTAGAGGCTTAGCGAGGATAATATGGCGCGTTACCTTGGTCCAAAGTGCAAGCTCGCCCGCCGCGAGGGCACCGACCTGTTCCTGAAGAGCGGCGTCAAGCCGCTGGAAAACAAGTGCAAGTTCAGTGTGCCGCCGGGCGGCATCAAGGGTGAGCGCCGCACGCGCTTGTCCGACTACGGCCTGCAGCTGCGCGAGAAGCAGAAACTGCGCCGCATGTACGGCGTGCTCGAGCGGCAGTTCGGCAACTACTACGAGAAGGCGGCCCGCAGGGCCGGCGCTACCGGCGAGAACCTGCTGAAGCTGCTCGAGTGCCGGCTGGACAACGTCGTGTACCGCATGGGCTTCGCGGCCACGCGCGCCGAGGCGCGCCAGCTGGTGAGCCACAAGGCGATCACCGTCAACGACAAGCCGGTCACCATCGCCTCATTCCAGGTGAAGGCCGGGGACATCGTCCAGGTGCGCGAGCGGTCGCGCAAGCAGCTGCGCATCCAGGGTGCGCTGAACGTCGCGCAGCAGGTCGGCCTGCCGGAATGGGTCGAGGTGAACGACAAGGAGTTCCGTGGCCTGTTCAAGTCGGCGCCGGGCCGGGACGAGGTCCTGCCCGACATCAATGAGAATCTGGTCGTCGAGCTGTATTCGAAGTAATCGCGTCCGCTTGCAATGGGTGCCTGCCGCCCCCATGCAAAAGGACCTAACTTTCCGTTTGCGCCGGTCCCAGTGAGCCGGCAAGGTGAGACTGCAATGCAGGGTTCTGTAAGCGAGTTCCTGAGACCCCGGGTGGTGAAGGTGCAGCCGGTGGCCCCGCGCCAGGCGCGCGTGGTGATCGAGCCGTTCGAGCGTGGCTTCGGCCATACGCTCGGCAACGCGCTGCGCCGCGTGCTGCTGTCGTCGATGCCCGGCAGCGCCATCACCGAGGTCGAGATCGACGGCGTGCTCCATGAGTACACCAGCATCGAGGGTGTGCAGGAGGACGTAGTCGACATTCTCCTGAATCTGAAAACCGTGGCGCTGCGCATGCACTCGCGTGACAGCGCCGAGCTGCGCCTGCACAAGAAGGGCCCGGGCCCGGTGACCGCGGGCGACATCCAGACCGACCATGACATCGAGGTCGTGAATCCCGAGCTGGTGATCGCGAACCTGACCAAGGCCGGCGAACTGTCCATGACGCTGCGCGTCGAGCGCGGCCGCGGCTACCGTCCGGCGGTCTCGCGCGTCGCCTTCGAGGAGCAGACGCGACCGATCGGCCGGCTGCAGCTCGATGCGTCCTTCTCGCCGGTGCGGCGCGTGACCTACTCGGTCGATGCGGCGCGCGTCGAGCAGCGCACCGACCTCGACAAGCTGGTCATCGACATAGAGACCAACGGCACCATCGACGCCGAAGAGGCGATCCGCCGCGCCGGCAGCATCCTCAAGGATCAGCTGTCGGTGTTCGTCGACCTGCAGGGCGAGGAAGAGGCCTCCACCAAGGTCTCGGAGATGCAGTTCGACCCGATCCTGCTGCGTCCGGTGGACGAGTTGGAGCTCACGGTGCGCAGCGCGAACTGCCTGAAGGCCGAGAACATCCACTACATCGGCGATCTGGTGCAGCGCACGGAGGTGGAGCTGCTGCGCACGCCGAACCTCGGCAAGAAGTCGCTCACCGAGATCAAGGAAGTGCTGCAAAGCCACGGACTCATGCTCGGCATGCGCCTGGACGGCTGGCCGCCCGCTGGGCTGAAGCACGACGAAGAGCGCGACGTCATCTGAGAGGTTGGGTCGGGTCACGCGCGCTGATGAAGCGCGCGGCCCGCCCCGTACCTCACCGCAGCGAAGGGTTAGCCATGCGTCACCATCTTTCCGGCCGTCAGCTGTCGCGCAACAGCTCGCACCGGCACGCGCTGATGCGCAACATGTCGGTTTCGCTGCTGCGGCACGAGACCATCCGCACCACACTGCCGAAGGCGAAGGAGCTGCGGCGGGTCGTCGAGCCGCTGATCACACTTGCCAAGAACGATGGCGACGCCAACCGCCGCAGGGCGTTCGCGCGCCTGCGCGACGCGCAGATCGTCGAGAAACTGTTCGCGGATCTGGGGCCGCGCTTCAAGACGCGCCCCGGCGGCTACACGCGCATCCTGCGCATGCTCCCGCGTCCCGGGGATTCCGCTCCCATGGCGCTGATGCAGCTGGTGGAGGGACCCGCTGCGGCGGCGGCCGAGGAGCCGGCCGGGGAAGCGAAAAAGAAATCCACCCGGCGGGCGAAGGCGAAAACGAAGGCAAAGTCGAAGGCTGAAGCGAAGACCGAAGCCGCGCCCAGCAAAGCCGCGCCGAGCAAAGCCGTGCCTGCCAAAGCCCCGAAGAAGCGCACGCGCAAGAAGAAGGTCGCCGCCGCCTGACCAAAGCAGGTCCTGCGGTGTGTTTGCGCTCGCGTGAGCGCATCCAGTAGTCTCGGCCGTCCAGCCGGCGCTCGAACCGGTGCTCATGGGGAGGAGGGCCCGTCATGAGTCTGACTTCAGAATTCAAAGAATTTGCAATGAAGGGCAGCGTCGTCGATCTGGCGGTCGGCGTCGTGATTGGCGGCGCCTTCGGCAAGATCGTCGCCTCGCTGGTCGGGGACGTGATCATGCCGGCGCTGTCGCCGATACTTGGCAGCGTCAACTTCACCGATCTGGCGGCGCAGATTGCCACCAACGCTGCGGGCAAGCCGGTGCTGCTCAAGTACGGGGCATTCCTGCAGACGACGTTCGAATTCGTCGTGATCGCCCTGTCGATCTTCTTCGTGATCAAGGGGATCAACAGGCTCAAGCGGCCGGCCCCGAGCCCGCCACCTCCTGGACCTACCCGGACCGAATCATTGTTGCAGGAAATTAGGGATCTTCTGGCAAAGAAATAGATTCTGTCTCACATATGATTCAATAGGCCTCACACCGGCTGAAGCGAGCGGAACGCCTCGCGGGTGAGGTTGTCGCAGCCGTCGCGGGTGACGGCGAGGTCATCCTCGATGCGGATCCCGCCGAACTTTGCCAGGGCCGCGACCCGCGGCCAGTTGATGCGGCGGCCACGATCATCCGCCCGCGCGGCATCGAGCAGCTGCTCGATGAAATAGATCCCTGGCTCCATGGTCACCACGAACCCCTCCTCGAGGACGCGGGTGAGCCTCAGGTTAGGGTGGCCATCGGGACGCGGGATGTCCCCGCCCTCGGGCGAGCGCATGTAGCCCCCGACGTCATGCACCTCGAGCCCGAGCAGGTGCCCGATGCCGTGCGGCAGGAACACGCTCGTGACCGCCGTGGCAACCGCCTCGTCGGCGCCGCAGCGAGTGATGTCCGCCTCGCGCAACAGTGCCCCGGTGAGCTGGTGGGCGTTGAGGTGTACGTCGCGCCAGTCGACGCCGGCGCGCACACCGGCGCACAGCGCCTGTTGCATCTGATCTAAGCGGCCGATGAGCGCCGCGAAGTCCGCGTCCTGGTACGAGTGAGTGCGGGTGATGTCGCTTGCGTAGCCGGCGAACTCCGCGCCGGCGTCGATCAGGAGCGAGTGCCGCTCGCGCGGCGGGCGCTTCTCCAGCACCTGGTAGTGCAGCACGGCGCCGCCCGCATTCAGCGCGATGATGGGGTTGTAAGGCAGCTCCTGCTCGCGCTGCCCGCAAGCCTCGAGGAACGCCAGCTCGATTTCGAATTCCGAGGCGCCCGCCGTGAAGGCACGCTCGGCGGCCAGGTGCCCGCGGGCGCCGAGCCGGCTCGCCTCGCGCAGGCACGCCAGTTCGTAGGGCGTCTTGACGGCACGCGCATAGTCCAGCCGGCGCATCAGGTGCCGGGGGTTGATGGCGCCGATACCCCAACGGGTCAGTTCCGGAAGGGCATCCCCGATGTAGGCAGCGCGGGAGAGGTCGGCAGGCAGCTGCGCGCGCGCCCCGGCGCGGTCGGCGGCGGTGCGAACCTCGAAATGTCGGGTCCAGTAGGCCTGCGGCAGGTCCGCGGACTTGTGCCAGTAGTCCCCCGATCGATGAATGATCAGGCGCGGCGCCGACCCGGGTTCGAACCAGACAAAGCAGTCCGCGGCGTCCTGCAGGGGGACCCACACCTTGAAGGGGGCGTTCGCCTCGAACGGGTAGGTCCGGTCGTCTTCGAAGACGCTCAGGAGCGACCCGGAATGCACCACCAGACCCGCGTAGCCGGATGCTGTCAGTGCGCGCGCCGAGCGCTCG
Organism: Steroidobacteraceae bacterium; assembly: GCA_041485725.1. GTDB lineage: Bacteria > Pseudomonadota > Gammaproteobacteria > Steroidobacterales > Steroidobacteraceae > 13-2-20CM-66-19. The sequence goes on from JBGPKC010000006.1 coordinate 8,112, forward strand.
CACACCGCCTCAAGATGCGCACCGAATGTGCCCCCGAGCCGGGCTTCGCGCTCGGGCGTGGATCCAACGCTGGACATCATTCCAACCCCCGTGTCCGGGCGACTCAAGCTGTCGCCCTCACCCGACAGTAACGTCATCGCATCGGTTTCCAATCGTACCGGGACTTACTATAGAATTTGCGCTCCGCGGCCCAGGAACGGGCGCGGGAACGACCGCGAGCGGTCGTGGTCTCATTAACACAACTCTTGCTTCCCTCGGGGTACCGATCGATGAACACCAAACTTGCTCTTAGCGCAATCGTTGCGGCGCTGATGCTGACGGCCTGCGCGAAGCAGGAATCCGCAGCGCCAGACCAGGCTGCAAATCCTCCTCCTGCTCCGGCCGCCACAGATTCTTCCGCTCCGCCCGCTCCTGGGTCTGAGGCCGCCAGCCAGGCCGCACCTGCCGGCGACGCCGCCAAGCCTGCGGAAGGCTCTGCCGCTCCGCCGGCTGACACGACGCCGCCGCCGAAGCAGTAAATCTCATAGCTTACGGCTGAAGCCACGGCTCGGACGGTTCGCAGGCGCGAGCTGTCCGGGCCGTTGCGTTTTTGGGGGACGCGAGACTTAAGAGCTCTGAGCGATGACTCCCGCGACTGTCAGCGTGCGCGATGCGCGGGCGGCACCGGCCGACCGGTTGTGGATCCAGAGCGTCTACCGCGATTACCTGGATGACCTGAATCCCGGCACCGGGCTGTTTCCCAAACTCGGCGAGGTGGGACATCGCGAGCCGGATCTGATCGCACACTGGTTCGGCGATCCGAACACCTTCCCGCTGGTGATCCTCAAGGGCACCGAGCCGGTGGGCTTCGCGCGCGTGTTGCGCATCGCAGCCACGGCCGTGCCGCCGCGCATCGAGTACCGCATGGCTGAGTTTTTCGTGGCGCGCGCGCGGCGCCGGCTGGGTATCGGCCGCAGCGCCGTGCCACTGATCCTGAGCCGCTTCGCCGGGCGCTGGGAAATCAGCGAGTACCTGCGTAATGCCGACGCCGTGAACTTCTGGCGCCGCGTGGTCTCGAGCTACACGCGCGGCAGCTACCAGGAGCGCATCGTCAACGACGAGGTGCACCAGGTGTTTGATTCCGGGAAATCGCGCCTGGCGTAGAGCGCTGCGCGCAGGCGCCGCAGCCGCCGCCGAGCCGCGACAGCGCACGCCGCCGCGCCGCCGTCAGCCAGCGCGCCGTGCGCGCGCCGGGCAGAGCGGCCAGGGCGTCGAGGCAACGCAGGCGCAGGCGCGCCGACAGCAGCCGCCAGGCGCTGTAGAGCGCGCAGCCGGTGACCAGCACTGCCACCAACACCTGTTGCAGCACTGCGCTCATGCAGCGGTGCTCAAGGCCGCGCCGCCTCCGAGCATCAGCGCCACGCGGTAGGTGAGGAACGCGCCCGCATACGCGAGCGCGAACAGATACAGCGCCATGTACAGCGGATAGCGCCAGGAGTTGGTTTCGCGCTTCACGACCGCGAGCGTCGACAGGCACTGCGGCGCGAACACGTACCAGGCGAGCAGCGACAGGCCGGTGGCACAGCTCCAGCCGTGCGCGATGACCGGGCTCAGAGCCCCGGCGACATCCTTGGTGCCAGACATGGCATACACAGTGCCGAGCGCACTCACGGCCACCTCGCGCGCCGCCAGCCCCGGCACCAGCGCGATCGAGATCTGCCAGTTGAAGCCGATGGGCGCGAACAGGAACTCGAGCCCGCGGCCGAGAAGTCCCGCGATGCTGTACTGGATTGCGGGGCCGGTCGCGCCGGCGGGCGGCGCCGGGAAGCTCGCCAGGAACCACAGCACCACCATCAGCGTGAGGATGATGGTGCCGACGCGCGTCAGGAAAATGCGCGTGCGCTCCCACAGGCCGAGCGCCAGGTTCTGCAGGTGCGGCCAGCGGTACTCGGGCAGCTCCAGCAGCAGTGGCCGGTATTCGCCGCGCATCATGGTGCGCTTCAGCACGAAGGCCACCGCCAGCGCGCTTACGACGCCCGCCAGGTACAGGGCAAACAACACCAGTCCCCGCAGGTTGAGAATGCCGATGGTGCGCTGCGGAATGAATGCGCCGATGAGCAGTGCGTACACCGGCAGGCGCGCCGAGCAGGTCATGAGGGGCGCGATCATGATGGTCGCGAGGCGGTCGCGCGCGGAGGGGATGGTGCGCGCCGCCATGATGCCGGGAATGGCGCACGCGAAGCTCGACAGCAGCGGAATGAACGCGCGGCCCGAGAGGCCCACCCGTCCCATGAGCCGATCGAGCATGAACGCAGCGCGCGGCAGGTAGCCGGAATCCTCCAGGGCGAGGATGAACAGGAACAGGATCAGAATCTGCGGCAGGAACACCAGCACACTGCCGGTGCCGGCGACCACGCCATCGAGCAGCAGGCTGCGCAGCGGTCCCGGGGGCAGCACGCCGCTCAGCCAGGTGTTCATGCCCTGGACGCCGCTGTTGATGATGTTCTGCGGCGCTTTGGCCCAGCTGAACACCGCCTGGAACATGAGGAACAGCACGGTCGCGAGCAGCGCGGGTCCCGCGATGGGATTGAGCACCACCGCGTCGAGGCGCGACAGCACGGCGAGGCGCGCGGGTACGCGATAGCCGCTGTCGTGCAACACGCGGCGCACTTCGCGCTGCGTGGCTTCGATGTCGGCGCCGGTCGCCGCGGGCTGGGGCTCGAGGCGCTGGTGGGCGCGCGCCGCCGTTTCGGTGGCGAAACCGTAAGTGTCGATGGCATCCACGAGCGCGCGCTCGCCGCCGGAGCGTACCGCGACGGTCGGCACCACCGGCACACCGAGCGCACGCTCGAGCGCTGCGCGGTCGAGCCTGTAGCCGCGCTTCGCGGCGAGGTCGCTCATGTTGAGGGCGACGATGATGGGCCGCCCGAGGCGCTTCAGCTCCAGGACCAGGCGCAGGTTGAGGCGCAGGTTGGTCGCGTCGACCACGCAGACCAGCAGGTCGGGCGCGGGCTCGGTCGCGTGCCGGCCGAGCACGACGTCGCGGGCGATGGCCTCATCGAGTGTCGCAGGCTCGAGGCTGTAGGCGCCGGGCAGGTCGACGACGCGGAAGATACGTCCGGTGCGCGGTCCGATCAGGCGGCCTTCCTTGCGTTCGACCGTGACGCCCGGGTAGTTGGCGACTTTCTGGCGGCTGCCCGTCAGACGGTTGAAGAGCGCGGTTTTGCCGCAGTTGGGGACGCCGATGAGCGAGAGACTGAGCTGCGGCGCGGCCAACGCCGCGGCCGCGGAGGCGTTCATCGCGGCGGTCCGGACCTGGGTGCGCTGGATCCGGAGTGCTGAATTTCTACCCTCTCGCTCAGGCCGCCAGGTGCCTCGCGGGGTGGTGCGCCGGATCCAGGGTGCTGCAGCTCGACCCACACGCTCTGCGCCTCACGGCGGCGCAGCGCGAGCGTCGTGTGACCGACGCGCACCACGAACGGATCACGCCCCGGGCGCGCCTCGGCGAGGATTTCCACCTGCTCGCCGCTCACGAAGCCGAACTCGAGGAGCCGGCGCTCCAGCGCCGACAGGGCCGACGCGATCGAGCCGACGCCGACCACTCGCGCGGTGGTGCCGGGGGGCAGCGCGGCGAGGCTCACGAAACCCGGTTCGAAAGCAAGTCCCTCAGGTGCGGCGACGGCGTCCATGGGTCTAATTATGGATGAGAACGGTTCGCATTTGCAATCGCATTACCATCGCGAGTGCCATAGCTAAGGTAATCAGGCACTTACAGCAGCGGGGCGGTGGCGGTCCCGTGCTAGCAACGGTCGAAGGTATTTTCCGGTCCACGATGCCTCGCTGGCCGCAATGTCCTCGGGCGTGCCCGTGGCGACGACCTCGCCGCCGCCTTCACCGCCCTCGGGACCTAGGTCGATCACCCAGTCGGCGGTCTTGATGACCTCGAGGTTGTGCTCGATCACCACGACGGTGTTGCCCTCGTCGCGCAGGCGGTGCAGGACATGTAGCAGCTGCTCGACGTCGTGGAAATGCAGCCCGGTGGTGGGCTCGTCCAGGATGTAGAGGGTCTTGCCGGTGGCGCGCTTGGCGAGCTCGCGTGACAGCTTCACGCGCTGCGCCTCCCCGCCCGAGAGCGTGGTGGCATTCTGTCCGAGGCGCACGTACGACAGGCCGACGTCGGTGAGCGTCTGCAGCTTGCCGGCCGCGGCCGGCACGTTCTGGAAGAAGCGCGCGGCATCCTCGACGGTCATCTCGAGCACTTCGTGGATGTTCTTGCCGCGGTAGCGGATCTCGAGCGTCTCGCGGTTGTAGCGCTTGCCGCCGCACACATCACACGGCACGTACACGTCCGGCAGGAAGTGCATTTCCACGCGGATCACGCCGTCTCCCTGGCAGGCCTCGCAGCGCCCGCCCTTGACGTTGAAGCTGAAACGGCCGGAATCGTAGCCGCGGGCGCGCGCCTCGGGCACGGCCGCGAACAACTCGCGCAGCGGTGCGAACAGCCCGGTGTAGGTTGCAGGGTTGGAGCGCGGCGTGCGGCCGATCGGACTCTGGTCGATGTCGATGACGCGATCGATCTGCTCCAGGCCCTCGATGCGCTCGCAGGGCGCAGCTTCGACGCGCGCGCCGTTCAGGCGCGCGGCGGTGTGGCCGAACAGCGTGTCGACGATGAGCGTCGACTTGCCCGAGCCGGAGACTCCGGTGACGCAGGTGAACAGGCCCAGCGGGATCTGCGTGGTCACGTGCGCGAGGTTGTTGCCGTGCGCGCCGACGATGCGGATCTGGCGCGCCGGATCCGGGCGGATGCGCAAGCCGGGCACCTCGATGCGGCGTTTGCCCGCGAGGTATTGGCCGGTGATGGAGGCGGGATTGGCGGCGATGTCGCGCGGTGTGCCCTGCGCCACCAGGTGTCCGCCGTGCACACCGGCGCCCGGACCCAGGTCCACGACATGGTCGGCCTCCTGGATCGCCTCCTCATCGTGCTCGACCACGATCACCGTGTTGCCGAGGTCGCGCAGCCGTTTGAGCGTTGCCAGCAGGCGCCGGTTGTCGCGCTGGTGCAGACCGATCGAGGGCTCGTCGAGGATATACATGACGCCGGTAAGCCCGGATCCAACCTGGCTCGCAAGGCGGATGCGCTGCGATTCCCCTCCCGAGAGCGTCTCGGCGCTGCGATCGAGCGTCAGGTAGTCGAGGCCCACGTCGGTGAGGAAGCGCAGGCGCTCCACCACGCCCTTGACGATCTTGGCCGCCACTTCACCGCGCCAGCCGGCGAGGTTGAGCTGGCCCAGGAACTCGAGCGCCCGGCCGACCGTGAGATGCACGAGCTCCGGCAGAGTGCGCCCGGCGACGAACACGAAACGCGCCGCGCGGTTCAGGCGCGTGCCCTGGCAGTCCGGGCACGGACGCACCCCTAAGTAACGCGCCAGCTCCTCGCGCACCATCGGTGACTCGGTCTCGCGATAGCGCCGCGTCAGGTTCGGCAGGATCCCTTCGAACGCGTGACGCTTGCGCGATCTGCGTCCCGCATCCTCGCGGTAGCTGAATTCGATCACCTCCGCGCCGCTGCCGTGCAGCAGCACGTGGCGTACGTGCTCCGGCAGCTCCGTCCAGGGCGTCTCGATGTCGAAGCCGTAGTGGCGCGCGAGCGACTGGATCAGGTTGAAGTAATGATCGTTGCGCCGGTCCCAGCCACGCACCGCGCCGCCGGCCAGTGACAGATGCGGGTGCAACACCACCCGCTGCGGATCGAAGAATTCCTGCACCCCGAGCCCATCGCAGCTCGGGCAGGCGCCGGAGGGGTTGTTGAACGAGAACAGCTTCGGCTCGAGCGGCGGCACGCTGTAGCCACACACCGGGCAGGCGTGCCGGCTGGAAAACACCAGCTCCTCGCGCGTCGGCTCATCGAGAAACACGAGCCGCGCGAGCCCGCCCGACAGGCGCAGGGCGGTCTCGAACGATTCCGCCAGGCGCTGCGCCGCATCGGGCCTGATGCGCATGCGGTCGACCACCGCCTCGATGGTGTGCTTCTGCTTGCCGTCGAGCTGCGGCAGCGCGTCCATTTCATGGATGCGCCCGTCGATGCGCACGCGCACAAAACCCTGTGCGGCGAGATCTTCCAGCAGCTCGAGCTGCTCGCCCTTGCGCTCGCTCACCACCGGGGCGAGCAGCGCCGCAGCAAGGCCCTCCGGCAGCCGCAGCACCTGGTCGACCATCTGGCTCACGGTCTGGGCGGCCAGATCGATGCCGTGGTCGGGACAGCGCGGCGTGCCGGCGCGCGCGTACAGCAGGCGCAGGTAGTCGTAGATTTCGGTGACCGTGCCGACGGTCGAGCGCGGGTTGTGGGAGCCCGCCTTCTGCTCGATGGCGATCGCAGGCGAGAGGCCCTCGATGCTGTCGACGTCGGGCTTGTCCATGGTGGAGAGGAACTGCCGCGCATAGGCGGAGAGCGACTCGACGTAGCGTCGCTGGCCTTCGGCGTACAGCGTGTCGAAGGTGAGCGAGGACTTTCCCGAGCCCGACAGGCCCGTCACCACGATCAGCCGCTCGCGCGGCAGATCGAGGCTCAGGTTCTTGAGGTTGTGGGTGCGCGCTCCGCGCACGCGAATCTGCTGCATTGAACCGTCAATGGTACCCGTGCGCGCCACTCAGACCCAAACTTGGGGTTTATGGCCGGATTTGAGGTTCGCGCAGCCGGTGCGCGTCCTCTAGAATGAGCGCCTCCGCGGCGGGCGCCCGACCCGCAGCCTATTTCACGACTGCGTTTTGAGGACTCACCATGGCGCGTGGCATCAACAAGGTCATTCTCATAGGCAACCTGGGGGCCGACCCCGAGACTCGCGCCATGCCCTCCGGCACGACGGTGGCGAACCTGCGCATCGCGACCAGCGAGAGCTGGCGCGACAAGCAGACCGGTGAGCAGCAGGAGCGCACCGAATGGCACCGCGTAGCGTTCTTCGGGCGCCTGGCGGAGGTCGCCGGCGAGTACCTGCGCAAGGGCTCGCAGGTCTACATCGAGGGAAGCCTGCGCACGCGCAAATGGCAGGACAAGCAGGGCAACGATCGCTACTCGACGGAGATCGTCGGTAACGACCTGCAGATGCTCGGGGGCCGGGGCGGCGGGGCGGCCAGCGCGCCGGGCGCCGGCGCGGCGGCCAGTGGGGGTGCCGGCGCGAGTGGGGGTGCCGGTGCGGGCGCCAGCGCTTCGCCCGAGTCCGAGGAGTCCGGAGGCGGTTCCGGGCGCGGCGAGGATTTCGACGACGATATTCCGTTCTAGAGCATCCGCTTCGGTGCGCGTAAGTCTCTGGGCGTACTTGAGTTTCCTGTATTGGGCGCGGTCTTTCGGCCGAGTGCGGGCGAAGGCGTGCGGGGCCCTTGCGAAGGTCCCCGTAAGGTAGAATTTCCTTTTGCACGCCCTATGTCCCGCCGCTACTTCATCAAGACCTTCGGCTGCCAGATGAACGAGTACGACTCCGCCCGGATGGCGGACGTGCTGTGCGCTGGCGCGGATCTGGTGGCCACCGACGACCCGCTTGAGGCAGACCTGCTCCTCATGAACACCTGCTCGGTGCGCGAGAAGGCGCAGGAGAAGGTGTTCTCGCTGCTCGGGGAATGGCGGCTTCTGAAGGCGCGCCGGCCGCAGGTGATCATCGGCGTCGGTGGCTGTGTGGCGAGCCAGGAAGGCTCTGGCATCACCGAGCGTGCGCCGTTCGTGGACCTGGTGTTTGGTCCGCAGACGCTGCACCGCCTGCCGCAGATGCTCGACGAGCTGCGCCGCACCGGCCGGCCGGTCGTCGATGTGAGCTTCCCGGAGATCGAGAAGTTCGATCGTCTGCCGGCGCCGCGAGCCGAGGGCGCGCGGGCCTTCGTGTCCATCATGGAGGGCTGCAGCAAGTACTGCAGCTTCTGCATCGTGCCGTATACGCGCGGCGAGGAAGTGAGCCGCTCCTTCGACTCGGTGCTCGAGGAAGTGGGGCAACTCGCGGCCCAGGGCGTCGCCGAGGTCACGCTGCTCGGTCAGAACGTCAACGCCTACTCGGGACCGATGGCCGACGGCGCGCGCGTGGATCTCGCCACGCTCATCCACCATGTGGCGCGCGTGCCGGGCATCGAACGCATTCGCTTCACCACTTCGCACCCGCTCGAGTTCAACGACAGCCTGATCGAGGCGTTCGCCAGCGTCGGCAAGCTTGCCGACCACCTGCACCTGCCGGTGCAGAGCGGCTCGGACCGGGTGCTGGCGCTCATGAAGCGCGGCTACACCACGCTCGAATTCAAGGACAAGGTGCGCAAGCTGCGCACGGCGCGGCCCGACATTGCGATTTCCTCGGACTTCATCGTCGGTTTCCCCGGCGAGAGCGAGCGCGACTTTGCGGCGACGCTGGCGCTGGCGCGCGACGTGGGCTTCGACCAGTCCTTCAGCTTCCTCTACAGCCGCCGGCCCGGCACGCCGGCGGCCTCGCTCCCCGATGAGATCGAGCCGGCCGTCAAGCAGGAACGCCTGGCGCGCCTGCAGGCGCAGCTCGAGACCCAGGCGCGCGCCATCAGCTTGTCGATGGTCGGCACCCGCCAGCGTGTGCTCATCGAGCGGGCGGCGAAGAAGAACGCGCGCGAGCTCGCCGGCCGCACCGCCAACAACCGCTGGGTGAACTTCGCCGGACCCGCCGCCCTCATCGGGCGCTTCGTCGACGTGATCGTCACCGAGGCGCGCCCGCACAGCCTGCGCGGGCGCCTGGCGGACGCGCCCGGCAGTCCGCATGCGCCGCCGCCCGCTGCCTCGAGCGTCGCGGTCAGCGGCTGAACGCCAGTGGCAGCCTCATCGCCCGAACCGCAGCGGGAATTCGCACTCGGCCCATCGGACAATGCGCGGCTCGCGAATCTGTGCGGACCGCTCGATGAGAACCTGCGTCTGCTGGAGACACGTCTTGACGTGCGCATACGTCGCCGCGGCGCGACTTTCCGCGTAAGCGGCGCCCAGGCCGAGAGCGCCGAAGGCCTGCTGCGCGAGCTTTTCGCACTCACCAAGAGCGCTGAGGTCACCCCTGAGCGCGTGCATCTCGCCTTGCACGAGCACGAGTCCGGCCCGCCGCCGGCGGACGCGGACGTGAGCGAGCACGGCGTGAGCGTGCCGCGCGGCGGCATACGCGCGCGCGGCGCACACCAGCGCGATTATCTCGCCCACATCCGCAGCAGCGATCTGACCTTCGGCGTCGGTCCTGCCGGCACCGGCAAGACTTATCTCGCGGTCGCCTGCGCGGTGGAGTCGCTGCAGGCGGACCGGGTGCGCAGACTGATCCTGGTGCGGCCGGCGGTGGAGGCGGGGGAGCGGCTGGGATTCCTCCCCGGGGATCTGACGCAGAAGGTCGATCCGTACCTGCGCCCGATGTACGACGCGCTGTACGAAATGATGGGCTTCGATCGCGTGGCGCGCTTCATCGAGCGCAACGTCATCGAGGTGGCACCGCTCGCCTTCATGCGCGGCCGCTCGCTCAACGATTCCTTCATCATTCTGGACGAGGCCCAGAACACCACCATCGAGCAGATGAAGATGTTCCTGACGCGCATCGGCTTCGGCTCCAAGGCGGTCGTGACCGGCGACATCACCCAGACCGATCTGCCCGCCGGCAGGCAGTCGGGCTTGAGTCACGTGGTCGAGGTGCTGCGCGCGGTGCCGGGCGTCGCGTTCACGTTCTTCGACGCCCAGGACGTGGTGCGCCATCCGCTGGTGCAGCGCATCGTGCAGGCGTACGAAGCGCGCGGCGGCTCTTCATGAGCGTGCCGGCGCGCCGGCGCCGCAAGCCCCGTGCTGCAGCGCGGCGCGGGCCCGGCGGCGTGCGGGTCGAATTCCAGCGGCAGGTGCGCAGCTGGTCGCCGACGCGGCGCGACCTCACGCGCTGGGCGAGTGTGGCGGCCGGAAGCGGCCCCAAGGGGCGCGAGCTCGGGGTGTGCGTGGTTGGGGCGCCGGAGAGCCGGCGGCTCAATGCGCGTTTCCGCGGCCTCGATGCGCCCACCAACGTGCTGTCGTTTACCTCCGGCGCGCTGCCGCACGCGCCTGCCGGCGGGGCGCGCGCTCTGGGGGAGCTGGTGATCTGCCCGCGCGTGCTGCGCGCGGAGGCGCGTGCGCAGGACAAGAGCCTGAAAGCGCACTGGGCGCACCTGGTGGTACACGGCACGCTGCACCTGCTGGGCTACGACCACGAGCGCGCTGCGGATGCGCGGCGCATGGAGCGACGCGAGATCGCGGTGCTGCGCCGCCTGGGATTCGCCAATCCCTACCGGAGCCTTTAGCCGATGACGAAGGATCTCAACACCACCGGCCGCTGGCTGAAGCGTCTCACGCAGGGGCTGGCGCCCGAGCCGCAGGATCGCGAGCAGCTGCTGGCGGTGCTGCGCGAGGCCGGCGAGCGCGGACTCGTCGACAGCGATGCGCTCACCATGCTCGAGGGGGTGCTGGAGGTCGGTGACCTGCAAGTGCGCGACATCATGGTGCCGCGCGCGCAGATGGTTTTCGTGCGGCGCGACATGGAAGCGGCGCGCATCCTGCCGGTGGTGGTGGAATCGGGCCACTCGCGTTTCCCGGTGATGGACGAGGATCGCGACGACATCGTCGGCATCCTGCTGGCGAAGGATCTGCTGCGCCTCACGACGGCGCACGCGCGCGAGCGCTTCGACATCCGCGAGTACATGCGCCCGGCGGTGTTCGTGCCGGAGTCCAAGCGACTGAACGTGCTGCTGCGGGAGTTCCGCCGCAACCGCAACCACATGGCGATCGTGGTCGATGAGTACGGCGGCGTGTCGGGACTGTGCACCATCGAGGACGTCATCGAGCAGATCGTCGGCGAGATCGACGACGAGTTCGATGTCGAGGACGACCAGAACATCCGCCGCGACGCCGAGCGCCAGTTCACGGTGCGCGGCGTCACGCGCATCGCGGAGTTCAACGAGTACTTCGGCGCGCGGCTCTCGGAAGCGGAGGGCTTCGACACCGTCGCGGGCCTGCTCATGAAGCAGTTCGGCCGGCTGCCGCGGCGCGGCGAGACCGCGAGCATCGATAGCTTCGAGTTCCGCGTGCTGCGCGCCGATCGGCGCCGCATCGATGCGCTGCGCGTGGTGGCGCCGCGCGACGTGCTGCCGCCGGACGAGCGGCCCACGGGCGCTTAGCAGGATGCCGGCGGAAGCCCGCTACGGCCTGGCGCGGCCGGCTGCCGCGGCGCTGCGGGCGGGGCTGGCGCTCGCCGCGGGGGCAGCGCTCGCCGCCGCGTTTGCGCCACTGAACCTGTGGCCGCTGGCGGTGCTGTGCCCGGCCGTGCTCATGTGGCTGTGGCAGGACGCCACGGCCCGCGAGGCGGCGCGGCTGGGGTTCTGCTTCAACTCCGCCACCTTCGCCGCCGGCACCTACTGGCTGTACATCAGCATCCACATCTTCGGCGGCGCACCCGTGTGGCTCGCCTTCATCCTCATGCTGGGGCTGGTGGCCGTCATGGGGCTGTATCACGCGGCGCTCGGTTACGCGGTGGCGCGCTGGCTGCCGCGCACCGGTGCGGTGCGCTGGCTCGCCGCGCTCCCGGCGAGCTGGCTCCTCATCGAGTGGTGGCGCGGCTGGTTCCTGTCTGGGTTTTCCTGGCTGTCGCTCGGCTACTCCCAGACCGACACCTGGTTCGCCGGTTTCGCCCCCGTGGTGGGCGTCTATGGCATCAGTGCGCTGCTGCTGGTGAGCGCCGGCGCGCTGGTCGCGCTCGCCTGCGGTACCCGGCGGGTGCGTATCCTGGCCGGCACGCTGCTCATCGTTCCGTGGGCCCTTGGCACTGCGCTGCACGGGCACTCCTGGACCCAGCCCGCCGGAGCACCGGTGTCGGTGGCGGTGGTGCAGGGGGCGATTCCGCAGGACGAGAAGTGGCTCGAGAGTAACCACGACACGACGCTCAACCTCTATCAGACGCTCACCGAGAGGGCGCTCGGCACGCAGCTCATCGTGTGGCCGGAGTCCGCGCCCGCCGGCGTAGCCAACGACCTCGTCCCCTACATCAGTCACCTGTACAGCGAGGCGCACACGCATGGCTCGGCGCTGGTGCTGGGCGTGCTGCGCGCGGAAGGCGGCCCAGCCGACGACGCCGCGCCGCGCTACTTCAACTCGGTGCTCGCGCTGGACGAGAAAGTGAGCTGGTACGACAAACATCACCTGGTGCCGTTCGCCGAGTTCTTTCCGGTGCCGGGCCTGGTGCGCTCGTGGCTGCGCCTGATGAGCCTGCCGTATTCGGACTTCACCCCCGGAGCGGCCGAGCAGCCGCCCTTGCCCGCGGCGCGCCTGCAGCTCGGCACCACGGTGTGTTACGAAGACGCCTACGGCAGCTCCATGCTCAAGGTGTTGCCCCAGGCCGACGCCCTGGTCAACGTCACCAACGACGCCTGGTTCGGTCACTCGAGCGCCCGGCACCAGCACTTCCAGATCGCCCGCATGCGTGCGCTGGAGGACGGCCGCTACCTGGTGCGCGCCGCCAATGACGGCATTTCGGCGGTGATCGGGCCGCATGGCGAAGTGATCGCGCGCGCCCCGGAATTCCGGCCACTGGTGCTGGTCTCAAGAATCGTGCCTCTCAGGGGCCTGCCGCCTTACGCCCATGTTGGAAACTGGCTGGTCGTGAGCCTGGCCGCGCTGGCGCTGGCGTACGGGCTGTGGGTGCGGAATGATAGGGGCCGGCGCACCCCGGTCAGGCCGGCCGTTCGTGACTGAAGCTGGAAGTATCCCCATGAATCCCAAGTTCGAGTCGAGTCTCACACCGCCCCTGAAGCGCATGATCGCGCTGTGCGCCATCGCCGTCGCCCTCGCGGCCTGTTCCCGGGAGCTGAGCGCGCAGTCCACGCGTGCTACCGCCGCCCCAGCCAGCGCGGCGGCCGATGGCCCCGCGCCCGCGCCGGCACCGGAGCCCGTGCTGCGGGCGCTGCCGGATTTCTCGCAGCTGGTGGACCGCTACGGGCCTGCGGTCGTGAACGTGGAGGTCGTGGAGAAGCCCCAGCCCTCGGCGGGGGGATTGCAGGGATTGTCGCCCAACGATCCCTTCTATGATTTCTTCCATCGCTTCGGCGTTCCCGGCCCCGGGCAGGGGCCGCGCGCCAACCAGCCACCCTCGAGAGGCGCGGGCTCCGGATTCATCATCAACTCCGACGGCTACATCCTTACCAACACGCACGTGGTGGCCAATGCCGATGAGGTGACCGTGCGCCTCACCGACCGGCGCGAGTTCCCCGCCAAGGTCATCGGCGCCGACGAGCGCACCGACGTGGCGGTGATCAAGATCAGCGCCACCAACCTGCCGATCGTGAAGCTCGGCGATCCCTCGCGCATCAAGCCGGGGCAGTGGGTACTCGCCATCGGCTCGCCCTTCGGCTTCGAGAACAGCGCCACCGCGGGCATCATCAGCGCCACCTCACGCTCGGTGCCGGGGGAGAACTACGTGCCGTTCATCCAGACCGACGTGGCGGTGAATCCCGGCAACTCGGGTGGGCCGCTGTTCAACATGGCGGGCGAGGTGATCGGCATCAACTCGCAGATCTTCAGCCGCACCGGCGGCTTCATGGGCGTGTCGTTCGCCATTCCGATCGACGTGGCGCGCAACGTCGGGGAGCAGCTCATCAAGACCGGCCGCGTGGTCCGCGGCCGCATCGGCGTGACGATCCAGGACGTCAACGCGCAACTCGCCGAGTCCTTCGGACTCGAGCGCCCGCATGGCGCACTGGTGTCGTCGGTGGAGAAGGACGGCCCGGCGGCGCACGCGGGGATCGCCGCCGGAGACGTCATCCTCGGTGTCGGCGGGCGTCCGATCGAGCGCTATGGCGAGCTGTCCGGTGCCATCGCGGCGATGCGGCCGGGCGCGGATGCCGGCCTGCAGGTGTGGCGCAACGGCAAGGAGCAGAACATCAATGTCAGGGTCGCGGAACTGAAGGAGCAGCCCCTGCTCAGCGCGCGCCAGGGCAAGCCGGCGGGCCATGGGTCCGACCAGGCGAGCGCGCTGGGATTGACCGTGCGGCCGCTCGCGCCGCAGGAGAAGGAGCAGGCGAACACGCAGGGGAGTCTGGTGGTCGAGGAGGTGAGCGGCCCGGCCCAGGCTGCGGAAGTCGAGCCGGGCGACATCATTCTCGGCATCAACGGCAAGCGCGTGCACTCGGTGAAGGAGCTGCAGGATGCGGCCAAAACCGCGGGCAAGAGCGTGGCGCTGCTGATCCAGCGCGAGGAGGCTCAGATTTTCGTGCCTCTCCGCCTGCCGTAAGAACAATGCAAGAGAGCTACGATCCCGCGGCCGTCGAGCGCGCCGCGCAGCAGTGTTGGGACGAGCAGCGCGTCTTCGAGGTGCGCGAGGATGCGACGCGGCCGAAGTTTTACTGCCTGTCGATGCTGCCGTATCCGTCCGGGCGCCTGCACATGGGCCACGTGCGCAACTACACCATCTGCGACGTGCTGGCGCGTTACCTGCGCATGCACGGATACAACGTGCTGCAGCCGATGGGCTGGGATGCGTTCGGCCTGCCGGCCGAGAACGCGGCGATCAGCAACGGCGTGCCCCCGGCGAGGTGGACCCGCCAGAACATCGCCCACATGCGCGCGCAGATGAAGTCCCTCGGGTTTGCGATCGACTGGCGGCGCGAACTCGCCACCTGCGACCCGGACTATTACCGCTGGAACCAGTGGCTCTTCCTGCGCATGCTCGAGAAGGGCATCGCGTACCGCAAGACCGGTGTCGTGAACTGGGATCCCGTCGATCAGACCGTGCTCGCCAACGAGCAGGTGATCGACGGCCGCGGCTGGCGCACCGGGGCGCTGGTGGAGAAGCGCGAGATCCCGATGTACTACCTGGCGATCACGCGCTACGCGGATGAGCTGCTGCAGGCGCTCGATACCCTCGAGGGCTGGCCCGAGCGAGTGCGGGTGATGCAGGCGAACTGGATCGGCAGGAGCGAGGGTTGCGACATCGCCTTTCCCTACGCCCCCGACACGGTCAAGGTCGTAGGGCGCGACGGGGCGCTCAAGGTGTTCACCACGCGAGTGGATACACTCTTCGGCGCGACCTTCATGGCGATCGCCGCCGAGCATCCGGTGGCGCTCGCCGCCGCGCGGCACGACCCGGTGCTCGCCGCTTTCATCGACGAGTGCCGCCGCGGCAGCCTGAAGGAAGCCGAGCTCGCGACGCAGGAGAAGAAGGGCAAGCCGACCGGGCTGCACGTGCTGCACCCCTTGACCGGCGCGCCGCTGGAGATCTGGGTCGCCAACTACGTGCTCATGGCATACGGCGAGGGCGCCGTCATGGGCGTGCCGGCGCACGATGAGCGCGATTTCGAGTTTGCGCTCCACCACGGCCTGCCGGTGGTCACGGTGGTGCGCTCCGCCACCGGTGCTTATGAGGAAGTGCGCGTGCCGTGGATAGCGGCGTACTCGGACCCCGGCGTGACGGTGAACTCCGGGGACTTCTCGGGCCTCACGTTCCAGGCGGCGGTGGACGCCATCGCCACGGCGCTGGAGAAGAAGGGTCTCGGCAGCAAGCGCGTGCAGTACCGGCTGCGGGACTGGGGCATTTCCCGCCAGCGTTACTGGGGTTGCCCGATTCCGATCATCCACTGCGGCGCGTGCGGTGCGGTGCCAGTGCCGGATGAGCAGTTGCCGGTCGTGCTGCCCGAGGACCTGGTGCCGGATGGCAGCGGCAATCCGCTGGCGAAGTCCGCGGCCTTCTATGAGTGCACCTGCCCGAAGTGCGGTCAGCCCGGCAGGCGCGAAACCGACACCATGGACACCTTCGTCGACTCGTCCTGGTATTTCATGCGCTACGCGTGCCCGGGCGCGTCCACCATGGTGGACGCGCGCGTGGACTACTGGCTGCCGGTGGATCAGTACATCGGCGGCATCGAGCACGCGATCCTGCACCTGCTGTATGCGCGCTTCTGGACCAGGGTGATGCGCGACTTCCGTCTGCTCGGGTTCGGCGAGCCGTTCACGAGGCTCCTCACCCAGGGCATGGTGCTGAACCACATCTATTCATACCAGCCCGTCGGCGCGCGCAAGCGCTACTTCAACCCGGCCGATGTGGACACCCGCCGCGGCGCCGACGGCGCCCTGGTGTGCGAGGTCACGGCTGCCGACCTCGGCACCGTGCTGGTTACGCACGAAGGCCTGGGGAAGATGTCGAAGTCGGAGGGCAACGGTGTCGACCCCGAAGGCCTGATCGAGCGATTTGGCGCCGACACCGCCCGGCTCTTCATGATGTTTGCCTCACCCCCGGAGCAGACCCTGGAATGGTCCGACGAGGGGGTCCAGGGCGCCTCGCGCTTCATCCGCCGGCTGTGGAATGCGGTGTACGAGCATGTTGCGGCGGGCCCCGCGCCGCGGCTGGATGCGAGCGCGCTGACGGGTGCGCAACGCGAGCTGCGGCGCGCCGCGCACCAGGCACTCGCGAAGGCCACGGACGACATCGGACGGCGCCGCAACTTCAACACCGCGATCGCGGCCATCATGGAGCTGCTGAATGCGGTCGGGCGGTTCAGCGACGCGAGTGCCGCCGCAAGCGCCGTGCGCCAGGAGGCGCTGCAGATCGCGGTCCTGGTGCTCGCGCCCATCACGCCGCACGTGTGTCACGCGCTGTGGCAGGCGCTGGGCTCAACGACCGCGCTGGTCGATGAGCGCTGGCCGTCTGCGGATGCGGCGGCGCTGGCCCAGGAATGCCACGAGATCGTTGTGCAGGTGAACGGCAAGCTGCGCGGGCGCATCAGCGTCGCCGTGGACGCGGATGAGGCCGCGGTGCGTGCCGCGGCCCTGGCGAACGCACAGGTGCGCAAGTTCGTGGCCGACAAGCGCGTAAGACGCGTGATCGTGGTGCCCGGCAAACTCGTCAACGTGGTCGTCTGATGGCGCTGCCGCGGGGCATGCGCGTGACGGGCGCGGCCGCCGCGGCGCTGCTGGCGAGCGCCTGCGGCTTTCATCTGCAGGGCCGCGTGCCCCTGCCGGATCCGGTGAAGACCCCGTATCTGGAGGTGCCGGACCGGCAGAGCGATTTCGTGCAGAGCCTGCGTCGCGCGCTGTTGTCGAACGGGGCGCACCTGGCGCGCGAGAAAGGCCAGGCATCCGCCGTCGTGAGCATCGTCAAGGACAACGTCACGCGGCGCGTGGTGTCGGTGTCGGCCACCAACCAGCCTAACCAGTATGAAGTGACCTACACGGTCGGCTTCCTGGTCACCGCCGGGGACAAGGAGCTGCTGCCGCAGCAGGAGGTCTCTGCCACGCGCACCTACAGCTTCGACGAGCGTCTGCTGCTCGCCAAGGGTCACGAGGACGACGTGCTGCGCGAGGACATGGCGCACGATCTCGCCGACATCGTCATGCGGCGACTGTCGAGTCTGTAAGCGCCCCGCCGTGCTGCTGCTGAACGCCACCGATCGCGTGGCCCTGGCGCTGCTCCTCGACCGCTACGGCATGCAGCTGACGCTGGTCGCGCCCGGGGAAGGCATTCCAGCATCCTACTGGGGTCACAGCGAGGCGGGCCTGAAGGGCGCGCGCCTGTACGCGCGGCTCGACACCCCGGTGCACTCCGTGCTGCACGAGGCGAGCCACTACATCTGCATGACCGCCGAGCGGCGCGCGGGCCTCGATCGGGATGCCGGCGGCACCGACCTCGAGGAGTCGGCGGTGTGCTATCTGCAGGTGCTGCTCGCGGAGCAGGTGCCGGGTCTCGGGCGGGCGCGGCTGCTTTCCGACATGGACGCCTGGGGTTACAGCTTCCGCCTCGGCAGCACGCGCGCCTGGTTTGAGGGGGATGCAACCGATGCACGTGACTGGCTGTGCCAGCAGGGCGTGATCGACGCCGCCGGCCGGGTAACCGGGGCGCTGCGTTAGAACGACTGGGTTACGCCGACGAAGTACCCGCGCCGCGGACCGTACTGCGAGGCGCCGACGCCCACTCCCGTGCCGTTGCGGATCTGGTATTTCTGGTCGAAGGCGTTGATCACATCGAGGCGCACCGCGAGGCCCTTGATGCCTTCGCCGTCGAAGGCGTGATTCGCGCCGAGATTCACCTGCCGGTAGTAGGGCAGGTGAGCGCCGTTAGGGATGCTGGTGCCGTTGGGGAGATCGAGACTGGCACGCAGGCCCGAGCCGACGAGCAGGTCGCCGCTCACGCGCGTGCCGTGCCACTGATAGGCGGCACCGCCGGAGATCGTCATCGCCTGCTCGTGGTCGAGATGGATGTAGTGGCTGGCGACGTAGCTCAGATCCTCGGGAGCGAAGTTGAACTGACTCGACTCGAACTGCTTGCCGAGCGCGCGCTGGAACGCGACGTTGCCGTAGGTCTGGAAATGGCCGGCCGTGTAGTTGCCGGTGAATTCCACGCCGTACACCTGGCCGTGGCGGTAATTGAACGGCGTCAGGATGATCGGCGAACCGAACTGACCCTCGTCGATGAGATGGATCGCCTGCTTGTAATAGCTGTCCACGCCGACCGTCAGGGCCTCGGACAGCTTCTGCTGGACGCCTGCGTCGTAGTAGTTGGAGCGTTCGGCCCTCACCGGGTCGTCCTGGGTGAGCGCCGGCGCGGCGCTGGTGTTCAGGAACTTCGCGACGGTGGTGCTGCCGACCAGCTCGAACGGCGGCGGCGAGAAGAAGCGCGAGTAGCCTGCGTGCACGGTGGTGTCTTGCGCCGCCTGCCACACGAAGTTCACGCGTGGACTCAACTGGCTGCCGCTCGAGAACGCCGTGTAGTGATCGAAGCGCACGCCATAGTTCATCACCAACACCGGGGCGATGCGCCACTCATCCTGCAGATAGGCGCTCTCGATCCACTGGGTATTGCTGGCGTCGTCGATGATGGCGATGGGCAGGTCGCCGGTCTGGACACCGCCGGCCGTGGTCGGCAGCACCTGCGCGCTGGTGTTGCTCGTGAGACGGTCGGTCTGCGCGTACACCCCGGCGCGCAGCGTGTGGGAATCGGTGAGCTTGTAGGCGCCGTCGCTCTGCAGGCCGTAGGCCACGTCGCGCTTGTACGCCTGCTCCGAGATGCCGTTGAAGAGCAGATCGCCGAGCGGGTCCGGGGAGAAGTTCAGGCTCGAGTAGCGGGTGATGAGCGAGGTCTGCACGCTCAGGGGTCCCTGCGAGTGCTGCAGGCTGAGCGCGGCGAACTGGGTGATTTCGCGCTGATTCTCGTTCAGCAGATTGCTGAGGAAATCCGTCTGCCCATTGACCGTGAGTCCCGGACCAATGTCGGCGGCGTGCACGGCGGCGCGGTTCGGAATCTCGAAGCGGTCATCGGAGCTCCCGGCCAGGAACGACAGGCGATTACTCTCATCGAAGATGTGCTCGAAATAGCCGAAGCCGTGGTACTGCCTGGTGTGGTCGTGCAGCGGCGTGGTGCGCCCGTCCGGGGACTCGATCCCCAGGTCGTTGCGGATCATGTCGCCGGTGACAAAGTAGGTGTTGGCGCCCGGGGAGCCCCCGTAGTTCAAGCTCGGCTCGATGGAGGCGTGGCTGCCGCCGTACACGGACACGTCACCGCCGGGCTGGAGCGCGCCGCCCTTGGTGGTGAGATCGATGATGCCGGCGCTGCGCAGGCCGTACTCCGCCGGCAGACTTCCGGTGATGAGTGTCATCGAGGAGATCATGCGCGGCGGGAGCGTCTGCCCGAAGACGCTGATGCCGTCGGGCAGGATGACGCCGTTCAGGCGGAACTGCAGCCCGTTGTGATCGCCGCGGATGTGCAATTGCCCGAAGGAGTCCTGGGCGGCGTCGGGGACCTGCAGCATGACCTGGTTCAACTGCACGTTGTCCCCGCCCGGGGCCGACTGGATGTCGTCGGAGTTGAAGGTATAGGTGGAAGCGCCCGTCTGGGTATCGATCCGCGAGCGCTCCTGGTTCAGATGCTGTGCGGTGACAACGATGGTGGGCAGGCTGGCGCCGGCCTGATCCGCCACCTGCGCGAATGCGGCCATTGCGGGGCACATGAGAAGCGCCGCAGCGCCCGTGCGCGCAACGCAGAAACGAACGGTCAACATCGTCCTGACTCCTCGAAATCTTGTGTCAGCCGGCAAAGCCGGCTGCGGCGCGGTGTGCGCGCCCTGAAGCCGGCTTCGCCCGCTTTGGCGGCGAGAGTCCGGCGGACACTCAGATCACGTGAGGAGGGCGGGAGGACCCCGAGGCAGGTGATTGCCCACCGGAGAGCGCGTGGGCAGGATGATTTGTGGGCGCGAGGCAGCCACGCGCACCACCCGCAGCGGCTTGCCGACGGCCTTCGCGTGCGCCGGTGAGCCGGCGCTGCCGCTGAAGTGCACGCACAGGTCGCAATGCGAATGCTCGTGCGAGCGCTCCGTGAGTCCGTGCGCCGAATACACCGCGGCGCAGGCGATCAGCGCGCAGGCCGCCACGAGGGCGAGCAGGCGATTGCGGCGGAAACCGGTGCTCAAGTTAGGTAAATCCGTTGACTGCACTACAGGGTAGCGGCCCCCGCGGGTGTGGGCAAGTTGGGGTATTTATAATGAGCGGCAGTCGGCCCACACTGCGTAGTCGCGGGCCGGCGGCGGCCCCAAGACGGCATGAGGTCTTTTGAAGCTCACCTCCGACTCGCTCGCAACGCACCTCGGGGAACGGCTGTTGCCGGTATATCTCATCTCCGGCGACGAACCGCTGCTCGCGGCGGAAGCAGCCGACGCCGTGCGTGCGCGCGCTCGCGGCGCGGGCTTCACGGAGCGCGAGGTGCACTTCATCGAGCGTGCCGCCGACTGGGACGTGCTGCGCGCCTCCGCCGCCAATCTGTCGCTGTTTGGTGCACGCCGCGTGGTGGAGATCCGCCTGGCCAGCGCCAGGGCCGGCACAGCCGGCAACGCAGCCCTGATCGCACTGCTCGAGGCGCGTGATCCTGACACAGTGTTCCTCATTCTGACGCCGCGTCTCGATCGCGACGCGCAGGGTGCCGACTGGGTGCGGGCGGTCGAGGCGCACGGTGCCTGGGTGCAGATCTGGCCGGTGGATAGCCACCGCCTGGTGGCGTGGCTCAAGGGCCGTTGCCGCAGGCTGAAGCTCGAGGCAAGCGATGAAGCGCTCGAGCTTCTGGCGGCGCGCACCGAGGGGAACTTGCTCGCGGCTCACCAGGAGCTGACCAAGCTCACGCTGCTGGCGCCCGAGGGCAGGGTGACGCCCGACACCGTACTCGCCAGCGTCGCCGACAGCGCGCGTTTCGATGTCTTCCGGCTGGGCGAGGCCGTACTCTCGGGCGAGACCGCGCGGGCGCTGCGCGTGCTGGCGGGCCTGCGCGCCGAGGGCACGGAGCCGACTCTGGTGCTGTGGGCACTGAGCCGCGCGCTGCGGGACGTATGGAGCGCGCGCGGCGGCGGCAAACCGCCCGCCTGGCAGCAGCGCCACCGAGCCGCGCTCGAGCAAGCGGTGCGGCGCGCGTCCCGGCTGCCGTTCGCGGCGCTCGCGCGGCGCGCGGCGCGCGCCGACCGCATGATCAAGGGCCGTGTTGCGGGCGATGCGTGGGACGAGCTGGCGCTGCTGGCGGCTGACCTGTGCGGGCAGCCCGCCGGGCCAGGCCTCACGCTCACGCGCGTGCGGGCGATGTAACCGATGCAACCCATCGGCGTCTTCGGTGGCACCTTCGACCCGATTCACTGTGGCCATCTGCGCACGGCGTTCGAGCTGTGGCAGGAGCTGCGGCTTGCCGAAGTGCGCTTTCTGCCCACCGGCAGCCCGCCGCATCGGGCCCAGCTGTATGCGAGCCCCGAGCGGCGGCTGCAGATGGTGCGGGCGGCGGTGGCGGATCAGCCGAGCTTCGTGGTCGACGACCGCGAAGTGCGCCGCAGCGGCCTGTCGTATTCGGTGGACACGCTGACGGAGCTGCGCCGGGAGTATCCGGAGCGCTCGCTGTGTCTGCTGCTCGGGATGGATGCGTTTCTCGGCTTGCCCAACTGGCACCGCTGGCGCGAGCTGCTGCCGCTGGCGCATATCGTGGTGGCTCACCGCCCGGGGTGGCGGGCGCCGACCACCGGTCCCCTCGGCGAGGTCATGGTCGATCACGGCACCGGCACGATCCGCGCGCTGCACGAGAGACCTTCCGGGTGCGTGTACGTGCACTCAGTGACCCAGCTGGAAATTTCCTCGACCGAACTGCGTTCCCTCATCATCGCGGGACGCGACCCGCGCTACCTGGTTCCCGACGAGGTGAGGCAGATCATCCTCGAGACGAGGTGCTATGCTGCACAGCAAGAGCCCGATGGCCGCTGAGGGATAGTTTTCAGGAGAACTCACTTAAGCACATGATCACCCGCAAACGCCTGCGCCCCCCGGAGGAGCGCGCCCTGCCGCTGCAGAACCTGGTAACGGCCGCGCTCGATGATATGAAGGCTGTGAATGTCAGGGTGCTGGATGTGCGGGGCCTGACCGACATCGTCGATACGATGGTGATCGCGAGCGGCAACTCCGACCGCCACGTGCGCTCGATCGCCGAGCGCGTGGTGGAGAAGGCCAGGGCGGCGGGCTTGCGGCCGCTCGGGACCGAAGGCGCACGCGACGGGGAATGGGTTCTCGTGGACCTGCAGGACATCCTGGTGCACGTGATGCTGCCGCGGGTGCGCGAGTTCTACGGTCTCGAAGACCTCTGGGACAGCGGTCCGGCCGAAGCGGTCGCCACCCCGGCGGTTTCCCGTGCGGCCGCACGCCGGCGGCGAATCTCGCGGTAGCGGAAACCGATGCGCGTGCGCGTGATCGCCGTGGGCACGCGCCTGCCCGCCTGGGTGCGCGGCGCCTGCGAAGACTACCTGGCCCGGCTCGCATCCCGCCTCGCCATATCGCTGGTTGAAATCGAGCCCGGCGCGCGCACTGCGGGCGGCACGGCGCACAAGGCCATTGCGGCCGAGGGCCAGCGCCTGCTCGGCGCCGTGCGCGCCGGCGATCATGTGGCCGTCCTCGATGAGCGCGGTACGCAGTTCTCCACGCGCGAGCTCGCGGCCTGGCTGCAGGAGCGCATGCAGCAGGGCGAGGATCTGGCGTTTCTGATCGGCGGCCCCGACGGGCTCGCCCCGGAGGTGCTCGCGCGCGGCAACTTCACCCTGTCGCTGTCACGGCTGACGCTGCCGCACGCGCTGGTGCGCGTGCTGCTCGCCGAGCAGCTGTACCGGGCGCACAGCATACTGACCCATCACCCGTATCACCGCGATTGATGAAAGCGCAGGACCCTGCACCGCTCGTGTGTCTCGCCTCGGTCTCGGCCCGGCGCCGCGAGCTGCTGGCGCAGATCGGCGTGCCGCACGTGGTGAGCGCGGCGGACATCGACGAGGCGCTGCTGCCCGGGGAGAGCGCGGCGGACTACGTGGTGCGTATGGCCCGCGCCAAGGCGCTCGCCGTGCGTGAGCGCGGCATGGCGCTGCCGGTGCTCGCCGCCGACACCACCGTGGTGGTCGATGAGATCGTGTGCGGCAAGCCCGCCGATGAGGGCGAGAGTCTTGCCATGCTCGAGCGCCTCTCCGGGCGCACGCACCAGGTGCTCACCGCCGTGGCGCTGGCCGCTCACGGCGCGGTGAGCTTCCGCCTGAGTGCGAGCGAGGTGCGCTTTCGGCGCTTAACCCGCGCGGAATGCGCCGCCTATTGGCGCACGGGCGAGCCGCATGACAAGGCCGGCGGGTACGCGATCCAGGGGCGCGCCGCGGTGTTCATCGAGCACCTGAGCGGCAGTTACTCGGGAGTCATGGGTCTGCCGCTGTTCGAGACGGCGGAGCTGCTGCGTGCCGCGGGCGTGCCGTACTGGCGGGACGGCGCGCGCGTGGGAGCGTAAGCGGTGAGCATCGAGATCCTGGTCAACATCGCGCCGCGCGAGACCCGCGCCGCCATACTCGACAACGGCGTTGTGCAGGAGATCCACATCGAGCGCACCAGCCGCCGCGGACTGGTGAGCAACCTGTACAAGGGGCGGGTGTCACGCGTGTTGCCCGGCATGCAGGCGGCGTTCGTGGAAATCGGCCTTGAGCGCACTGCGTTCCTGCACGCTGCCGACATCGCCGGCACCGTTTCCGACGACACCGTGGCGAGTGCGCCGCTGGCGAGCCAACCACCGGTCGAGGACATCCGGCGGCTGGTGAATTCCGGCGACGACATCCTGGTGCAGGTGATCAAGGATCCACTCGGCACCAAGGGGGCGCGGCTCACGACCTTCATTGCCCTGCCGTCGCGCTACCTGGTGTACATGCCGCGCGGCTTGGGCGTAGGGGTGTCGGCGCGCATCGAGGACGAGGCCGAACGCACGCGACTGAAGACGGTGCTGGCGCAGTTCCTGACCCCTGGCGCGAACGGCGGCTACATCGTGCGCACGGCCGCGCAGGGGGCGTCCCCGGACAGCCTGCGCGAGGACATGGCCTATCTCGCCAAGCTGTGGGATCACGTGCGCGCGCGTGCCGGCCAGGCGGCCGCGGGCACGGTGGTGCACGAGGACCTGCCGCTCAGCCTGCGCGTGCTGCGCGATGAGCTCGCCCGTGGCGTGAGCCGCGTGCTGGTCGATTCGCCACGCGAGCACGAGCGTATGCAGCAGTTCGCCGCCGCCTTCATGCCCGAGGCGGCGCCGGTCATCGAACTGTACGCCGGCGCGCGGCCGATACTCGACCTGAACGGCGTCGAGGAGGAGATCGCCAAGGCGCTCGACCGCAAGGTGCCGCTGAAGTCCGGCGGTCACCTGGTGTTCGATCAGACCGAGGCGATGACCACCATCGACGTGAACACCGGCGCCTATGTGGGTCATCGCAACCTCGAGGAAACCATCTTCCGCACCAACCTCGAGGCGGCGGTGAGCATCGCGCGACAACTGCGGCTGCGCAATCTCGGCGGCATCATCATCATCGACTTCATCGACATGCGCGATGAGCCGCACCGGCGCGCGGTGCTCAGCGCCCTGGAGCGCGCGCTGGCCGGCGATCGCGCCCAGACCCACATCGTGAGCCTCTCGCCGCTCGGGCTCGTGGAAATGACCCGTAAGCGCACCCGCGAGAGCCTGGAACATCTGCTGTGTCAGCCGTGTCCAAGCTGTGCAGGGCGCGGCTTCATCCGCACGCCCGAAACGGTGTGCAACGAGATTTTTCGGGAAATTGTGCGACAGAGCAGACAGTTTGCCAGTCGTGAGCTGCTGATACTCGCTCACCAGGACGTCGTGGATCGCCTGCTGGATGAGGAGTCCGCCACCCTCGGAGAGCTCGAAGCGCAGGTCGGTCGTCCGATCCGCCTGCAGGTCGAGGCGCTCTACGGCGTTGATCACTACGACGTCGTACTCGTTTGAGGCATGAGTGTGCGTGTGACGCCAGCAGAGCCTGCTGCCGGGCCGGTTGCCCTTGCCGCCGGAGGCGGCGGCGCGCGCCCGGCGCGCACCGGGCTGCGGTGGGCGGCCTGGGTGCTGGGCGGCGCCACCATCCTGGGCGCGGTGGTGTTGATTGCCTGCGAGCTGGCCGCGGCGCGCGTGCCGCAACACCGCGCCGCGCTCGAGGAGTTGATCCGCCAGCAGACCGGACTCAACGTGAGCTTCAGCGAGCTCAGCGTACGCTGGGGCTGGTACGGTCCTGAGGTCGTGTTTCACAGTGTCGTGCTCGGTGAGCCCGGAGGCCGCGGGGCGCTGCTGCGCGCGCCGCAGCTGATCGTGGGGCTGGACGCCTGGCGTATGGTGCGCAGCGGCCAGCTGCAGGCCGGGCGCATCACGCTGGTGAATCCCGACATCGATCTCGGGGCCGGCGCGGACCCGGCCGGCGCGCCTGCCACCGGCCCCGGGCGCGAGCCGCTGCTGACCGCCGGCGCGCGGTTGTTGTCGCGCTGGCGGGACGGACGGATCGACATCCAGGGCGGAACGCTGCGCTGGCCCCTCACCGGGGCACCACTGCCGCTCACACTGACTGTCAGGCACGCACAGCTGCGGCGCCTGGCTTCGGCGTGGAGTGCGGACGCGCTGGTGCTCCTGCCCGCAAGCCTGGGTGCCAGCGCTCACCTGGCCTTGGCCGTGACGGGCGATCCGGCACGGCCGGCTGGCTCGAGTGGCACCCTCAGTTTCGAAGGCCGCATGCTCGAATTCGCCGGCTGGCGACAGGTGATCGAATATCCGCCGCTGGAGCGCTACCTGCCGCAAGCGGGCCGGGGCAACCTCGAGCTGCACACCGAGTTCGCGCAGGGACGCATGCTCAACGCCGACGGCAAGGTGCTGGCGCAGGCGCTCGAGTGGAGAGCGCCCGTCGCTACAGGTGCGGCGCTCAGCGTCGACCGGCTGAGCGGTTCGTGGCGCCTCGCGCGGCTCGGCGCGCGCTGGCGCCTCGAGGTGCACGCGCGCGAGCTCGGTGAGCTCAGCGTCGATGCCGCGGCCGACGCCGCCTGGGCGCGCGGCAGGGTGGAATCCGCGCCGCTCCCCGTGGTAGCCGCCATCGCGCGCTGGTATGCCCCGCAGCTGCCGCTGGCGCAGGTGGCCCTCGGCGGGACGGTGCGCGAGCTGGGGTTTGACTGGGATGCGCGCCGCCCCGGGGGCGTACGTCTGCGAACTTCCGCACAACTCGAAGACGTCACGGTCGCAACTCCCTCGCGCGACCTGGTGCTCAGCGGACTGAGCGGCTACGTGTCGGGAGCCGACGAGCGCCTGGTGGCCGACCTGCAGGCGCACGCGGCGCAGCTCACCCTGGCGCGCGAGCAGCCCGTCGCGCTCGACGGTCTCGCGATCGCCGCACGCCTTGCCATCGGCGCGGACGGCGGCGGCTGGCAGGTCAGCACCGATGACTTCGAGGTGCGGCGCGCGGGGCTGAGTTTTGCGGCCAGCGGCGCGATCGGCGCCGACGGCGCCGGCCGGCAGCCGCAGATCAATGCGCACGTCGCTCTCAAGGACGCCGACGTGGCGTTGCTCGCCGGACTGTTAGGTCCGCGCGCACTGGCCACGTTCGGCGCCGCCGCCGCACAGCTCACCGCCGGACGCATCGCGAGCGCGGATCTCGAGTGGCACGGTCCGCTCGACCTCGCACAACCGCCCTGGAGCCGTAGCGGGACGCGGTTCCGGGGCGCTCTGGAGCTGCACGACGCGACCCTGGCAGGATTCGATCCCTGGCCCGATACGCACCACCTCGATGCGCACATCGAGTGGCACGGCCCGCGCATTCATGCCGCGATCGACGGCGGGCAGGTCGGGACATTTGAACTCGCCGGGGCGAGTGCCGAGTGGGACGCCCGCGGTGACCGCGCCATGCACCTCGCCGGGCGTGTCACCGGCAGCGCGCAGCAAGCCCTCGCGTGGCTGCGTGAACACCCGCAGCTCAGCGCCTATGTCCCCGGGGTGCAGGATGTTGATCTGCGCGGTGACACGCTGCTCGATGTCGAGGTGCTGGTGCCCGCGGCGACGCGCGCCACCGCGGCGCGCCAGCCCCGCGTACGCACGCGCGTCACGGCGCTGCTCGATGGCGTGCAGCTGCGTCCGGTTGCGGGCCTGCCGCCGATCGACGCGCTGCACGGCACGCTCGGCTTTGCGGCCGGCCACCTGCAGCCCTCGACGCTGACCGGGCAGTGGCTGGGCGGCCCGGTCACCCTCGGCGTCCTGGAGCGGCACGAGCCCGGCGTCACCGCACTCGCGATTTCCGGGCGCGGACTCGTGGACGTGCGGCAGGCGGTGCTGGCAGCCGGAGGGAGGGACGCTGCCCAGCTTGCGGGCCATGCCGAATGGAGCGCGCTCCTTACGTTCCTGCCGGGAACGGGTGCGGGGAGTTCGCACTGGCGTGTGCGCGCCGATTCGAACCTGATCGACGTCAGCAGCCGCCTGCCCGAGCCCTTTGCCAAGGCTCAGGGCGCGGCGCTGCCGCTGCATGTCGAGGTACAGGCCAGTGCCGACGCCGGGCAATTGCGCTTGAGCCTCGGCGAGCGGCTGCGCGCGTGGGTGGCGCTCAATCGCAGCGGTGAGCTGTGGCGCATCGAGCGCGGCGCGGTACGTCTCGCGTCCACGACACCGGTGCTGCCCGCGGAACCGGTGTT
Organism: Steroidobacteraceae bacterium; assembly: GCA_041485725.1. Lineage (GTDB taxonomy): Bacteria > Pseudomonadota > Gammaproteobacteria > Steroidobacterales > Steroidobacteraceae > 13-2-20CM-66-19. The sequence goes on from JBGPKC010000006.1 coordinate 36,073, forward strand.
GTGGCTGGAAGGACGCGTCGGCCGCCTCGACCTGCCGGCGTATCTCGCCCTGTGGCTGCAGGTCGGCCGGGATGCGGCGCTGCCAGCGCTGCGCGCGCGGCTGACGACCTCCCAGCTGGTCGCCGGCGAGCGCAGCTACCCGGAGGTGAGCGTAGCGGTGGATGCGAGCCGCGCGGGCGGACAGCTGCAGCTGCAGTCCGCGGACCTTTCCGGCACGGTGCGCTGGCCGGCGGTGGTGAGCCGCGCGCACCCGGCGGTGGTGCACCTCGCCAGGCTCAAGGCGCAACCCGGCGACTCCGTACTCCTAGCCGAAATCATGGCCGCACTCGGAGCCGTTGCTCAACTCTCTGTCGATGATCTGCAGTGGCAGGGCCATTCGCTCGGCAGGTTCGGCGCGACGCTCGCTGCGGGGGCGGACGCGCTCGAGGTCAGCGAGTTGCATCTGGCCGGTGACCACGAGGACACCCGCGGCACGCTGCAGTGCCGGGATGGTGCCTGCCGCCTGCAATTCAGCCTCGACAGCCGCGACGCCGCGGCCACGCTGTCCGCCTTCGGCTTGCGGCCGGACCTCGGCGCGAGCCACGCGCGGCTGGAGGGTGAGTTGCAATGGCCGCAGCAGGCAGCCGCCTCCCTTGCAACGCTCGACGGACGCCTCCATATGCAGCTCGAGCAGGGTGTCACCCGCGCCGCGGGGGCGGACTTGGCGGGCGTTCCTTTCGCGCTGCTGGCCGTGCCGGCGCTGACCGCGGGCATGAGTTCCGGGCTGAAGTTCTCACGCCTGACAGCGGACTTCGTGCTGCACGACGGGCAGGCGATGACCTCTGACCTGCACTTCGACGGTGACGCGGAGATCCTGGTGCGCGGCCGCACCGGTCTGCTCGCCCATGACTACGATGAGCAGGCGTGGATCCTGCGTGGCGAGGAGCGTCTGCCGGCTGCCGTGCGCCGGTTCGGACCGACGCCCAAGGTTGCGGCGGTATGGCTGTCGCTGCGCGAGTTGTTGACCGGATCGGCCGCGGATCGCTCGCGCGCCGCGCTGAGTTTGCGGGGCACCTGGGATGACCCGATCGTGACGCCTGCGGAATGAGGTGACGGATGAAGGTAGCCGCAATACAGATGACGTCCGGACCGGACGTGACGGCGAACCTCGAGCAGGCGCGCGCGCTGCTCGAGGACGCGGTGGGGCGAGGGGCACGACTCGCGGCGCTGCCGGAGAATTTCTCCTTCATGGGATTGAAGGACGCCGACAAGCGCGGCGTGGCGGAAACGGACGGCAGCGGCCCGGCGCAGGATTTCCTGGCGGCGAGCGCGCAGCGCCTGCGCCTGTGGATTGTGGGCGGCACGGTGCCGCTGCGCGGCGGCGCCGACGGGCGCGTGGCGGCCGCTTCGCTGGTGTACGACACCGACGGGCAGCGCGTCGCCCGCTACGACAAGATTCACCTGTTCGATGTCGACATTCCCGGGCGTGCCGAGAGCTACCGGGAGTCGGCGCACGTCGCTCCCGGCTCGAGTCCTGCGGTGATCGACACGCCGGTAGGCCGGCTGGGGCTGTCGGTATGCTACGACGTGAGGTTTCCGGAGCTTTACCGGCACCTGAGCGCCGCCGGTGCGCAACTGCTGGCGGTGCCATCGGCGTTCACCAGCCCCACCGGGCGGGCGCACTGGGAGACTCTGCTGCGTGCCCGGGCAATCGAGAATCTCTGTTATGTTGTGGCGCCGGCGCAGTCCGGCTTCCATCCGAGTGGACGTGAGACCTACGGCGACAGCATGATCGTGGATTATTGGGGACGAGTCCTGCAGCGCGTGCCACGCGGCCGCGGCTGCGCCGTGGCGGAAGTGGATCTGGCGCGACAGATGGGTGTGCGCGAGAGCTTTCCGGCGCTGCTGCACCGCGCCCTGGCGGACGCAAATACGCGTCCGTGAGTGAGGCGTGCATGAGTGACTCCCCGGTTGCCGATCCGCTAGAGCTGGCCCGCGACCTCATTCTGCGGCCGAGCGGCCTCGATGATGGGCGCCTCGACCGGGTGTTCGGCGAAGTGCTCACGCACTCGGTGGATTTCGCCGACCTGTACTTCCAGCTCACGCACCAGGAGTCCTGGTCGCTCGAAGACGGTATGGTCAAGGACGGCAGCGCCAGCATCGAACAGGGGGTTGGCGTGCGGGCGCTCGCCGGTGAGAAGACCGGATTCGCCTACTCGGACGAGATCGTGCTGCCGGCGCTCGAGGAGGCCTCGCGTGCCGCGCGCGCCATCGCGGTGCATGGCGGCGAGCGGCGCGTCTGCCCGTGGCGGGCGCAGACCGGGCATCGGCTGTATCTGCCGGAGGATCCCGCGGCCGCGCTCGCCATCCCGGACAAGATCGCCTGGCTCGAGCGCGTCGATCGCGAGGCGCGGCGCGTCGATCCGCGCGTCGTGCACGTCACCGCGAGCGTGGTCGCCGTGCACGAAGTGGTGCTCATCGCCACCAGCGACGGGGAGCTGGCCGCGGACGTACGGCCGCTGGTGCGTTTCAACGTCTCGGTGCTGGTGGAACAGGGCGGCCGGCGCGAACAGGGCTATGCCGGCGCCGGCGGCCGCTATTCGCTCGCCGAGCTCGTCGCAGGCGAGCGGCCGCTCGCACTGGCGCGCGAAGCCACGCGCCAGGCGCTCGTCAATCTCGAGGCGCGCCCGGCGCCCGCCGGCACCATGACGGTGGTGCTGGGTCCGGGCTGGCCGGGGATCCTGCTGCACGAGGCGATCGGGCATGGGCTCGAGGGTGACTTCAACCGCAAGGGCACCTCCGCGTTCGCCGGCCGCATCGGCGAGCAGGTGGCGGCGCCGGAGTGCACGGTGGTCGATGACGGCACGCTGGCGCGGCGGCGAGGCTCACTCAACATCGACGACGAAGGCACGCCGACCCAGTGCACCACCCTGATCGAGAACGGCGTGCTGCGCGGCTACATGCAGGACCGCTTGAACGCCCGGCTGATGGGCGCGCAACCGACCGGCAACGGGCGGCGCGAGTCGTTTGCGCACATGACGCTGCCGCGCATGACCAACACCTACATGCGGCCCGGTCCGCATGCGCCGGAGGAAATCATCCGCTCGGTGCAGCGCGGCATTTACGCGGTCAATTTCGGCGGCGGGCAGGTGGATATCACCTCCGGCAAGTTCGTGTTCTCGGCGAGCGAGGCATATGCCATCGAGAACGGTCGCGTGGGCGCGCCCCTCAAGGGTGCCACCCTGATCGGCAATGGTCCTGACGTGCTGACGCGCGTCTCGATGGTCGGCAACGACCTCAAGCTCGACGACGGTGTTGGAACTTGCGGCAAGGATGGGCAGAGCGTGCCCGTCGGCGTCGGCCAGCCGACGCTCAGGATCGAAGGACTCACGGTCGGCGGCACCGCCTGAGGGTGAGAAGTGTCGCAGCGCGGCGTCACGTACCCTGTACGCACTTACCGCGACATAATCGGATCCCTGGCCAAGCTGTGATTTTCCACACACCCGTTTGGGTCGCGAGTCCGTAACGTGCATCGGGCGAGCTCAACCCGCGTAGAAGAAGGAGTCCCGATGTACGCCGACGACGCCACTCTCGAGTCCCCGCAGCTCAACCTGCCGGCGGACCTGCAGGCCGAAGTCAGCCGGCGCGCTGCCGCGCGTCCAGTGGACTTTCACGTCGACGGCTGGAAACCCTCGCTGCTGGAACGCCTCGCGAAGCTCTTCGGCCTCGGTTGACCTGACGCGCCCGTCGCCGGCGGTTCCAACTTCGGGGCCGGGCGCGCTACGATGGGCGCCATGTCGCGGCATAGCCCCCATTTCTCCCGCCCTGTTTACGAAGGGCTGCCCTGGTTTTACATAACCTGCGGAGTGGCGGCGCTCGTGGCCAGCTACCTGCTCCGCGGCGGGTTGAGCCTGCTCACCGGTCTGCTCGGGTTGGTGATCCTGGTCGGCGGGATCGTCGTGCTGCTGCGGCGGCGCGATTACCGCGAGATGCGATCGCAGTACGCGAACCCGGATTCGCTCAGCGGCAAGGATCCGCCGTAACGGCTACTTGAGCGGCGCCGGCTCTACGGTGGGCGCCGGGTGCTCTGTCTTCGGCGCGGGCGCTGCGCGCGCGACCTCCGAATGGACGCCCGGGTCGGTGTCGGTGAACGCGCCGCGGCCACGCGACGCGCGCTCATCCACATAAATCAACTCGTGCTTGCCGATCAGCACGACGTCACCGTCGTTGAGGTAATGACGGCGCACGCGGTTGGATTTCACGTAGATCCCGTTGGTGCTGTTGAGGTCCTCGACCACGCAGGAATTCGGTGTGGTGATCACCTGGCAGTGATGACGGCTGATGAAGCGGCTGTCGATCTGCACGTCGTTGTCGGGAGTGCGCCCGACAATGACCCGGCCGATACGCAGGGCGATTTCCTGCGCGGTGCGGCCCTCGGTCGCCACCAGCAGGCGACCGAGCGCGGCGCCGGGCTCGTGAGTCGCGGCACGCGCGGCGCCGGCGGCCTCGGCCGGCTGCGGCGGCGGCTGGGGGCGCGCGGCGTATTCGACCCACTGCAGCTCACGCACCGCGCTGATGATGTCCGCGCGCGTGACCGTGCCGCGATCCGAGGTGTAGGCGGCCATCATGGCGGTATCGCACAGGGTGTTGATCAGCCGCGGTACGCCGCCGCAGTAGCGAAACACCTCGGCAAACGTATCGGCGGCGAAAATCTCGCGGTCCCCGGCTCCGGCAACCTCCAGCCGGTGCTGAATGTAGCCGTGCGTTTCCGGCTCCGACAGCGTTTGCAGGTGGAACCGCAGCCGCACGCGCTGCATGAGCTGCGCGAGCTCGGGCGCGTCGAGCTTGTCGTTGAGCTCGGGCTGTCCGGCGAGAATGATCCGCAGCACCTTGTCCTTGGTGGTCTCCACGCCCGACAGCAGCCGGATTTCCTCCAGCACGCGCATGGTGAGGTTCTGCGCTTCATCGACAATCAGCAGCACCTTGCGGCCGGCGGCGTACTGTTCGATCAGGAAGTTGTTGACCGTGCTGATGAGCTCGGCTTTGCGCATCTTGAAGGGCGAGAAGCCGAACTGCACCAGCACCGCCTGCAGGAAATCGATGGCCGATACCTGGGTCTGGTTGATCTGCGCCACCACCACGTCCGCCGGCACTTCCTTGAGGAAGGATTCGATCAGCGTGGTCTTGCCCGAGCCGATCTCGCCGGTGATCACCACGAAGCCGTCGGTGAACCAGATGGTCGACTCCATGTACGCCTTGGCACGGGCGTGCTGCTTCGACAGGTACAGGAACTGGGGGTCCGGGCTCAGCCGGAACGGCAACTCCTTGAGCTTGAAGGGTTCCAGATACATGTGTGTTGGCTCGCAGCCGATGTTACGGGATGCGAACGCCGACGGCCAAATCCTTGAGCAGGCGTCGCGCGCGCGCGTCCCGCCGGGCGGCGGTCGGCTCGACTACGGTGCAGTGGCCCACCTTGCGCCCGGCCCGCGGCTGCTTGCCGTAGTCGTGCAGGTGCACGCCTTCCAGCGCCAGCAGGGTTGCGCGTGCGGGCATCTGCCCGATGAGATTGATCATGGCGCTGTGCCCGAGCGCGCGGGTGGCGCCGAGCGGCAGGTCGAGGATGGCGCGCAGGTGATTCTCGAACTGACTGGTGGCGGCGCCCTCGATGGTCCAGTGTCCGGAGTTGTGCACGCGCGGCGCCATCTCATTGGCGATGAGCCTGCCGCGGCGCACGAAGAACTCCAGCGTCAGGATGCCGGTGTAGCGAAAATGCGCCAGCAGGCGCCTGAGATAGCGCGCGGCCAGGCGCTGCCAGCGCGGCGGCCCGAAAGGCGCACAGGTGAGTCGCAGGATTCCCCCGCCGTGGACGTTGCCGCACAGCGGATAGACCGCGAGCTGGCCGCTCACGCTGCGCGCGCCGATGATCGACGCCTCGCAATCAAACGGGACCCACTCCTCGTACAGCAGCGGCGCCTTGCCGAGCGCGCTCCAGGCCCGCCGGGCGTCCGCGGCCGTGTGGATCACGGCCTGACCCTTGCCGTCGTAGCCGAGCCGGCGCGTCTTGAGCACGCCGGGCAGGCCGACGGCGCCGATGGCGCGCGTCAGCTGTGCGCGTGAGCTCACGGCGCGCCAGCGCGTGGTGGGAATCCTCAGGCGCTCGAACAGTCGCTTCTCGGTCACCCGGTCCTGGCCGGCGGCGAGCGCCGCGATCGGCGGACAGAGACGTGCGCCGTGCACGCGCGCCACGGCACGCAGGCTCGCCACCGACACGTTCTCCCAGTCGAAGGTCAGGACCTCGCAGCGCCGCGCGAGACGTGTCAGGAGCTTGCGATCGGTAAAGGCGCCCTGCAGCAGAGGGGCGACCTGGCCCGCGGGCGCCTCGCGCGCCGGGTCCAGACACAGAAAATCAAGCCCGAGCGGATAACCCGCCAAAGCGAGCATGCGGCCGAGCTGGCCGGCGCCCACGATGCCGACCGTCATGTGCGCGACGTCGCGCGCGGATCGGGGTTGCCGAGCACGCCGGCGGTCTGGCGTTCGCGATACGCTTCCAGCGCCGTGGCGATGGCGGGGTGCTTGTTGGCGAGGATCGCCGCCGCGCACAGCGCGGCGTTGGTCGCGCCGGCCGCGCCGATCGCGAACGTTGCCACCGGCACGCCCGCCGGCATCTGCACGATGGACAACAACGAATCCAGTCCCCCCAGGGACTTCGACTGCACCGGCACGCCGAGCACCGGCAGGCTGGTCTTGGCGGCGGTCATGCCGGGCAGGTGAGCGGCGCCGCCGGCGCCGGCGATCAGCACTTCCAGGCCGCGGGCGCGGCTGCCTGCGGCGTATTCGAACAACAGGTCGGGCGTACGGTGCGCCGACACGACGCGCACTTCGTAGGGGACCGCGAGCTTGTCCAACAGCTCGGCGGCGGACTGCATCGTCTCCCAGTCGGACGATGAGCCCATAATGATGCCGACCAGCGGTTTCATCACTGCATTGTATCGAACAATGCGCGCAGCGCGCGAAACAGCTCTCTGGCCGCCGCGCCGGCGCCGGCGGCGCGCGCGCGCTCCGCCTGGGCGGCGCTGACACGCCGGGCCCACTGCGCTCGATCGATATCCGGGCGCCAGTGTGCCAGCTCCGCCAGGGCGGTCGCGCCTTCTGCGATCAGCCGCTCACGCCAGGCGCTGATGCGTTTGAAGCGCTCGGCCTCGCGCGCGGCACGCGCGCTGTGCGCGGCGAGCGCGGCGCGGATCGGCTCCAGCTCCACCCCGCGCATCAGCTTGCCGATGTACTGGCGCTGGCGCGCCGCGGCGGCGCGGCTGGTGATGTCGCGCGCCGCGCGGATCGCCTCGCTCAGGGCCTCCGGCAGCTGCAGCGCGTCAAGCTCCGCGTCGCGCAGGCGCACGAGCGCCACGCCCAGATCCTGGGCGGCTTGCGCAGCGCGCTTGCGCGCGCTCTTGCTGGGAGGCTGCGTGGTGTCGTCAGCGGCGGTCACGGGCGGCAGTGCCAGGCGGTGAGTTACAATTTAAGCCCAACGCTCACGCGAATCACGCACGATGCAACCGCCGCCCGCATCCGGGGCAATCCGCCAACTCACTGACGTCGCCAGCCTCGCGCTCGAGGAAGCGCGCCGCCAGGGAGCCTCGCAGTGCGAAGCCGACGCCTCGCTCGCCCAAGGGCTGTCGGTGAGCGTGCGCCTGCGCGAGGTCGACACGCTCGAGTATCAGCGCGACCGCGGACTCGGAGTGACCGTCTACTTCGGCCAGCGCAAGGGCTCGGCGAGCACCGCGGATCTGACGGCCGCCGCGGTGCGCGAGACGGTGGAAAAGGCCTGCGCGATCGCACGGTACACCGCCGAGGATCCGTATGCCGGGCTGGTCGAGCCCGAGGCGCTGGCCCGTGAGATCCCCGACCTCGATCTCGATCACGCCTGGGACCTCGCCCCGGAGCGCGCGATCGAGCTGGCGCGCGAATGTGAGGCCGCGGGCTTAGGGGTAGATGCCCGCATTACCAACTCCGAGGGCGCATCCGTGAGCAGTCAGCGCAGCACGGGTGTCTACGGCAACTCGCTCGGCTTTCTCGCCGGCTACACGGCCACCAGCCACTCGATCAGCTGCTCGCTCATCGCGCAAGCCGGCGATGACATGCAGCGCGATTACTGGTACACCGTCGCGCGCGACCCGGCTGAGCTTGAAGCCGTCGCCAGCGTCGGCCGCACCGCAGGTGTACGCGCCGTGGCCCGGCTCGATGCACGCCGCCTCACGACCCGCAAGGTCCCGGTGGCCTTCACGCCCGACATGGCGCGCGGCCTGTTCAGACACTTCGTCGGCGCGATCAGCGGCACGAGCCAGTACCGCAAGTCCTCGTTTCTGCTGAACGCGGCCGGCGAGCAGATCTTTCCGGCGTTCCTGCAGATGCAGGAGCGGCCGCATATCCGCAAAGGCCTCGCCAGCGCCCCGTTTGACCAGGAAGGCGCCGCCACGCGCGATCGGGAGCTGGTCCGCGACGGAGTGCTGGGCGGCTACGTGCTCGGCAGCTACTCCGCACGGCGCCTGGGGATGACCACCACCGGCAACGCCGGCGGCATTCACAACCTCATCGTCACCAGCACGGACGGAGCGCTGGATGCGGCGGGGTTCCTCAGGCGCCTGGACACGGGGCTCCTGGTGACCGAGCTGATGGGACAGGGCGTGAACGGCGTGACCGGCGACTACTCGCGCGGCGCGAGCGGCTTCTGGGTGGAGCACGGCGCCATCGCGCACCCGGTGCACGAGATCACCATTGCCGGCAACTTGAGGCCGATGTACCGGCACATCGCGGCGCTCGGCGACGACTGTGACGTACGCGGCGGCATCCGCACCGGCTCGGTGCTGGTCAGCGAGATGACGATTGCCGGGGAGTGAGCTGCAGCGCCGGCCGCGCAGCTTCATCGACCAGGTCGCGTAGCGTGAGCTCGCCGCAGCGATGGCGGCGCGCATCCTCGACACCCGCCAGCAGCCGGTCGACCGGGGGGATGGGCAGGTTGCGGGGCGCGACGTGGCCGCTGCCCTGGTTGCGGGCGATGTCGAGTATCTCGTACACGCCCATGCGCCCGATGTCGCGCGCCGGGACCAGCTCGTCGTTGTCGGTGACGATCAGCAGCCCGGCGCGCTCGAGGGTCGCGGCCATCTGCGCCACCGCGACGCCGGGCAGTCCCAGCTCCGTGGCGAGGCGATTCACGCTCCAACGCGGTCCGCCGGCGACATGCGTGCGGCCCACGAAGTACATCAGCCTCAGCGCCAGCTGCTCGAGCTCCACGCTCGAGAGCCGCAGCTGCTGCAGGCCCAGGCGCAGGTACGTGGGGTTCTGCACGTAGAACGACAGTTGCGCACCGGCCAGCAGGATCAGCCAGCCGAAGTACGTCCACAGCAGCGCCGCCACCACGAACGCGAATCCCGCGTACACGATGGTGAGGCGCGTGGAGTACACGACGAACGCGGTGAACATCTTGCCGACGGCGGCCCACAGGACGCCGCCCACCAGCGCCCCGATGAGCGCCGCACGCCACTGCACGCGCGTGTTGGGAATCATCATGTACAGGGCGGTGAAGAACGCCGTGACCATCGCGTAGGGCGCCAGGCTGATGCCGGTGCCGCGCAGGCGCTGCAGCAGCGGCAGGTGCACCACCTCCTGCACCGGCGCGCTGCTCAGGGCCGCGTGCGACAGCCCCACGAAGGCCACGAGCAGCACCGGGCCGGCGATGAGCAGGCTGGTGTACTCCGCGAGCCGCCGTGCAAAGCTGCGCGGCTGGTCCACGTGCCACAGGAAGTTGAAGCTGTCCTCGACCTTCTTGATGGTGCCCACCAGGGTCCAGGCGAGCAGCGCCAGCCCCACCGTCCCCACCACGCCGCTGCTGACGTGGCTGGCGAACTGCACCACGCGCGTGGTGAGCTCGGTCGCCGCCGCGCCGCCGACCGGGCGAAAGAGCTCGTAGACGATCGGCTCCAGGTCACGGTGCCCGCCGAAGGCCTTGAGTACGGCGAAGCTGAAGGCGAGCAGCGGGATGAGCGACAGGAGCGAGGTGTACACCAGGCTCATGGCGCGCAGGTTGATCTCCCCGCGCCACAGGTCACGCACCACCGCATACGGGTAGCGCAGCACGCGCAGACTCCCCCCGAGCAGGCCGGCGCGCACCGAGGCCGGTCCGAAGAAGCACCAGTCGAGAAAGGCCTGGATGCGCGTCCACATGCCTTAAGGATACAGTGCTCACCGCCTAGGTGCGGTGGCCCATGACGGCAAATTCAGGATTTCCACAACGGATCGTGTGTCTGACCGAGGAGACGACCGAGACGCTGTATCGGCTCGGCGAGGATTGGCGCATCGTCGGTATCTCAGGCTTCACCGTGCGCCCGCCGCGCGCGCGCCGCGAAAAGCCGCGGGTCTCCGCGTTCACCAGCGCCCGCACCGACCGCATCGTGGCGCTGCAGCCCGACCTGGTGCTCGGCTTCTCCGACCTGCAGGCCGACATCGCCGCCGAGCTGGTGCGCGCCGGCCTCGAGGTGCACGTCTTCAATCATCGCAGCGTCGCGGACATCCTGCGCATGATCCGCACGCTCGGCGGCATGATCGGCTGCGAGGCCAAGGCGCAGGCGCTGGTGGCTGAGCTGGGCGCGGGACTGGCGCAGGTACGCGCGCGGGCAGCCAGCCTGGCGCGCCGTCCGCGCGTGTATTTCGAGGAATGGGACGATCCCATGATCAGCGGCATCCAGTGGGTGTCCGAGCTCGTGACACTCGCCGGCGGCGAGGAGTGCTTTCCCGAGCTCGCGCGCGAGGGGCTGGGGCGCAATCGCATCATCGCCGATCCGCTGGAAGTGCCGCGGCGCGCTCCCGACATCGTGCTGGGCTCCTGGTGCGGCAAGAAGTTCCAGCCGCAGCGCCTGGCTGCGCGGCCCGGGTGGGATGCCATCCCCGCGGTGCGCGACGGCTACGTGCGCGAGATCAAGTCGTCGCTCATCCTGCAGCCCGGACCCGCGGCGCTGACCGATGGCGTGCGCGCGATCCAGGGCATCATCGAGGAGTGGGCGCAGCGCGCCTAAGTCATGCCGCGCCGCTCGCGGATCAGTTCGTAGGCTTCGATGATCTGCTGCGTGCGCTGCTTGGCGTGCGCCATCATCGACTCCGGCAAGCCGTTGGCCTTGAGCTTGTCGGGATGATGGCGGTGCAGCTGCCGGCGGTAGGCCTTGATGACCTGGTCATTGCTCGCGCCCGCTGTGGTCTCGAGCACGCTATAGGCCTCCTCGAGCGAGCGGTCGCGCGCCGCAGCGCCGGCGCCGCGCGCCTCACCCGGGCGAAAGCCGCCGCGCTGGATGCGCAATACCGCCTCGATATGCGCCAGCTCCAGGGGCGAGATGCCCAGCGCCGCGGCGATCCGTCCCGCGAGGGGCCGCACCGGGCCTTGCAGGTTGTTGCCGGCGAGCGCCGCGCGTATCTGGATCTCCAGAAACACGCGCAGCAGATCGGGCCGGCCGCGGCAGGCGCGCCTGAGAGCGGCGAGTTCGGTGCCGAGGTCGAATGCGGGGAGCTTGCCGGCGGTGAAGCAGGCGATCGCCTCGCGCACCTGCGGGACATCGAGGCGCAGGTCGCCCATGACGGCGCGCGCGGCGGAGATTTCCAGCTCCGACACGCGGCCGTCGGCCTTGGCGAGATAGCCCATGACGCGGAAGGTGGCGCGGAAGAAGCGCTCGCCAATCGCAGCGACATCCTCGCCCGCGGACAGCCGCGCCTGCAGCTCATCGCTGTGCTCATCGAACTGATGCCCGAGCAGCACACCGAGCACGGCCCCGATCGGACCGAGCGCGGCCGCACCCAGCAGGCCGCCGGTGAGTTTGCCGATCCATTTCATTTGCATGGCTTGGCGTCAGGCCCGAAGGGTGTCGCAGGCTCAAAGGGCCGCTATAGTACCAAGCGCATGCCGGCGCCCGTCGTTTACCGAACCGAACTCACCGGCCTTACCCGCATCCACCAGGGCAAGGTGCGTGACATCTACGCCGTCGATGACGACACGATGCTCATCGTGACCACCGACCGGCTGTCGGCTTTCGACGTGGTGCTCCCCGATCCGATTCCCGACAAGGGGCGCGTGCTGAACGGCATCTCCAACTTCTGGTTCGCGCGCACCCGGCACCTGGTGCCCAATCACCTGACAGGTCGAGAGCCGGCGGAGGTAGTCAGGGACGAGGGCGAGCGCGCGCTGCTGGCCGGGCGGGCGGTGATCGTGCGGCGCCTGAAGGCGTTGCCCATCGAGGCGGTAGTGCGCGGCTATCTCATCGGCTCCGGCTGGAAGGACTACCAGGCGAGCGGGCGCGTGTGCGGGATCGCCCTGCCTCCGGGACTGAAGCTGGCCGGGCGGTTGCCGCAGCCACTGTTCACGCCGGCGACCAAGGCACAGAGCGGCGCTCACGATGAGAACATCGGTTTCGAGGAAATGGCCGCGCTCATCGGTCCGCAGCTTGCCGCCGCGGTACGCGACGCCGCGCTCGCGCTGTACGGGTTCGCGGCCGAACACGCGCGCAGCCGCGGCATCATCATCGCCGACACCAAGTTCGAATTCGGCGTCGACAGGCAAGGCAGGCTGACGCTCATCGACGAAGTGCTGACGCCAGACTCCTCGCGCTTCTGGCCCGCGGACAGCTATCGCGCGGGTGTGAGCCCGCCGAGCTTCGACAAGCAGTTCGTACGCGACTACCTGGAGACCCTCGACTGGAACAAGCAGGCGCCGGCACCGAAACTGCCGCCCGAGATCATCGCGCGCACCAGCGACAAGTACCGCGAAGCGCTCGCGCGCCTGACAGCTTGAGTTTCGATCGATTGCGATGGGTTAGACTGTGGCCATGCTGCCCGCCTGGATTGCGCCATCGATTCTCTCCGCCGATTTTGCCCGGCTCGGAGCGGAAGTCGACGCGGTGCTCGCTGCCGGCGCCGATCTCATTCACTTCGACGTGATGGACAACCACTACGTGCCGAATCTCACCATCGGTCCGATGGTGTGTGGGGCGTTGCGCAGGCACGGCGTCAAGGCGCCGATCGACGTGCATCTCATGGTCCGTCCGGTCGATCGCATCGTGCCGGACTTCGCCGCCGCCGGCGCCACGTTCATCACCTTTCACCCGGAAGCCTCCGAGCACGTCGATCGCACCATCGCCCTGATCCGCGAGCACGGCTGCCAGCCGGGGCTGGTGTTCAATCCCGCCACGCCGCTCGACTACCTCGACTACACCCTCGAGCTGCTGGATATGGTGCTCATCATGTCGGTGAATCCCGGCTTTGGCGGCCAGCAGTTCATTCCGACCACCCTGCGCAAACTCTCTGATGCGCGCGCCCGCATCGACAGGGCAGGCCGCGCGGTGCGCCTCGAGGTGGATGGCGGGATCAAGACCGATAACATCCGTTCGGCGGCACAGGCCGGAGCGGACACGTTCGTCGCCGGATCGGCGATCTTCGGCAGTCGCGACTACGCTCAGACCATCCGGGAGATGCGGCGCCAGAGCGCCACTTGACGGCACAGCGCCGGGGATGAGCCGCAGATTACGCGCTACGGGTTCTCATCCTCGTCGTCATCGTCGTCATCATCATCGTCGTCGAGGTCGAGCGGGCTGGCGGCCTTGGTGGCCGTGGCGGCCGCCGGTTTCGCGGGCACGATGACCGGGCGCGTCTTCATCTTCGGCCGGGCGTTGAAGACCACGATGGTCTTGCCCGTGGCGCGCAACAGGCCCTGCTCCTCCAGCACCTTGAGCACCCGGCCCGCCATCTCGCGCGAGCAGCCGACCAGGCGCGAGAGCTCCTGACGGCTGACCTTGATCTGCATGCCTTCCGGGTGCGTCATGGCGTCGGGTTCGCCGCACAGATCCATGATGGCGTGAGCCACGCGGCCGGTGACATCGACGAAGGCGAGATCGCCGAGCTTGCGGTTGGTGCGGTCGAGGCGCGTGGCCAGTTGGGTGGCGAGCTCGAACACCAGCCCCGGGCTCTCCGCGGCAATCTGCCGGAAGCGCGGGTAAGTCATCTCCGCGAGCTCGCACTGGTTGCGCGTGCGGACCCAGGCGCTGCGTGTAGGCTGCTCGTAGAACAGTCCCATCTCGCCGAAGAACTGCCCGCGGTTGAGGTAGGCCAGCACCATCTCGTTGCCTTCCTCATCCTCGATCATCACTTCCACCGAACCGCTGATGATGTAGTAGAGGACGTCCGGCAGGTCGCCGGCGTGGATGACGACGGTCTTGGAGGGGACCGCGCGGATGCGGCAGTAACTCAGGAACCGGTTGATCGCGGGGATCTCGCTTAAGGGCTTGATGTTCTCTTCCATAGCGGCTCCCGGGAGATATACAACCTTCAGGATATCAAACCCAGTAGGCAGTGCCCGTCATGACACGGGCCGTGTGCCGCATGAGGGCGCACACCGGTGCGGGCAGACGGGCGCCGCCGGCAGCCGCGGCCGCCGCGCCATGCGCGATCTCTTCCGCCCTCATGGTCTCAAGTATCGCACGGCTGCGAGTGTCGCTCGCCGGGAGTCTGCCGAGGTGATCATCGAGGTGCCCCTCGACCTGACGCTCGGTCTCGGCCACGAACCCCAGGCTGGCGCGATCGCCCATCAGCGCAGCGGCCGCGCCGATGGCGAAGGATCCGGCGTACCAGAGCGGATTGAGGAGACTCGGCCGGGCGCCGAGCTCCTTCAGGCGCGTCTCACACCACGCGAGGTGATCGGATTCGGAGCGCGCCGCGGCCATCAGCATGTCGCGCGTCGCAGCAGAGCGGGTGACGAAAGCCTGACCGTGATAGAGCGCCTGCGCGGCCAGCTCACCGGCGTGGTTGACGCGCATGAGCGCCGCGCTGGCACGCCGTTCCGCAGCCGGCAGGGGGTTGGGCGCCTGGTCCGAACCGCCCGGGACGGGCCGGGATGTTCTGGCCGGCGCAAAGACGGATCGCAGTCCACGGTCAAGGGCGGCGATGGCAGAGTCGAGAAGGCGACCGGACTCCATATCTAAGTCCTCTATTATAGTGGGCAATTATGAGCGGCAAACCCTCGCGGGGGGCCGCAGGGGTCCCTTTGCATTGCCGCACCTGCTTGAGTACACTTCCCCGCCTTTTTTCGGCCCCGGCCGTCCCAGGGTTCTCCCTATGAAGACCGTATTTGCCAGGCCCGGTACCGTCCGGGGCGATTGGTTCGTCGTCGACGCCAGCAACAAGACGCTCGGGCGGCTGGCCTCGCAGATTGCCCATCGCCTCAAGGGCAAGCACAAGGCTGATTACAGCCCGCACGTGGACATGGGCGACCACATCGTGGTGGTGAATGCGCAGAAGATCCGTGTCACCGGGCGCAAGCTCTCCGACAAGATCTACTACCACCATACCGGACACATCGGCGGCATCAAGTCGATCGCGCTCGAGAAGCTTCTCAGCGAGCACCCCGAGCGCGTGATCGAGTTCGCAGTCAAGGGCATGCTGCCGAAGAACCCGCTCGGCCGGCGCATGTTCAGGAAGCTGCATGTGTTTGCAGGCGGTGAGCATCCCCACAAGGCGCAGCAGCCGAAGCCGCTCGATATTCAATAGGACCCTACATGGCAGCGACCCAGCACAATCACTACGGCACCGGCCGTCGCAAGACCGCGACGGCACGCGTGTACCTGAAGGCCGGCAGCGGGCGTATCACGGTGAACGACCGTTCGCTCGAGGAGTTCTTCGGCCGCGAGACCGGCCGCATGATCGTGCGCCAGCCGCTCGAGGCGGTGAAGCTCCTCAGCAATTTCGATATCTCCGTCAGGGTCGACGGCGGCGGCATCACCGGCCAGGCGGGCGCGATCCGTCACGGCATCACCCGCGCGCTCATCGAGTACGATGAGAGCCTGCGCAAGCCGCTGCGCGCCGCGGGCTTCGTGACGCGCGATGCGCGTGAAGTCGAGCGCAAGAAGGTCGGACGCCGCAAGGCCCGCCGCGGGCCGCAGTACTCGAAGCGTTAAGCTTGGGGCGCAGCGTTTTGTATCCCGCCACTCCTGGGGGATCGTCTAGTGGTAGGACAACGGACTCTGACTCCGTTTACCTAGGTTCGAATCCTAGTCCCCCAGCCAAATGAAGGGGCCCGTCAAATCTGACGGGCCCTTATTTTCATGGAACCGCAGGCTCGACCTTATCGAGTGAGCATTGCCGTCACATCGGACTCGTTGCTCTCGCCGCTGTGCACGGCGGTGAGCAGGGGGCTGTGCACAGTGGCGACGGCGCCGGCGATCGCACCCCGGTAGCAGCTCTTCCATTGGCGCTGCTCGTCGAACCTGCGACCCTCATCTCCGCAGACCGACCGGGCTGCGCCCTTGATGCGCTGATAAAGGGTCGTTGCGCCGGCGACCGTGGACAGATTCAGGTCGCGGTATGTGACGGTCATGGTGCGCGGGCCATTCGCCCGGTTTGACGCCAGCACCGGAGCCATGCCCAGCAGGCCGACGACACACGCGAACGCTGCGGGGCGTGAGAGTGAACGAGGTATCCATTTGCAGGTGTTCATTGCAGTTCTCCATGTTGCGTTTCCAAGGAGATTTGATGCTGCTTTCCCGCAAAAGGACAAAGCCTGCGCGAAGAGCGGTGACTGCCGCGGGTATGAGCGGGAGAAATCGAGCCTTCAGAGGCCGCGGCGGAGTTCAAGCCGCAGGCCCGAGCATCCTCGCCAGCCTGGCGGACCTTTTTTTCGTTCCCGCCCGCCACAGAGTCGGACTTGAGGGACCTTGCGAGGCGGCTTACGAGGCCAGGGGCGCAGGCTCGGTCGAGGCGGCAGCGCGCGCCCAGGCGACGGTCACTTGTCCACGATGATGATTGGGTCGAGCGGCACATGGCCGTCGACCACTACCGTGTACTTGTAGGCCGGCGGATGCTTCGGGTCCTGAGCTGCCGCCAAGGTTCCCTCGAAGGGCTTTGTGCTTTGAAACACCGATTGCGGACTCTCCTTGAACGGCCAGCTCGGGTGCCCCTTGCCGCTTATCAGAGCGAAGTGGAGCGTGAACTGGTTGCGTGGGCTCTCCCACACGATCTGGTCATTCCCGCGGCCGCGGAAGTGCCCGCCATTCGGGCTGCAGACCACGCCGTTGTTGTCGATACCGATGTTGATCCTGGTCATTCTCGCGTCCTCCAGCTGCCGTGTGTCATCTGATTGATCCGGGGCGTGATTTCTCTGCCTGCGCGAGGAGTTCCTGGAAGCGCACGTTGCTGCGCAGGCTGGCGAAGTCGGGCGCCGCGCGCACCAGCTGTGCGGGATAGCCGAGCCCTACCGCGTGGCTTAAGGAATCCAGCGCCGCGGCGGAGTCGCGCCGTTCGAGCGCGATGAGTGCGGCGTAGTAGTGCACGAACACGTCGTCGGAGCCGAGCGCCAGCGCGCGGCTGGCGTAGCGCTGCACGCGATCGGTATCCCCGACACGGGCGCTGTAATAGGCGAGCTGGATCCAGGTCACCGCGTCTTTCGGGTTCACCTCGAGGCTGCGTTGCGCCAGCGCCATGGCGCGGCGGTAGTCGCTCTGCGCCTGGACGCGGCCGGCGTCGGTCTGCCAGAGTGCATCCGCCAGGTTGCCCCACACGCGATGATCCTCGCCCGCGATCTCGGTGGCGCGGGAGAACATGCGCGCAGCGTCGGCGTAGCGACCAAGAAAGTAATACACGGTGCCGGAATTGGAGTACGCGCTGCGCGTCGGCTCGAGCGCCAGTGAGCGCTCGAACGCCGTCGCGGCCCCCTGAAAGTCACCGCTCATCTCGAGCGCGGCTCCCAGGTTGTTGAAGGCCAGGGGACTCGCGGGAATGAGTTCGGTGACACGCCGATAGGTCGCCACCGCCGCGCCGGAGCGGCCATGGCGAAACAGGAAATTGCCGAGCGCCGTCTGTGCGGCCCAGTAGGTTGGCTCGACATCGACCGCCTGGCGATAGAAATGTTCAGCCTCGGCGGTGCGCTGCTGCCCGTCGTAGGCTTCGCCAAGGCCCACGTAACCGTCGGCATCGCCCGGGTCGCCACGGATGGCGTTGCGAAAGATCGCCTGCGCCTGGAGGTTGCGTCCACTGACCAGGTACAGATGGCCGAGGGCGGCGGAGACTTCCCGCAGCGAGTCATCGAGCTTCAGCGCCTGTCCGCAGGCTGCTTCGGCCTGGGTGACGAGCGCGGCATCGCGTGTCTGGTCGTAACCCATGGCGTAGCGCTGGCACAGTCCGGCGTACGCCAGCGCAAACTTCGGATCCTGCGCGAGCGCCTGGTGGAAGGTCTCGTCGGCTTCCCCGAGTTGCGTGACGCCGGCCGGCCCGTGAAGCTTCGCGAGCCCGGCGAGATACAGGTCGAACGCCACCAGATGGGTGGTCGGGGGCTGGGCGGCCCGTTGCGCGAGCTCGCTTGATAACACGACCTGCAGCGTGCCGATGATGGAGCGCGCCAGATCGTCTTCGATGGCCAGCAGGTCTTGCCAGGTGCGGTCGTAGGTCTGCGACCAGACGTTGTAACCAGTACTGGTGTCGATGAGCTGGGCCGTCACGCGCAGGTGATCGCCTTCGCGGCGCACGCTGCCCTCGAGTATGTGGCGCACCCCGAGCGTCTGGGCGATGGTGCGTACGTCGGCGCGCCGGTCTTTGAATACAAACGCCGAGGTGCGCGCGGCGACGCGCAGTCCCCGGATGCGCGCCAGCCGGGCGGACAGCTCCTGCGCGAGACCGTCGCCGAGATACGCATTGCCGCCCGCCGGGCTCATGTCGAGGAGGGGCAGCACGGCAATGGTCCGGGGCGGCTGTACGACCACCGAGCCCGGTGCGCCGGCGAAGGGCTCAGCAGGCTGCGGGCCACGCAGGTAACGGCTGATGGCCCATGGCGCAGCCAGCAGCAGCGCTACGGCCAATATCCCGCCCAGCCACCCGAGCACACGCGGTCTGGCGGCAGCGCCGGCCTCCTCAATGGGTGCGTCGGCGGGCGATGAACGTCGCCGGTCCGCGAGCGGCCTGACGGCGGCCACCATGCGATAGCCGCGGCCGCGCACCCCGGCGATGTAGCGCGGCGCATGCGAGTCGTCGCCCAGCGCATCACGCACCAGCTTCACGCGCTGGCTGATGGTCTCAGGTGTGATGACCAGGCCGGTCCACACACGTTCGGTGAGCTGATCGAAGGTCACCAGATCGGGGGCGGCGCGGGCGAGCGTGACCAGCAGCTCGAACGAGAGCTGCGGCAGGGGAATGTCGTTGCCGGCGCGTGTAACGCGCTGTTGGCCGAGATCAATGATCAGATCGTCGACCTGGTACCCTGTCGCTGCCGGGCTTGTCGCGGCTGATGGGTTGTTTTCCATACCCGGCGCCACTCTCCGGGTGGGGGCTCACTGCGCGGGTTCGTCCCCCCGATCTTACGCCGGAACGTGCCACGGCGCGCTGCCGGCCAGCCGCGGCACCCACCCGGCCCGACAGGCCGGGTGGGTGCGCGTTCGACCCTCACTTGCGGTTCATGGCCGTCACGGTGGACTCCTTGTTCTTGCCGCCATGCACCGAGGTGAGCAGCGGGCTGTTGACCTTGGCGACCGCATCGGCGATCGCAGCCTGGTAGCAGCTCTTCCACTCCTGATACCGCGTCACACCGGCTCCGGGCTCGTCGCAGACCGAGTTGGCGGCATGCCTGATGCGCCGATAGAGGGCGGTCGCGCCTTCGATGGTCGACAGGTTCAGGTCGCGGTAATTGACGGTTTCGCTGCGCAGACCACTCGGGTCTGCCGCCGGCGCCGGCGCGGCGCCCAGAAGACAGGCGACCGACGCGAACGCGACGGACCAGAACGATGAAGGGTGAATCGACTTGACGATATTCATTGCGGTTCTCCTGGTTGGGGTTTCCAAAGACCGCAGGCAAGGTATGCGCGGCCGCGCCGTGCCGCATGAAGGTGGCCTGAAGCCTCGTGAAGTCTTCATGAAGCTTGGATGAGGATTTGCCGCGAACAGTAAAAGGGCCGCTGCCCCCGGGTGGAATGCCAGCCCAAGGGCGGGCGCTCCGGGCACCGAAGGCGCGCTAGCGGGTCTGGACGCCGTGTGCGGTGCCGACCAGCAGCACGTCTGCGGGGCGGGCCGCGAACAGCCCGACGCTCACCACGCCCGCGATCTGGTTGAGCTCACGCTCGAGCGCGACCGGATCAGCGATGCTGAGATCGTGCACGTCGAGGATGTGGTTGCCGTTGTCGGTGATGAATCCCTGGCGCCACAGCGGTCGGCCGCCGCGCGCGGTGAGCTGCCGGGCGACCAGCGCGCGCGCCATGGGAATGACCTCGATCGGCAACGGAAAGCGGCCGAGTGTGGTGACCATCTTGGTGTCGTCGATGATGCACACGAAGCGCCGCGCGGCCGCGGCGATGATCTTCTCGCAGGTGAGGGCGCCGCCGCCGCCCTTGATCAGATGCCGGGCGGCAGTCGCCTCATCGGCGCCGTCGACGTAGAGGGCGAGGTCGGCGAGGTCGTTCAGATCGACGACCGCGATGCCCGCGGCGCGCAGCCGCGCGCTGCTCGCCTGCGAGCTCGACACGGCGCTGCGCACACGACCGGGACTGGCAGCGAGGGCATCGATGAACAGGTTCACCGTGGAGCCGGTGCCGACGCCGAGCGTGACGCCGCTGGGCACCAGTTCCAGCGCCACCAGCGCCGCGCGCCGCTTATTTGCCTCAGCATCCGTTGCCATCAGCGCCCCCGTGCGCGAGTGACTTCCAGAAACGACTGTGCCCGCGTCAGCAGCGGGCACAGTCTTCGAATACGACTCGGCGGCCACTTTCGTGACCGCCGAGTTAAGGCCTATTTCTTCTTGGCAGCTTTCTTCTTGGCCTTCTTCTTTGCCTTCGCCATGTTGGCTCTCCAATATTGACGGGTTAGTCCGGGGTCCGAGTATATACACGCGAATCGAAATTACAAGCGAGCACACGGTGAAGTGTGCTAGGGCGAGCGGCGCATGACGACTCACGACGGCGTGCAGCGCCGCTCTCATGAGTCACTCGAGCGAGAGGATGAACTTCCAGTGCGCCGCTTCCACCGGCGTGATCGACAGTCGATTGCCGGGGCGCAACAGCACCATGCCCTTGAGTTCCTTGCCGGCATGCGCGCGCAATTCTTCGAGCGCGATGGTGCGCGCGAGGTGGCGCTGCAACTGCACGTCCACCATGAACCAGCGCGGATTCCCGGGATCGCTGTCGGGATCGTAGTGGTGGTGCTTGCGATCGAAGGCGGTGGGATCGGGGTAGCCTCGCTTCACGATCTGCATGACGGCGACGATGCCCGGCACCGCGCAGCTGGAGTGGTAGAGAAACGCCTGGTCACCCCGGCGCATCTCATCCCGCAGCATGTTGCGCGCCTGAAAGTTGCGCACGCCGTCCCACGCGCTGGTGCGGCGCGGGGCGGCGGCGAGATGCTCGACGCCGAAGGTGGCGGGCTCGCTTTTCATCAGCCAGTAGCGCATCGGATGATCCCCTCTTCGGTCACCACCGCATCCATCAGCACGTCATGGGCCGCAGCCGTGATGTGCTCGAGCTGCTGGAAGCCGTAGGCGAGGCCCACCAGGCGGGGCGCGTGCCAGGCGCTGCGCCAGCGCCGGAACGCGAACGCGCGATCATAGTACCCGCCGCCGGTTCCGAGGCGCACGCCGCGCCGATCGAACCCCACCAGCGGCAGGAAAACCACGTCCAGCCAGCGCGCGCCGATCGGGGCCGCCGCTTCAGGCTCGGCAATCCCGAGGCGGTTACGCCGCAACGGGCCGCGCATCTCGACGAACTGCATGGCGCGCGAAGCGCGCCGCCGGTCGATGCGCGGCAGGTAGATGCGGCAGCCGCGCTCCCGTGCCAGCGCTATGAGCGGCGCGGTATCGAGCTCCTCGGGCAGGGCGGCATACACCGCGATACGCCAGTGCGAGCGCAGCAGCAGGGCCCGGTCGACGTTGCGCGCCACGAGGAGCGAGGCGTGCTTGCGCTCGCGCGCCGGCACACTGCGGCGCCGGGCAACGAGACGCGCCCGCAGTTGCCTGCGGACGACGCCGGGTGAGGATTCAGGTAGCGCCACCCGCGAGTGCCGGTGTGGACCGTTGCTCTCGAACCGGAGCAACAAGTGGGACAAGCTGCGGCACGTAAGGCTTTCCGCTCGAAGGCGGACTTGCACAGCGATGCGCGCAAGCCGTAAGTCCCGAGGGTGTTTCAATTAGGGTCCGAGGTAACCCGGTCCGCTTGTCGAACACCGCAGGCGACGCCAAGGTCACTCTACACCAAGGACCGGTGGCGCGCCTCAGCTAAGCGGCAGGTCGCGGCCTGCGTCACAGCTCGAGTTGCTGACCCTTGCCGAGCACGCTTTCGACACGCTCGCGCAGCGCGCGCACCCGTCCGCCCACACCGCTGTCAATCCGTGACTCGTGATCCTTAACCCGCAGGAACTCGTGCGCCAGATTGAGCGCGGTCATGACGGCGATGCGGTCGAGCCCCACGACCTTGCCGCTGTCACGGATCTCGCGCATGCGCGCGTTGAGGAACTCGGCGGCATCCAGCAGCGCAGAACGCTCCTCGTAGGGGCAGGCGACCACGTATTCCTTTTCCATGATGCGGACACTCACCCGTGCCTGGTCCGGGTGGGTCATGCGCCGTGCTCCAGGGTCTTCAGCCGGCCGATCATGGCCTCTACGCGCGTGCGTACCTGCTCGTTCTTGTGCATGAGCGAGGCGCGCTCCCCGGCGAGCGACTCATGCCGCGTGCGCAGCGCGCGATTCTCTTCCTTCAGGTGCTCGAGGATCGTGACCAGCTCTTCGATGCGTTTGGTGAGCCGGGTGAGCTCGAGATCGAGTTGTGTTTTTGTCGTATCACTCATGGCGCGGACTATAGAGCGGCGCTCTTCGTACGGTCAATTATAATGAGCCGTGCGCGCATGAATCAGCCCGACTACATCGACATCCAGCAACTGCTGGCGCAGGCACGCTCGCACGCCGACGCGGCTGAGGCGCACGGCACGCTTACAGGTTGCCTGTGTGGCGCGGGCGGCTACCGCTTCGAGGACTGGCTGCGCGAGATTCTGCCCGAGGGACGCGCGGAGCCTGCCGCGGCGGCCACCTTGCACGCGCTGTACGCGGCGACCGCGGAGGCCCTGCTGCAGCCTGACATGGAGTTCGACCTCCTGCTGCCCGACGATGAGCAATCGATCGATGCGCGCACTGCGGCGCTGGCCGAGTGGTGCCAGGGATTTCTCTACGGCCTGGGGGCCGGCGCCATCCCGGACGCCAGCGGGTTGCCGGGGGAGGCTGGTGAGCTCGTGCGCGACTTCGCCGAGATCACGCGCGCCGGGGTCGACGCCCGGCAGGGGGAGGAGTCGAACGAGAGCGCCTATGCGGAGCTGGTGGAATTCGTGCGGGTGGGCGTACAGCTGCTGTTCGAGGACCTGGCCGCCGCCCGCCGGCCGCCGGCGCCGGCCGCGGCTCCGCTGCACTGACGGGCGCGCGGCTCATGGCGACAGACGAGTTTGCGCGCCGCCGCCGCCAGTTGATGCGCCTGATGGGACGCGACTCCATCGCCGTCCTGCCCGCAGCCCCGGTGCGGCACCGGAACAACGACGTTGAGTATCCGTACCGCCAGGACAGCGACTTTCACTACCTCACCGGCTTCGGGGAGCCGGAAGCGGTGGCGGTGCTCGTGCCCGGCCGGCCGCACGCCGAGTACATCCTGTTTGTGCGCGAGCGCGATCCGACCCGCGAAACCTGGGACGGGCGCCGCGCGGGCCCCGCGGGCGCCGCGCGCGACTACCGGGCGGACGACGCCTTCCCCATCACCGATATCGACGAGATCCTCCCGGGGTTGCTCGAGAACCGCACCAGCGTGTTCTACACCATGGGGGCTTACGCGGACTTCGACCAGCGCGTGGTCGGCTGGGTCAATGGCCTGCGCACCCAGGCGCGCAACGGTCGCCATCCGCCGCAGGAATTCGTGGCGCTGGATCACGTGCTGCACGACATGCGGCTCTACAAGTCGCGGCACGAGCTCGCGCTGCTGCGCGCCTCGGCGCGCATCGCCTCCCAGGCACACCAGCGGGCGATGCGTTTCTGCCGCCCGGGAGCCACCGAGTACCAGGTGATGGCGGAGCTGCTGCACGAATTCCGGCGCCACAATGCCGACACGGCCTACCACCCGATCGTGGGCGGCGGCCGTAACAGCTGCATCCTTCACTACCGGGAGAACAACCAGCCGCTCGCCGACGGCGACCTGTTGCTGGTCGATGCGGGTTGCGAGCTGGAGTGCTATGCCTCCGACATCACCCGCACCTTCCCGGTCAACGGTCGCTTCACCCCCGAGCAGCGCGCAGTCTACGAAGTGGTGCTGGAAGCGAACCGGGCGGCGATCGAGCGCGTGCGGCCCGGCAACCACTGGAACGAGCCGCACCAGGCGGCGGTGCGGGTGATCACCCAGGGCCTGGTGAAGCTCGGGCTCCTCAAGGGTCGGGTCGCCGCGCTCATTCGCAGCGGCGCCTACCAGCGCTTCTTCATGCACCGCACGGGTCATTGGCTCGGACTGGACGTGCACGACGTCGGCGACTACAAGGTGGGCGACCAGTGGCGGGTGCTCGAGCCGGGCATGGTGATGACCATCGAGCCGGGGATCTATCTCCCGGCCGGTACCCGCGGCGTCCCCAAGCGCTTTCGCAATATCGGCATCCGCATCGAAGACGACGTGGTGGTGACGCGGCGCGCAGCGGAAGTGCTCACCGCTCGAGCGCCCAAGGACGCCGATCAGATCGAAGCGCTCATGGGGCGGGGCTGATCATGAAGCCCCTCGACGTCGACGTGGCCATCATCGGCGGCGGCATGGTCGGTGCGAGTCTCGCCGCCGGCCTCGCGGGCACGGGCGTGCGGCTGTTGCTGGTGGAGAACTCCCCGCTCGGGGCGGGTGAGCAGCCGAGCTTCGATGAACGCACCACTGCACTGGGCAACGCCAGCCGCCGCATCTTCGAGGGGCTGGGGTGCTGGGACGCGATTGCGCCCGGGGCCGCAGCCATCCGCACCATCCACGTCTCGGAGGCGGGGCGATTCGGGTTCGCACGCCTCAACGCCGCCGAGCACGGGATCGATGCCTTCGGTTACGTCGTCGCCAACCGCAGGATCGGCGCGGCGCTGTGGGGCAAGCTCGCCGCAACCCCGGGCCTGGCACTGCGGGTCCCCGCCCGGGTGCAGGACGTCGCGATCACCGCTGACGCCGTGCGCTTCACGGTGGCCAGCGCGGCCGGAGAGCGCGAACCGGTCGCGGCGCGCCTGGTGGTCGCCGCCGACGGTGCACACTCGCAGATCCGCGCGGTCGCCGGCATCGACGCGGCCGTGGAGGATTACGATCAGCTGGCGGTGGTCGCCAACGTGGCGACGGATCGAGCGCACCAGGGCATCGCCTACGAGCGCTTCACGCGCACCGGGGCGCTCGCCGTGCTGCCGCTGCACGACGGCACGCTGGGCGTGATCTGGGCCTGCCGGCCGCAGCACGCGAGCGAGCTGCTGGCGCTCGATGACGCCGGCTACCTGGCGCGGCTGCAGGCGCAGTTCGGCTGGCGCGCCGGTCGCTTCGTGCGTGCCGGCCGGCGCGGCTCATACCCGTTGAAGCTCACGCGCGCCTGCGCGACGGTGGCGACGCGCACGGTTCTGATCGGTAACGCCGCCCAGGCGCTGCACCCGGTTGCGGGCCAGGGATTCAATCTCGGGTTACGCGACGCCGCGATGCTCGCGGAAGTGATTGCCAATGCGCAGGGCGATGCCGGAGCGGCGCAGCTGCTGCGCCGCTTTGAGCAGTGGCGGGCGCACGATCGCAGCGGCGTCGTGCACTTCACCGACGCTCTGGTGAAGCTGTTCGCCGATTCGCGCCCGGGGGTGGGCTTGCTGCGCAATCTGGGCCTCCTGATGTTCGATCTCGTTCCGCCGGCGAAGAGCGCCCTGGCACGCGTGAGCGCCGGTTTCGGCGGGCCTGCGCCCCGCCTGGCGCGCGGGCTTGCGGTGCGCCATGTTTGACGTGGCGATCGTGGGCGGGGGACCGGTCGGGGCGTGCGCCGCGGCACTGCTCACGCGCGGCGCGGCTGGCGGCAGCGGCGCTTTGCGTGTCGCGCTCCTCGAGCCCGGCGCGCCGGCGCCGCTGTGCGCGGATGCGCCGCTGGAGGCGCGCGTCGTCGCCCTCTCCCGAGCGAGTGAACGCACCCTCACGCGCGCGGGCGCGTGGCCGCGGATTCGCGGGCCGCGCCTCTCGCCCTACGAGCGCATGCGGATCTGGCACGAGAGCGTGGCTCCCGACAGTGAGCAGGTGCTGGTGTTCGATGCCGCAGATGCCGGCGAACCGAACCTGGGTTTCATCGCCGAGAACCGCTTGCTGCAGACGGCGCTGCTCGGGGCGTTCACGGACGCGGGCGGACACCTCGAGCCCGCGCAATTGAGTGCCCTTGAGATCACGGAGGCGGGCGTGAACCTCACCACCAGCGGCCGGGTGCTGACCGCACGGCTGGTGGTGGGGGCGGACGGCGCGCAATCCACAGTGCGCCGGGCGGCAGGCCTGACCGCCGAGGTCAGCGACTACCGCCAGACGGCGATCGTGGCGAGCGTGGCGACCGCCAGACCCCACCAGGCGACCGCGTGGCAGCGCTTCATGCACGACGGCACGCTCGCGTTTCTGCCGCTCGCCGACGGCACGAGTTCGCTGGTCTGGTCCGCCGATGACGACCTGGCTGCGCAGCTGCTGGGCGCCACCGCGAGCGGGTTCGCACAGCAACTGGACCGCGCCTCCGATCTTGCGCTGGGCAGTACGCGGCTGGTGAGCGAGCGCACGTCATTCCCCTTGCGCCGCCTCGCGGCGCAACGCTATGTCGCGCAGCGAGTGGCCCTGGTGGGCGATGCGGCGCACGTGGTGCATCCGCTGGCCGGACAGGGAGTGAACCTCGGACTGATGGACGCCGCAGCGCTGGCGCAGCTGGTGCTGGCGGCGGCCGGCCAACGCGAGGACCCCGGGGCGCTCGGCGTGTTGCGCGCCTACGAGCGCTGGCGCAAGAGCGAGGTCGCGCTCATGAGCACCGCCATCGACGCGTTCGATCGTCTGCTCGCCCACGGTTCCGGCCCCCTCGCGCGTGTGGCGCAGCGCGGCCTGTCGTGGGTCAATCGCAGCCAGGAGCTGCGCCGCTTCTTCATCCGTCGGGCGCTGGGGATGAGCGGGGAGTTGCCGCTGGTGGCGCGCTGACGGGCGGAGTTCACTGGTGACTCCGGCGTATAGTTAAGCAGTCACTTAACTATGGCGTCGATCTATAGTTAGACGTCGGCGGTTGTGAGGCTCACCGGACTTGAATCAATGCAGTTAAGGGCGGGCGTGGATGCCGTCGCTTGGGCGTTGCCATGACACACGGCTTCTCTATTCAATTCTGTGGAAACCTCGAGGCCTGTCGAACTGAGGCAAGGATCTTGCGACCGTCGGCTCAAGCTGACGACGCCCTTGTCGCTCTTGTGTATGAGACGACGCACGGATTTGTCGTCAGCTACGTTGGTTCGGCCATGGCGGATCCCACATTGCCCGGGCTGGATGCCGCGATTGCGGAGGCTCGAGCAGAACTGCTCCACTACACAAATCGCAGGGGCGAGAACCCGCCGGCGGGCATGACGCGCCCAGGCCTTTCGTTGTGGCTCACCGAAAGGGACGATGAAACGGTTATGGGGATACCCCTCAAGTGAGGCCGACGTCTAACAATCGTTGGAGCGGGCCGTGACACGTGGGTGGTTGTGCGCCGCGGGCGCTTGGGGACAGTGTGTGCCCGCGGCGCTGATCGGGTGGCATCGTGCGGCCGCTCAGCCTCACCGTTAGACCGACGCAACCGAGGAGGATCATATGGCGCAAGGTGAAAGCCACGCACTGATCACTGGCAGTTCACGTGGCATCGGAAGGGGAATTGCGCTGGCGTTGGCAGCGGACAGCGTCAAAATTGCGATTCACTACTACCGGAACGAGTCTGCCGCGAGAGATACGCTCGCACAGGTCCGCAAACGTGGCGCGGACGGTATCCTGGTGCAGGCCGATGTCACGGATCCGGCACAGATCACCGCAATGTTCCGCAAGGTGAAAGCGGAGTTCGGCAACTGGCAGCGCCGTCCGCCGCGCACCTGAGCTTGGCTCACTGAAGGGGTATCAGGTCCACCTTCGCGGCGCACACGAAGTCGTTTTCCGACAGTCCGCGGATGGCATGGGTGGTGAAGGTGACGCGG
>JBGPKC010000007.1:0-62597 GCA_041485725.1 Steroidobacteraceae bacterium
CAGTGACAGGCCGCCCGCTTACCGCGCAGCAGGCCGGCGGCGCCGAGCAGCAGCGATCCGGTGCACACGGAAGTGATGTAGCGCGCCCGTGACCCGAGGCGGCGCAGCGCCTCCAGGTACAGCGGATCCTCCATGGCGGCGGCCGTGCCGAGACCGCCCGGGACGCACAGCAGCGCGCACTCCTGCACCTCGGCCAGCGGCCGCACGTTGGCGAAGGTGATACCGCTGTCCACCGCGAGCTCACCGCCACGGACGGCCGCCAGAACGATCGCGGCCCCCGGCAGTCGCGCGAGCACCTCCAGGGGACCGGTGAAATCCAGCTGGGTGATGCGCGGATAGAGTGCGAACACGATGGGAAACTCCCCGGCCATGTCTGCTCCTTAGCTTGTCGGTGAGGGGTGGGGGACTGTCAGGCGGCATCATCCTCAGGTACCCTGATGTCCGAAATGACGTTTTTACCTCCTTTACCGCCAGACCCATGCCGCGCCGCGTTGCCTTCCTGATCTTCCCCCGCTTCCAGCTGCTGGACGCCGCAGGCCCGATCTCCGCGTTCGAGATCGCCGGCCGGATTCGCCCGGGAACCTACGAGCTGCGGGTGATCGCGGCAGTGCCGGGAGCGGTGCCGAGCTCCTCGGGCGCGATACTGCAGGCGAGCGCCCTAGGGCCCGCCCGGTCGATCGACACGCTCATCGTCGCCGGCGGTGAGGGCACGCGCAGCGCGCTCGGCTGTCGCAAGACCCGGCAGTTCATCCAGTCCTGCGCCCTGCGGGCGCGCCGTGTCACGAGCGTGTGCTCGGGCTCCTTCCTGCTGGCGGGCGCCGGACTCCTCGATGGACGCACGGCGACCACGCACTGGAGCTGTACCGAGGAGTTCCGGCAGCACTTCCCGCGCGTGCGCCTCGACCCGGACCGCATCTTCGTGCACGAAGGTCACGTGTGGACCTCGGCAGGCATCACCGCCGGCATCGATCTGTCGCTCGCCCTGATCGGCGAGGACCTGGGCGAGGGTGTCGCGCGACGCACCGCGCAACACCTGGTGGTCTATCACCGCCGCCCGGGCGGCCAGTCGCAGTTCTCCGCGCTGCTGGAGATGGAGAGCTCGCAGGGACGCTTCGCGGCGCTGTTCGACCACCTGCGCACGCACCTCGCGGCACCGCTGACGGTCGAGCGCCTGGCGACGCGCGCCTGCATGAGTCCGCGGCATTTCGCGCGCGCCTTTCGCGAGGAGACCGGGATCACCCCGGCCAAGGCGGTGGAACGGCTGCGCGCGGATGCCGCGCGCGCGATGCTGGAAAGCGGCGCGCGCTCCGTGCAGGAGGTCGCGCAGCACTGTGGCTTCCACGATCCGGAGCGCATGCGGCGCGCGTTTCTGCGGCTGTTCGGCACCCCGCCCTCGGCCATGAAGCGCGTAGCGCGCGAGCGCCGCGAGCCGTACGCGGCGGCGCGCGCCGATGCGGTCTAGAAGTAATAGCTGAGGCTGGCGCGAAAGCTGCGTGGCTCCATTGGATGGGCGTGGACGCCACTGACGGGCGCCGCTTCGCCGCGCAGCTGCGAGGCATAGTAGTACTCAATGTCGTCGTCGCGTCGATCGAGCAGATTGTAGACGCTCAGCGCGACACTCAAGTGTGCACTTAAGTGATAGCCGGACTCGCCATAGAGCTGCAGCGAAGGTCGGGAACGAATCGTGTTGTCCTGACTGAGGGGGCTCGCGCCCAGATAGCGAATGCGCGCGCCGCCGAACCAACCGCCGCGTAGGCCTCGGCCCGCAGCTCCCCGGGGCCAAGCTTGCGCCAGGTATCGCCGGAGACGCTCCAGCGATGACTTTTGCCGCCGTCGGTGGGGTCGATGGTCCCGAACGCCGAGATCAGTCCTCCCGTCACCGCCCGCAGCGGAATCTGATCGCTCGCGCCCCAGTGCCCGTCGTAGCCCATGGCCTCGAAGCTGCAGCCACGATCCGCATCGCCGCGCGTGTACTTCAGGAGCCCGCCGGCCTTGTGGTAGCCGTCCGTAAGTGCCCACGGGCCCTCGGTCCGGCCATATTGGCCGGCGAGCAGCAGGTCGCCGCCGGCGAGGGGTGCGGATGCAGCGAGGACCGCGCGGCGATAGCCCTCCTGACCCCCGCTTAGAATCGCGAACGGCGCATCGAGGCTGCGCCGGTAGTGGATCTCGGCCGCACCTGCAGCGGAGAAATCCCCTTCCTCCGCGTAGTACACGCCCTTTTTGTACTCGATGCGATCGACGAGCTCGGGAATCAGGAAGTTAAGGTCGCTGTAGCCCTGTCCGTGGGCGTGCGTGGGCATGTTGACCGGCACTCCGTCAACTCGCGTGGCGAAGTCGGTCCCATGGTCGAGGTTGACGTCGCCCGGCCGCAGCAGCGGGCGCTGCTCGAGCTCCTTGGCCGACACCGTCGCCTCGCTGGCCGAACCCGCCGTAGCCGTCAGCCGCTGCTCGGCCGTAACGATCACCTCTTCCAATGCGCCCGGTGAGCTGTCCCCCGCCCAGGCGCCGGCCGTGCCGAGACTCCCGGCCGCAATGCCGATCGCCCCGACGAGCATGGCCGCTGTGCACCGCATGGGTTGTTCTACGGTTGCGGCGAGCGAGCGGATGCACCGCAACGCTGCGGTGCGAAGAAAAATTCTCCCCGTCGTGCATCCGCCGCTGCTGCTCACCCGTAGACGTGTGGACCGCTCAATCCAAGTGGACCACTTCAGCAAGGGGATGATCACCATGAATCGCAGGACTCTCTGGGGCGTTGTGGCATGTTCCGCCGCGTCCCTGTCACTCACGGCGTTAGCGTCCAGTCACCGCGAAGCGCCGTTCATTGCCGGCGCACCGAAGGTGGACGGCACCGACTTCTACATGTTCCGCAGCTATGAGCCGGGCCGCAGCAACTACGTCACCTTCATCGCGAATTACATCCCGCTGCAGGACGCCTATGGCGGACCGAACTACTTCACACTCGATCCGAAGGCGCTGTACGAAATTCGCATTGACAACAACGGCGACGCAAAGCCTGACCTCACCTTCCAGTTCCGCTTCACCAACACCTACAAGAACCTGACGGTCAACGCCGGGGGCCAGAACGTCGCCGTGCCGCTGACGAATATCGGCCCGGTGGACACGGCGGGCTCGAACCTGAACCTCACGCAGAGCTACAGCATCGAGTTGGTGCGCGGGGATCCGCGCTCCGGGATGCGCGAGCCGGTCAGCAACGCCACCCTCGGCGGCCAGACCTTCTTCAAGCCCGTCGACAACATCGGCAACAAATCGATCGCGAATTACCCGGCGTATGCGGCGAACTTCGTCTACAGCGCGGCGATCCCGGGCTGCGCGACTCCGGGACGAGTCTTCGTCGGCCAGCGCAAGGACGGCTTCGTCGTGAACCTGGGGGAGATTTTCGATCTCGTGAACCTGAACCCGGTCGGCCCGCGTGACGGGGCTCCCAACACGATTCCTGACAAGAACGTGACGTCGATCGCGCTCGAGGTGCCGACCATCTGCCTCACTCACGGCAATGATCCGGTGATCGGCGCATGGACCACGGCGAGCCTGCGTCAGGCCCGGGTGCTCAATCCCGATCCCGAGCGCACCGATGATGGTGATGGCGTTCGCATCCACGGGGGCGCGTGGACGCAGGTCTCGCGGCTTGGCATGCCGCTGGTCAATGAGGTGGTCATCGGGCTTCCCGACAAGAACCGCTTCAATGGCAGCGAGCCGAGCCACGACACGCAGTTTCTCAGCTACGTCACCAATCCCTCGCTGCCGGTGATCCTGAATACGCTGTTCGGCAGCGCCGCGCAGCCACCGGGAACGCCGCGCAACGATCTGGTCACGATCTTTCTGACCGGCGTCAAGGGCCTCAACCAGCCCCAGAGCGTGACGCCTGCCGAGATGCTGCGCCTGAATACGGCGATCGCCCCGACGCCACCGGCGACGCAGAACGACCTCGGAGTCCTGGGCGGGGATCTCGCGGGCTTCCCGAACGGCCGGCGCCCCTTCGATGACGTCGTCGACATCACGCTGCGCGCGGCCATGGGCGCCTTGTGCGGCAAAGTCGGCAACTGCGGCACGATGACCCAGGATCCGAACGGCGGGCTGCCGTACACCGACGGGGCACGAGCCGCGGGACCAGATGCTGCCAACGCCCATCCGAGCGGCGCGGAGAGCCCGACCGACTTCTACCTCGATGGCTTCCCGTACCTGCTCGATCCGTTCCCCGGCTCGCCGAACGGCGCCACGGTGTCGCCATGAAAGGCCTGCTCGCAATGCTGGTGGCGACGGCGTGCCTCGCCGGTTGCGGCGGCAGTTCGATGAGCGACCCTGCGGCTCCGCCGGCGCAGCCGTCGGGCATCAACTTCACGGCGTTCACCAAGCAACTGCTGCGCATCCAGTCCGATTCAGCGCAGCCCTCGCCGGTGACGACCGCGCAGTTCGAGTTCCCCGACGATGACAACCCGCAGGCCTTTGCGGCCGTGCTGCCTGCAATATGAGGCAGAGCGAGAGGGTCGGACGGCGATCATGCGCAGCCTTGCGGCGCATGATCGCCCTCGTTCTTGTCGGCCTCGCGGCTGTTGCCGCGACGGCGGCGCCGTACCGTCCGGGCGATGACGACACGGTCCTCGAGCGCGTGCCGGAGCGCTCGGAGCTCGAGCGCCTCGCGCCGCTGCGGGCGTCGGTGGCGGCAAGGCCCGCGGACCTGCCCGCGTCGCTCGCGCTCGCAACCGGCTATATCGGGATTGGCCGCCGCAACAGCGATCCGCGCTTCATCGCATACGCGCAGGCAGCGCTGCTGCCATGGCTCGCGCTGCCGCGCCCGCCCGAGCCTGTGCTGGTGCTGCAGGCGACCGCGCTGCAGTATCTGCACCGCTTCGACGACTCGCTCGCGTTACTCGATCGGGCGCTCGCACTCGCGCCCCTCGACGGACAGGCGTGGCTCACGCGCGCGGCGCTTCTCGAGCTGCGCGGGGACTACGCCCAGGCGCGGCGGGCCTGTGCGCGACTGGTGCGCAGCGCCGAGGAGTTCACCGCCCTCACCTGCCTCAAGAGCGTCGACGGCCGCAACGGTGAGCTCGCCGCAAGTTACGCGGCCTTGCAGTCTGCTTCGGGCCTCGACCCGCGACTGCCTGCGGCGCTGCGCGCCTGGCGGCTCTCGGTGACCGCCGAAATGGCCGAGCGGCTCGGGGAGGATCAGGCCGCGGAGGCGGATCTCGCCGAGGCGCTGCGCGCTGCGGGCGATGACCCCTATCTGAAGGCCACGTATGCGGACCTACTGTTGCGGCTCGACCGGCCACAGGAAGTCATCACGGTGCTGCGGGGAAGCGAGGCGCAGGACCCGCTGCTGCTGCGGCTCGCCATCGCCGGCCGCCGCACGGCAAGTCCGCAGGCCGCGCGCTGGGCGCAAGCGTACGAGGAGCGGGTGCGCGCCGCGCAGCGCGACCACGACTACTCCCACCAGCGCGAGCAGGCCATGTATCTGCTCGAGGTGCAAGGCGATGCGCGCGCGGCGCTCAAGGCGGCGGCGAGCAACTGGGCCGTGCAGCGCGAGCCGACGGACCTGCGCGTTTACGCGCGGGCCGCCGAGCGGGCGCGCTCGGATGCGGATCGTGCGGTGATCGCGAGCTGGCTCGCGTCGACGCACTACGAGGACCGGACCTTGCCGGCACCGTCCTTCGAGCTGCCGCGCCACCCCTTATGAGCACCTGGCGGCGCACCTGGCTCGCTCTCGCGCTCGCGCTGTGGGCGGGTGCAGTCAGTGCTCATAAACCGAGCGACAGCTATCTGACCGTCACGGTGCCCGCAAGCGGAGGCCTGCTCGAGGGCCAATGGGATGTGGCGCTGCGGGATCTGGACTTCGTGCTCGGTCTTGATGCCAATCATGACGGCGCGATTACCTGGGGGGAGCTGAAGGCGGCGCGCAACCGCATCGCCGAGTACGCCTTCTCGCGCCTGACGCTCGAAGCGATCGGTCGCGGTGATCGTAGCGGCTGCGCGGCAAACCTCACCGACCTGCTGGTGGATGAGCATGTCGATGGCCACTACGCGGTGCTGCGCTTCAGCGCCGACTGCGGCCTGCGACCGGTCGAGCTGACGGTGCGTTACCAGCTGCTGTTCGAAGCCGACCCGACTCACCGCGGCCTGCTGCAGGTGCTCGGCGACGGTCACGAGCAGGCGGAGGTGCTGAGCAAGGAAGCGCCCGTGGCGAGTGTGAACGTCGCCGCGCCCGGGCGCTGGCAGCAGTTTGAGGACTTCGTGTCGGAGGGCATCTGGCACATTCTCAAGGGTTACGACCACATTCTTTTTCTCCTGACCCTGCTGTTCCCGGCGGTCGTGCGTCACGGACGTGGGGGCTGGGAGCCGCGCGAATCGCTGCACGAGGCGGTCGTGGATGTGCTGAAGGTGGTGACGGCCTTCACGCTGGCGCACTCACTGACGCTCTCGCTGGCGGTGCTCGGGCTGGTGCACCTGCCGGCCCGCCTGGTGGAATGCGCCATCGCCGCTACGGTGCTGCTCGGTGCGCTGAACAACCTCAGGCCGGTGATTGTCGGCCGGCGCTGGGCGGTCGCTTTCGCGTTCGGCCTGGTACACGGCTTCGGGTTCGCCTCGGTGCTCGCGGATCTGGGATTGCACGGAGCGAACCTGGTGCTCTCGCTGGTGGGTTTCAACTGCGGCGTCGAGATCGGGCAGATGGCGATAGTCGCCGGCGTGCTGCCGCTCATCTTCCTGCTGCGACACACGTGGCTCTACCGGCGCACATTCATGCCGGCCGGCGCGGCAGCCATGGTGCTGCTGGCCTCCTGGTGGCTGCTCGCGCGCATGAGCGGCGCCAACCTCGGATGACACCCCGTGGCACGAGCTGGGATTGCGGCCGACCGGGCAGCCCTCCTAGGATGCGCGCATGAGCCCGACCGACGAGCCGGATCGCGCCGAGCTCGAGGCGCTGCTGTCGCGCTGCGCCGCTGGAGAGGCGGCGGCGCTGGAAACGCTGTACGCGCGCGTGGCGCCGATTCTGCTCGCGATACTGATGCGGATGCTCAAGCGCCGCGACCTGGCCGAGGACGTGCTACAGGATGTGTTCGTCAAGGTCTGGCAACAGGCGAGTCAGTTTGACCCGATCCGCGGCCGCCCGCTTGCGTGGCTCGTGTCCATGGCCCGCTACCGCGCCATCGACCTGCAACGCGCCGCGCGGCCGGCCGTGGCGCTTAGCGACGTGAGTCTGGCGCTCGAGCCTCAATTGCAGGTAGGCGGTTCCGCGGACGCGGCCGAGATGCTGGGCAGCGGAGGCCTGCTGCTGCGCTGCCTCGAGCAGCTCGCGGCCCCGCAGCGGCGCTGCCTGATGCTCGCCTATGAGGAGGGCCTCACCCACAGTGAGATCGCGCGGGCGGTGGGCGAGCCCCTGGGAACGGTAAAGAGCTGGGTGAGGCGCAGCCTGCTTGCCCTGCGACGGTGCCTGGGGTCATGAAGTACGAAAACCAGGAGCTGCTCGATCGGCTCGCCGCCGAGCATGTGCTGGGGACGCTGCGCGGGCCGGCGCGCCGTCGCTTTGAACGGCTGTGCGCGAGCAGTGCCGCCGCCCGCGGCGCCCTGCATCGCTGGGAGGACGATTGGTCGGTGCTCAGCGGCTCGCTGCGGCCGATCCAGCCGTCCGAGCGCGTGTGGGCGAACGTGAGTCGCCAGCTGTTCGGCGCCCGCTCAGCTGCGCCGCGCGTGTCGCGATGGCGTACCTGGCAGCTGGCGGCCGCGGCGAGCCTCATCGCCGTCGCCCTCATCGTGGGCCTCATCGTCCGCGAGCAACAGCCGCCGCTGCAGACGCTCGCGGTTCTCGGCACGGACAACGCGCATCCGCTGTGGCGGATCGAGCGCCGCACGCAGCTCGCTGCGCTGACGATCAGGGTGGTGGGCCCGGTGCAGCGCCTGCCCGGAAAGGCCTACGAGCTGTGGGCACTGCCGCGCGGCGGAGCGCCGGTTTCGCTTGGACTGCTGCCTGCCGGGGGCACCTACGAGCGCACCCTGAACTCCGCACAGCGCGCAGCGCTGCTCGCCGCCGACAAGGTCGCCGTCAGCGTGGAGCCCGCGGGCGGCTCTCCGACCGGGAGCCCGACGGGGCCGGTCGTCATCGTCGCAAGCCTGCCGGCGCTCGGATGAGTTGACGGCGGCAGTTGCGCAACCCCGGGCGCGCCGCTTTAGATCCTGACCGGGAAGGCCTCGCGGCCCGCGTAACGCACCTGGTCGAGCTCGGCTTCGATGCGCAGCAGCTGGTTGTATTTGGCGATGCGATCCGAGCGTGACAGCGAGCCGGTCTTGATCTGCGAGGCGGCGCTCGCGACCGCGATGTCGGCAATGGTGCTGTCCTCGGTCTCCCCGGAACGATGCGAGACCACCGAGGCGTAGCGCGCCTTGTCGGCCATGTCGATGGCTGCGAGCGTTTCGGTAAGCGTGCCGATCTGATTCGGCTTGATGAGAATGGCGTTGGCGATGTGCCGCTCGATCGCTTCCTTCAGGATCTTGGTGTTGGTCACGAACACATCATCGCCTACCAGCTGGATCTTCTGCCCCAGCGCGCGTGTCAGCTGCGACCAGCCGTCCCAGTCGGACTCGCTCATGCCGTCCTCGATGGTGATGATCGGGTAGCGCTCCGCGAGGTCCGCCAGGTAGCGGGTGAATTCGGCGGCTGAAAAGCGCCGCTGCTCGGACTCGAGCTCATAGCTGCCGTTCTTGAAGAACTCGGAGCTCGCCACGTCGAGCCCCAGGTAGATATCCGTCCCCGGCCGATAGCCTGCCTTCTCGATGGCCTGCATGACGAGCTTGAGCGCCGCCTCATTCGACTCCAGATTCGGCGCAAAGCCGCCCTCATCCCCCACGGTTGTCGAGAGTCCCCGTTCGGCGAGCAGCTTCTTGAGGGTGTGGAACACCTCTGCGCCGTAGCGCAGCGCCTCGCGAAAGCTGGGCGCGCCGACCGGCAGGATCATGAACTCCTGGATGTCGAGGCTGTTGTTGGCGTGCGCGCCGCCGTTGACGATGTTCATCTGCGGCACGGGCATGACCGGCTCGCGGGCGCCGCCGATCAGCTGCCCGAGATAGCGGTACAGCGGCAGGCGCGCATCGTTCGCCGCCGCGTGCGCGTTGGCGAGCGACACGCCCAGAATGGCGTTGGCGCCGAGCGCGCTCTTGTTCTCCGTGCCATCGAGCTCGATCATGCGCGCGTCGATCCCCGCCTGGTCGCGCGGATCCCGGCCCACGAGCGCCGCCTTCAGCTGCGTGTTCACGTGCTCCACCGCCTTGAGCACGCCCTTGCCCGCGTAGCGCTTGTTGTCCCCGTCGCGCAGCTCCACCGCCTCGCGCGTGCCGGTGGAAGCGCCCGACGGCACCGCCGCCCTGCCGCGCACGCCCGTGTCGAGGATCACGTCGGCTTCGACGGTGGGGTTGCCGCGCGAGTCGATGATCTCGCGCCCGCGGATATCGGTGATTCGGCTCATCGCCTTGACTTCCTCACAGCAGGGACTCCTCGAAGGGTACTTTCTTCACCGCCCGGTCGAGCTCACACAGGGTGCCGAGGAGCGGCTCCATGCGCTGCAGCGGCCAGGCGTTCGGACCATCGGAAAGCGCCTTCTCCGGGTTCGGATGCGTCTCCATGAACAACCCCGCCACCCCGGCGGCGACCGCCGCACGCGCCAGCACCGGAATGAACTCGCGCTGGCCGCCGGAGGCCGAGCCCTGGCCGCCCGGCAGCTGCACCGAGTGGGTGGCGTCGAACACCACCGGGCAGCCGGTGGCGCGCAGGATCGACAGCGAGCGCATGTCGGACACCAGGTTGTTGTAGCCGAACGAGAAGCCGCGCTCGCACACCAGGATCGCCTCGTTGCCGGTGGAGCGCGCCTTGTCGACGACGTTCTGCATCTCCCACGGCGAGAGGAACTGCCCTTTCTTGATGTTGACGGGCTTGCCCTGGGAGGCGGCGTTGATGATGAAGTTCGTCTGGCGGCACAGGAACGCCGGGGTCTGCAGCACGTCCACGACCGCGGCCACCTCCGCAAGCGGGGTGTCCTCATGCACATCGGTCAGCACCGGCACGCCGATCACGCGGCGCACGTCGTCGAGCACCTTCAGGCCCGCCTCGAGCCCGGGGCCGCGGAAGCTGGCGCTGGAAGAGCGGTTGGCCTTGTCGTAGGAGGCCTTGAAGATAAAGGGGATGCCGAGCCGGGTGGTGATCTCCTTCAGCCGGCCGGCGATCTCCTGGGTGAGGGCTGCGCCCTCGATGACGCACGGACCGGCGATCAGGAACAGTGGCTGCCCCGCTCCGACTTCATGTCCCGTCAGCTGCACGGGCTCACGCGCCCGCCGCCTGCGGCAGCTGCGATGCGCGCTGCGCGCGCGCCGCCCGGACGAAACCGGTGAACAACGGGTGCCCGTCGCGCGGGGTGGAGGTGAACTCCGGGTGGAACTGCGTCGCCAGGAACCACGGATGGTTGGGCAGCTCGATCACCTCCACCAGCCCGTCGCGCGAGAAACCCGAGAAGCGCATGCCCGACTGCCGGTAGCGGTCGAGGTAGTTGTTGTTGAATTCGTAGCGGTGCCGATGGCGCTCCATGATGGCGTCGCGCCCGAAGATCTCGCGCGCCCGCGTGCCGGCCCCGAGCAGCACCTCCTGGGCTCCCAGGCGCATGGTGCCGCCCTTGGCGCTGGCCTCGTCGCGGGTTTGCGCGCCGTGCATCTGGTCCTGCCACTCCGAGATGAGCGCGATCACCGGGTGCGGGCCGGCACGGTTGAACTCGGTACTGTTGGCATCCGCAAGCCCCAGCACGTGACGGCCAAACTCCACGATCGCCACCTGCATGCCGAGGCAGATCCCCAGGTACGGCACGCCCTGCTCACGCGCGTAGCGCACCGCCTGGATCTTGCCCTCGATGCCGCGCTCGCCGAAACCCCCGGGCACGAGGATCGCGTCCACGCCCTTGAGCACGTGGGTGCCGCGCTGCTCGATATCGGTGGATTCGACGTAGTGGATATTGACGCGCGTGCGGCTCTTCAACCCGCCGTGCATCAGCGCCTCGTGCAGCGACAGATAGGAATCGCGGATCTGCACGTACTTGCCGACCATGGCGATGTCCACCTGGCCGTCGGGATTGGACCTGGCGCTCACCACCTGGCGCCACTCGGCCAGATCGGTGGGCGGCACCTCCAGGCGCAGCTTGTCGACGACGATGTCATCGAGCGCCTGCTCGTGCAGCAGGATCGGGATCCTGTAGATGTCGTCGGCGTCGACCGCGGAAATCACCGCCCGCTCTTCCACATTGGTGAACAGGGCAATCTTGCGCCGCTGCTCCTCGGGCAGGGGATGCTTGCAGCGGCAGAGCAGCACGTCCGGCTGGATGCCGATGCCGCGCAGCTCCTTCACCGAGTGCTGCGTCGGCTTGGTCTTGATCTCACCCGAGCCCCCCACTATCGGCACCAGCGTCAGGTGCATGAACGCGCAGTTGTTGCGGCCGAGCTCGACACCGAGCTGGCGGATGGCCTCGAGGAACGGCAGCGACTCGATGTCACCGACGGTGCCGCCGATCTCGACCATGCAGACATCCGAGCCGTCGGCGCCCAGCTTGATGCTGCGCTTGATCTCGTCGGTGATGTGCGGGATGACCTGCACGGTGGCGCCGAGGTAATCGCCGCGGCGCTCCTTGGCGATGACGCGCTCGTAGATGCGCCCGGTGGTGAAATTGCTGTTGCGCCCGGTCGTGGTGCGCACGAAACGCTCGTAATGGCCGAGGTCGAGATCGGTCTCGGTGCCGTCCTGGGTGACGAACACCTCGCCGTGCTGAAACGGGCTCATGGTGCCCGGGTCGACGTTGATGTACGGATCGAGCTTGACCATCGCGACCTTGAGGCCGCGGGCCTCGAGAATCGCCCCCAGCGAGGCGGACGCGATGCCCTTGCCCAACGAGGACACGACGCCACCGGTGACGAATACAAAACGCGTCATATGTAGGTCAGGGAGTTCCCGTCGCACGAGGTCGCCGCCACAAAATCGGCGGAACCACGACGGGCAGGCAGGTTAGCACATCTGCCCGCCCTGATGTGGGGCGGGTTCGATCAGCTAAGCCGCGCTCCAGATCAGGCGTGCGCGCCGCCGGCTCGCAGCACTCGCCTGCACCGACTCATCGAGCCACAGGCCCGCGACCGCGATCAGCGTCTCGGCGGCGAAAATCAGCGGCAGTCGCGCGCGCTCCGCCACCGGCACACGCGCTTCCTGCAGCAGGCTCTTGAGCGCCCGACGCGGCCCTGCGCGCACCGGACGCAGCCGCTCC
This sequence comes from Steroidobacteraceae bacterium, assembly GCA_041485725.1. Lineage (GTDB taxonomy): Bacteria > Pseudomonadota > Gammaproteobacteria > Steroidobacterales > Steroidobacteraceae > 13-2-20CM-66-19. The sequence continues at coordinate 12,297 of JBGPKC010000007.1, forward strand.
CCGCCGCGGCGCGCGCGGACGGTCAGCGTGGCGGGGAGCGCGTCCAGATCCAGCGGTCCGCGCGCGTCGCGCTTCAGCGTGAGCTTTCCGCCCGAGCCGGGCAGCGCGCAGGTCCTGCGCCTGCGCCACGGCCAGCTGACTTCCTCGAGTCGACCGGTGGTCCCGGGGTCGGCGCGCAGCGACAGCAGGTCCGCCTGGCGCTGTAGCAGGGCGCCCTCCCATCTCACGCAGGGCTGCGCGTCGGCGCGCGCCTGCAGCAGCGGACCGGCAATTTCCTCGAGCCGGCTGGCGGGCGGTGCGAGGTGCCCCGCGGCCGTGATCCAGAACCGCAGCGCATTGCGGCGGCGGTCGGGCGGCAGTGTGCGCAGCCGCTGCGCCGACAGCATCGCACCAAAGCTCGCGCGCGCGGCATCGGCGGCACCCACGGCATCGAGCAGTCGCTGCGCTTCCGCGGCATGGCGCGCCGCGCGCGTGACGGTGGCCGCGGCCGCGGGCCAACGCTCCCGGATCAACGGCAGTACACGCGCGCGCAGGTAGTTGCGATCCAGACGCAGCTCGGAGTTGCCCGGGTCCTCGATCCACTCCAGGCCCTGCGAGCGCACCCAGGCGGTCAGTTCGGCGCGCGACCAGGGTAGCAGCGGGCGCACCAGGCGGCCGCGCGCAAACGCCGCCAGCGCCGGCATGGCCGCGATGCCGGCGACACCCGCGCCGCGCAGCAGCTGCAGCAGCACGGTCTCGAGCTGGTCGTCCTGGTGGTGCGCCGTCAGCAGCGCTTCGTCCGGCGCGAGCGCCGTGGCGAGCAGCCCGTAGCGCGCGGCACGCGCGGCGGCTTCGAGCGACTCGCCGCGCGCGCGTGCGACGTTCGCGGTCCGCACTCGCAGCGGCACGCCGAGGGCGCGCGCCACGCGCCGGCAGTGCGCAGCCCAGCTTGAGGAGTGCGGGTGCAGCCGGTGATCGACGTGCAGGGCGCGCAGCCGCAGCGGCGGGCGCTTGAGCTGCGCCAGTGCGGCAAGCAGAGCGGTGGAGTCCGCCCCGCCGCTGAAAGCGACGCACACGGCGAGGTCGGGGAAGCCGGGCAGAAGCTGTGCGAGGCGCCGGCTGAGGGAACGCGGGCCAAACCCGAGGGTCCCGTGGAGCCGCGCGCGTGGCACGGCCTCTACGCCGCGGTTTCGGCAAACACGCCGAAGCCGGCGATCTTGGCCGCGCGCGTGGCGCGCAGCTGATCCCGCGGCACCGCGTCGAGCTCGTCCAGATGACGGATCAGCGCGGCCTTGAGACTCGCGGCGGTTGCCGCGGCATCGCGATGCGCGCCCCCCAGGGGCTCCTCGATGACCTCATCCACCAGCCCGAGCTTCAGCAGCCGGTCGGCGGTGAGATTCAGCGATTCGGCGGCCACTTCCTTCTTGTCCTGGCTCTTCCACAGGATGGAGGCGCACCCTTCGGGCGAGATGACCGAGTAGGTGCTGTACTGGAGCATCATCAGGCGATCGCACACGCCGATGCCGAGCGCGCCGCCTGATCCGCCCTCGCCGGTCACGACGGTCACGATCGGAATCCGCAGCACCGACATCTCGAAGAGGTTGCGGGCAATGGCTTCGCTCTGGCCACGCTCTTCGGCGCCGACGCCCGGATAGGCGCCCTGGGTATCGATGAGCGTCACCAGCGGCAGCCCGAAGCGCTCGGCGAGACGCATCAGCCGCAGCGCCTTGCGATAGCCCTCGGGCTTCGGCATGCCGTAGTTGCGGCGCACGCGCTCCTTGGTGTCACGGCCCTTCTGATGGCCGATGATCATGAGCGCGCGCTCGCCGATGCGCGCCAACCCGCCGACAATGGCGCCGTCGTCCGCGTACATACGGTCACCGTGCAGCTCGTTGAACTCACTGCTGATGGCGTTGACGTAGTCGAGCGTGTAGGGGCGGTGCGGGTGGCGTGCAAGCTGCGTGATCTGCCAGGGCGTGAGATTGGCGAAGATGCTCATCGTGAGCTGCCGGCTCTTCGCCTGCAGCCGGCCGATCTCGTCCTGGATGTTGACTTCGGTTTCCGAAGTCACGTGCCTGAGCTCTTCGATCTTCGCTTCGAGCTCGGCAATCGGTTGTTCGAAGTCGAGGAACGAGACGGCCATGCGGTATCCTAACTCAGCGGCCGTCGGCGGAGAATGTAGGGCCCGGGCTCGCCGCCGGCGCCCCGTAAACGACCTGCAGCGCGCCGCGCCCGAGCAGGCCCTCGAGCTGCTCGAGCAGCTCGCGGCTGGCGCGCACCGTCCACTCGTCACCGAGCGTGAGCGCGCCGCAGGCATCAGGGCCGGCGTATTCAATGGTGATCGGGCACGGACCCGGACGCCACGGCGTCAGGATCGCGGCGAGGCGCTCGCTCACGGCGGCAGCGTCGGCGTGCGTGCAGCGGATCACCAGGCGCTGCGCGCACCGCGAGAGCACCTCTTCGAGCTCGCTGATGCGCCGCGCAGACAGCCGCCAGGCGTCGCTGAACTCGTCGAAGCGCAACAGTCCCTCGACCAACACCAGCGCGTCCTTGGCGATCAGATCGCGGTGCTTCTGGTAGGTCTCCTCGAACAGCATGGCCTCGATGCGCCCGGTACGGTCATCGAGTGTCAGGATCACGCGCGGCCCGCGTTTCTTCACCTCATCGATGAGCCCCGCCACGGTAACCGGCTTGCCGGCGCCGAAGCGCCCGCTGTCGAGTCCGGCTACCGGCCGGTCACTGACCAGGTCGCCGATGCGGTGGGACACGAAGCGCGCCAGACTCGACTCGAAGCGCGCGAGCGGATGACCGGTGAGATACAGGCCGAGTGTTTCGCGTTCCCCCGCCAGGCGCACCGCCTCGCTCCATTCCGGCAACGTCGCACCCGCGCCGACCTGTGCGGCGCTGGCGCGCTCCTCGCTCGCGAGCCCGAACAGATCGTTCTGCCCGGCGGCGTGGGCGCGGGTGTTCTGGTCGCCGAGATGCATGGCCCCGGACAGGCGCTGCATGAGCGTCGCGCGGTTGGCGCCCAGGCCATCCATGCTGCCGGCGCGCAACAGCGCTTCGAGCACGCGCCGGTTGACCTTCTGCAGGTCGAGGCGGCGGCACAAATCCTCCAGTCCCGAGTACGCGCCGCGCGCGGTGCGCTCCGCGATCAGCGCCTCGGCCGCTCCGTGGCCCACGCCGCGCACCGCGCCCAGCCCATAACGAATGCTGCGCTCGCCGCAGGCGGTGAACTCGTAGCGCGAGGCGTTGACATCGGGCGGCAGCACCGTCAGGCCCAGATCGGTGCATTCCTTGATGAGCGTCACCACCTTGTCGGTGTGATCCATGTCGGCCGACAGTACCGCCGCCATGAAATCCGCCGGGTAGTGCGCCTTCAGGTACGCCGTCTGGTAGGCGAGCAGTGCGTAGGCGGCCGAATGCGACTTGTTGAACCCATAGCCGGCGAACTTCTCCATCAGGTCGAAGATGTGCACCGCAACCTGCTCACGCACCCCGCGCGCCACCGCACCGCTGACGAACACCGAGCGCTGCTGCGCCATCTCTTCGGGGCTCTTCTTGCCCATCGCGCGCCGCAGCAGGTCGGCGCCGCCGAGCGTATAGCCCGCCAGCACCTGCGCGATCTGCATCACCTGCTCCTGGTAAAGGATCACCCCGTAGGTGGGCTTGAGGATCGGCTCGAGGCTCGGATGCAGGTAATCGATCGCGCCGTCGCTCCTGCCGTGCTTGCGGTTGATGAAATCATCCACCATGCCGGACTGCAGCGGACCGGGCCGGAACAGCGCCACCAGCGCCACGATGTCCTCGAAGCAATCCGGTTGCAGGCGGCGGATGAGATCCTTCATGCCACGCGACTCGAGCTGGAAAACGGCAGTGGTGCGGCAGGACTTGAGCAGCGTGTAGGTCGGCGCGTCATCCATGGGCAGCGTGCTCACCGTGAGCGCTGGCGCCTGCGCCGGGCGCGCGCCGTTGATGAGCGCCGCGGCGCGCTCGATGATGGTGAGCGTGCGCAGTCCCAGGAAGTCGAACTTCACCAGCCCCGCCGCCTCGACATCGTCCTTGTCGAACTGGGTGACGACGCTGCCGCCGGACGCATCGCGGTACAGCGGCGCGAAGTCGGTCAGCACCGAGGGGGCGATCACGACACCCCCGGCGTGCATGCCGGCGTTGCGGGTCAGGCCTTCGAGCGAGCGCGCCAGCTCGATGAGGTTTCTGACCTCGTCCTCGCTCTGGTACAGGCGCTTGAGCTCCGGCTCCTTCTCCAGCGCGCCATCGAGCGTGATGCCGAGCTCGAAGGGAATGAGCTTGGCGATGCGGTCGACGTAGCCGTAGGCCATGCCGAGCACGCGACCGACGTCGCGCACTACGGCCTTCGCGGCCATGGTGCCGTAGGTGATGATCTGCGACACGCGCTCGCGCCCGTACTTTTCCGCGACGTAATCGATCACCCGGTCGCGGCCGTCCATGCAGAAGTCGATGTCGAAATCGGGCATCGAGACGCGCTCGGGATTCAGGAAGCGCTCGAACAGCAGGTCGTACTTGAGCGGATCGAGGTCGGTAATCCTCAGGCTGTAGGCCACGAGCGAGCCCGCCCCCGAGCCGCGGCCCGGACCCACCGGCACGCCGTGCTCGCGCGCCCAGCGGATGAAATCGGCGACGATGAGAAAGTAGCCCGCGAAGCCCATCTGGCAGATGACTTCCAGCTCGCGCTCCAGGCGCTCGCTGTGAGCCGGCGGCGCACTCACCGCCGCCGTGAAGCGTGCGGCGAGTCCACGCGCGGCTTCAGCGCGCAGGAATTCCTCGGTGCTCACGCCCGCGGGCAGGGGATACTGCGGCAGGCGCACCTCCCCGAGTGTCAGCGTCAGACTGCAACGGCGCGCGATCTCCACGGAGTTGGCCAGCGCCTCCGGCACGTCGGCGAACAGCGCCGCCATCTCCTGCGGCGTGCGCAGGTACTGCTGGCGCGAGTAGCGGCGCACGCGGCCGGTGTCCGCCAGCAGCGTGCCGTCGTGAATGCAGACGCGCGCCTCGTGCGATTCGAACTGCTCGGGTTTGAGGAACCGCACGTCGTTGGTCGCCACCACCGGGGCGCCGCGGCGGCCGGCGAGCGCGATCGCGCCGGCAATGTAGGCCTCCTCGAAAGGCCGGCCGAGGCGCTGCAGCTCGAGGTAGAAGCGACCGGGAAACAGCGTGAGCCACGCATCGAGTGCGCGCTCGGCGTCGGGCTCGCGGGCGTTGACCAGCGCGCGGCCGATGTCGCCCTCGGTTGCGCAGGACAGGCCGATCAGGCCCTCGAGATGAGTGGCCGACAGCCAGCCGCGCTCGATGCGCGGCGTGCCGCGCTCCTGCCCCTCGAGGTACGCACGGCTGACCAGCCGCGCCAGGTTGCGGTAGCCCCGCGGCGACTGGCACAGCACTGTGAGGCGCGTCGGGGGCTGCCGCTCGCCTTCCTCGTGCACCAGCAGGTCCACCCCCACCAGCGGCTTGACGCCCGCCTTGAGCGCCTCGCGATAGAACTTCACCATCGCGAAGAGATTGCCCTGGTCGGTCACCGCAACTGCCGGCATGCCCGCCGCGGCCACCGCCGCGATCAGCTCCGGCACCCGCACCACGCTGTCGCTGAGGGAGTATTCGGTGTGCAGCCGCAGATGAACGAAACCGTGTGACATCGGTGCGCGAATTAAGGCTCGAGCCCGGAATCTGTCAAGCGATCCTCGTCCTGGCGCATTGGACTGAACGAGCGACGGTGCAGCCGCGAGGGCTCGCGCCGCTGCAGGGCGGCCAGGTGCGCGGGCGTGCCGTAGCCTTTGTGCGCGGCCAGCTCGAAACCCGGATAGCACGCATCGAGCGCCTCCATCATCCGATCGCGGTACACCTTCGCCAGGATCGAAGCCGCGCTGATGGCCGCCACGCGCGCATCCCCCGCCACGATGGCCTCGAGCGTGCAAGAGAGCGGCAGGTCGGCGATGCACGGGCAGCGGTTGCCGTCGACCTGCACGTGCGTCGGAGATACCGGCAGCGCGAGCAAGGCGCGCCGCATGGCGAGCAGTGTGGCCTCCAGTATGTTCAGGCAATCGATCTCGTCGCGATCGGCCCAGCCGATCGCCCACGCCAGGGCGCGCGCGCGGATGATGGGCGCAAGCCGCGCGCGTTCCTGCGCCGAGAGCACCTTGGAGTCCGCGAGTCCCCGTATGCGCCGGCGCGGATGCAGGATCACCGCCGCCGCCACCACGGGTCCCGCGAGCGGCCCGCGGCCGGCCTCATCGACGCCGGCCACCCGCGCGCGCATGGCCTCAGCCGTCGGCATGATCGCCGTCCAGATCCGGCGCGCGCCCGGCGCACGCGAGAATCGCCTGCGCCGCACGCGCCGCCCCGCCGCGGCGCAGCGTGCGATGCACGGAGGCGAATTCTTCCAGCAGCTCACGCACGTGCCCGTGATCCTCAAGTTCCTGCAGCAGCGCGTCCCCGAGGGCCGCGCCGCTCACCTGCCCCTGAAAGAACTCCGGTACCAGGCGCCGGCCGGCGAGCAGGTTCGGTTGCGAAAAGTATCGCACCTTCACCAGCCCCATGGTCCGCAGCAGGAAGGCCGTGACGGCGCTGACGCGATACGCGACCACCATGGGCCGCGCGCTGAGCAGTGTCTCCAGGGTTGCGGTTCCGGAGGCGACGATGGCCGCATCGGCGGCCGCGAGCGCCTGCTGCGCCTGTCCGTCGAGCACACGAATCGCAGGCGCATCGGGTAGTTGCGCGACTTCCTTCTCAAAGACTTCACGCGCCTCGGGGGAAGCCATGGGTGCAATGAAGCGATACTCGGGCCGCCGCGCCACGATGTGGGCGGCGGCCGCGGCGAACGGCGCCGCGAGGCGCGTGACTTCCGTAAGGCGGCTGCCGGGCAGCAGCGCCACCAGCGGGGCGTCACCGCGGATGTCGAGCGCGCGCCGCGCGGCATCACGATCGACTGCGAGCGGAATCTGATCCGCGAGCGGATGCCCCACGAACACCGCCGGCACCCCGTGCTGCGCGTAGAACTTCGCCTCGAACGGCAGCAGACACAGCACCAGGTCGCAGGCGGCGCCGATGGTGCGCACCCGCCCCTGCCGCCACGCCCACACCTGGGGACTGACGTACTGCACGGTGCGCATGCCGGCACCCTTGAGCGAGCGGGCGAGGCGCAGATTGAACTCCGGCGCGTCGATGCCGATGAAGATATCCGGGCGGGCGGCGCGAAAGCGCCGCACCAGAGCGCTGCGCAGGCTCAGCAGGCGCGGCAGGTGCCGCAGCACCTCGGTGAGACCCATGACCGCGAGCTGATCGGCACCCCACCAGGCCTCGCAGCCGGCGGCGATCATCTTCGGTCCCGCGACCCCGAAGCAGCTGAGGTTGGGCACGCGCTCGCGCAGCGCCGCGATCAGTGCCGCTCCCAACTGATCCCCCGAATGCTCGCCCGCGACGATGCCGATGCGCAGCGGCTCCGCGGCGGCGGCCCGCGCACCCGGCGCGCTCATCGCGCCAGGCTGCGCGTGGACGCGTGGATGAAGTCGACGAACGCGCGGATCTCGGGGCGCCCGTCGGCCTGCGGCGCGAGGCGCGCCAGCGCCTCGGCGAGCTTCAGATCCGAGCGGTACACGATGCGGTAGGCGTCGCGGATGTGGCGGATCTGCTCCTCGGTGAAGCCGCGGCGCTTCAGCCCCTCCGAGTTGACCGCGTGCGGCACGGCGGGATTGCCCGCGACCATGACGTACGGCGGCACGTCGCGCGTGACGATGGCGCCGCCGCCGAGAAACGCATGGGCACCGATCTTGGTGAACTGATGCACGGCGGTAAGGCCCCCGAGGATCGCCCAGTCGCCGATCTCGACGTGACCGCCGAGCGCCGCGCAGTTGGCGAACACGGTGTGGCTGCCCACCAGGCAGTCGTGCGCGACGTGCGCGTACGCCATGAAGAGGTTATCGCTTGCGATGCGCGTCACGCCCTGGTCGTGGGCGGTGCCGCGGTTCACCGTGCAGCTTTCGCGAAAGACATTGCGGTCGCCGATCTGGAGGCGAGTCGGCTCACCCTGGTACTTCTTGTCCTGCGGCGCATCGCCGATCGATGCGAACTGGAAGATGCGGTTGTCGGCGCCGATGGTGGTCGGCCCGTTGATCACCACATGCGGTCCGACCACCGTGCCGGGTCCGATCTGCACCTGAGGACCGATGATGCTGAACGGCCCGACGCTGACGTCGGAGGCGAGCTCGGCCTCGCCGGAGACGATCGCGCGCGCATCGATCACCTGGAGGCCTCCGGTGCCACCATCATCTCGGCGTGCGCCACCTCGTGCTCGCCGACCGACGCTGCGGTCGAGTAGCGCCAGATCCCCCTGAGGGTGCGCTGCAGCTGCGCCGTGAGTATCAGCTGATCCCCGGGCACGACCGGCCGGCGAAAGCGCGCCTTGTCGATGCCGACGAAAAAAAAGCGCGTCTTGGCGTCGGGAATCACGTTTGCGGTCACGAAGCACAGAATGCCCGCCGCCTGTGCCATCGCCTCGATGATGATGACGCCCGGCATGACCGGACGCCCGGGAAAGTGGCCGGGGAAGTACGGCTCGTTGTAGGTCACGTTCTTCAGTGCGCGGATGCTGTGCCCGGGGCGGCACTCGAGCACCCGATCGACGAGCAGAAACGGATAGCGATGCGGCAGGCGTTCCAGGATGGCCTGCATGTCGAGTTGCAGCGGCTCAGTCATGATCCTCTTCCCTCTCGGACTTCAGGCCCGCGGCACGCTCCAGAGCGCGCACGCGGGTCTCGAGCAACCCGCTGCGCTTGAAGCGCGCAACCAGGCGGCGCCAGGCGTGCGCCTCCTCGAGCGGCAGGGTGCCGGAATATACGCCCGGGCTCGCGATCGAGTGGGTGACCGCCGAATACCCGGTGATAATCACGTCGTCGGCGATGGCGAGGTGGCCGGCGAAGCCGGTGTGGCCGCCGATCATGCAGCGCTTGCCGATGGTGGTGCTGCCGGCCACACCGATGCAGGCGGCGAGCGCGCTGTGGGCGCCAATGCGCACGTTGTGGCCGATCTGGATGAGGTTGTCGAGCTTCACACCCTCCTCGATCACGGTATCGTCGATGGCGCCGCGATCGATGGTGGTGTTGGCGCCGATCTCAACATCCGCTCCGATGCGCACCGTGCCCAACTGCGGCACCTTGAGCCAGGTGCCGCGCTCGGGCGCGAAGCCGAAGCCGTCGCCGCCGATCACCACCCCGGGCTGCAGCACGGCGCGCGTGCCGATCTGCACGGCGCGGCACAGCGTCACCCGTGCCACCAGCCGCACGTCGGCGGCGAGAGTCACGCCCTCCTCGAGGCAGCAGTGCGGACCGATGAAGGCGCGCGCCCCCACCACGACGTTGGGCCCGACGATCGCGTAGGCACCGACCTGCGCGCTCGGATCGATGCGGGCGCTCGCGGCCACCACGGCGCTCGGGTGCACACCGGGCTCGAGCTGCGGCAAGGGGTGCAGGATGGTGGCGATACGCGCAAAGGTCGCATAGGGGTTGTCGCACAACAGCACCGCCGTGGGACACTGGTCCGCACTCGCGGCGTTCAGCACCACCGCGCCGGCGCGCGTGGCGGCGAGTTGCGCCCGGTAGCGCGGATTCGCCAGAAACGCGATCGAGCGCTCGTCGGCGTTCGCCAGCGGCGCGACCCGCTCGACGTGCGTGTCCGGATCGCCGCGCAGCTCGCAGCCGAATCGCACCGCAAGCTCCCCAAGCGATAACGACATGGCGAGTCTTCGAATACCGCTGGCCGCGGACCGTGGGGAGCGCTAGTGCGGCTGCGGCTTGGCGGGGGGAGCCGGCTTGGCCGCCGGAGGCGCCGCCGCGGGCGCCGCCGCATTGCGCGCCTGCAGCGCCGTCAGGATCGCCGGCGTGACGTCGTAGGCGGGTGCCGCGTAGACAACGCCTTCAGTGCTGAGGACGACGTCGAAGCCCTGCGCCTTGGCGTACGTGCGCACCTCCTCGCCGAGAGTCTTTTGCAGCCGGGACATCTCCTCGTTGCGGCGCGCACTGATGTCGTCCTGGAACTCGCTGCGCGCGCGCTCGAAATCGCGCGCGCCGTCGCGCAGTTCCTTCTCGGCGCGCGTGCGCTGTTCGTCCGTCATGGTGGCGCCGTCTTTCTGCAGCTTGTCCTGCTTGGCCTTCAGGGCCTGCTGCTGCGCCTGCAGGGTGCGTTCGCGCGGCGCGAACTCGGTGCGCATGGAATCGAGCATGGCCCTGCCCTGCGGAGACTCCTCGAGGAGCCGCTGCGGGTCGACGACACCCATCTTGGGCTCGGCCCAAGCCGGCAACGCGGCCAGCGCGCCGCCTGCTGCAATCAACCAGACCGCCAACTTGCTGCTGATCAAACGCTTCACGGAACTACCTGCCTCGTATGTGTGGCCGCACGGCCTAAACGCCGAGTATCGCGTACAATCCGCCCCGACGGCTCGATTCTTTTAGAAAGCATTGCCGACCGAAAACTGGAAGCCCTCGGTCTCGTCTCCCCACTTCGTCACGCCGTCGCCATGCTTGGCATTGAGCGGCACGCCGAAACTGAACCGGAAAAGTCCCAGCGGCGCCAGCCACTGCACCGCCACGCCGAACGAGCGCTTCATGTCGTGCACGTTGAAGCGGTAGTCCTGCGGGCTGACTTGGTCAGGACCGAAGAACCTGAGCTTGCTGCCGCTCTGAAACACGTTGCCGATATCAAAGAACGCGCTCACGCGGGCGGTCTGCGCCCATTTCGCCGGCATCGGGAAGATGAGCTCGTTCTGGCTGGTGATGCGCAGATTGCCGCCGTAAGGGTTGCCGAACTGGTCCTTGGGACCGAGGCGGCTCTCGCGATAGCCGCGCACCGAGTCGGGGCCGCCGCCGTAGAACTGCCGGTAGGGCGGGATCGCAGTGGTGCTCCCGAGGGGCGCCCCGTAGTCCACGCCGTCAAGGAACGACAGCGCCCAGGTACGCCATAGCGGCACGTACTTGAGGAACTGATAGTTGCCGGTCCAGTACTTGACATCGCTCCCGGGCGTGGTGATCGAGAAAGACAGCGACTGGCGCATGCCGCGATCCGCGAACAGGGTGCGGTTGCGCGTATCCCAGTCCCAGCCGGCCACGGCCTCGAGGCTCTTGAAGTTAGTGCCGTAGAAGACGTATTCGTTGTTGCTGGCGTCGTCGTGGGCGAGGCGGTTGTAAGGATGACCGTTCTGCCGCACCCACTGCTGCGCCTGCAGCGCGCTGCTCAGTGAGTTGGTGAGCAGCTGCGAGCTGTTGAAGGCGGCGCCGGCGCGCACATACATGGTTTCGGCGATCGGGTACGCCCAGGTGGGCCCGAAGCTCAGGGTGCGCGAGGAGAAGGTTGATGAGGACGACACGAACTGCGTCACATCGCTGTAGGTAACCGAGATCGTGCGCTGCAGGTTGTCGATATTGGTGTACGGGTTGGTGTGCGAGACGCTGTAGACCTTCTGGAAGGCGCCGCCGTTGAGGTTGATGGCGATGCGCTCTCCGGTGCCGAGGAAGTCGGCGTCCGCGTAGCTGCCGTTCAGCATGAACTTGTAGGTCTCGGAGTAACCGATGCCGCCGGAGAGCTGCGATGCCGGGCCCTCCTCGATCTTGTAGTTCACGTCCACCAGGTCCGGGGATCCCGCCACCGGCGTGGTCTCGAAATCCACGCTCTTCACGTACGGCAGGCGCTGGATGCGCTGCTTGGAACGCTCGAGCGAGGTATTCGACAGCCAGCCGCCCTCGAGCTGGCGCATCTCGCGGCGCAGCACCTCGTCGTTGATGCGGTTGGCGCCGCTGAAATTGATGTTGCGCACGTACACGCGGTTGCCCGGATCGACGAAGAAGGTAAGCGACACGGTGTGATTGGCGTTGTCGGCAGTGGGCACCGGCTCGACCTTGGCGAAGGCATAGCCGTCGCGGCCCATACGGTTCTGCATCAGCTCCTGCGAGGAGGTGATCAGCTTGCGGTTGAAGGTCGCGCCCGGGTGTATCAGTAGCAGCTGCTCGAGTTCCGCCTGCGGCACGACGAACGTGCCCGCCAGCTTGATCTGTGACACCTTGTAGACCTGGCCCTCGTCGATGTTCACGGTGATGAAGATGTCTTCCTTCTCGGGGGCGATCGCCACCTGGGTCGAATCGAGCTGGAAGTTCGCGTAACCGCGATCCATGTAGAAGTTGCGCACCTTCTCCAGGTCACCCTGCAGGGACTCGCGCGAGTAGCGGTCGTCCTGCCTGTACCAGGACAGCCAGTTGGGCGTCTTCAGCTCGAGCGTCTGCAGGATCTCCTTCTGCGCAAACTTCGTTGTGCCCACGATGTTGATCTGGCGGATCTTGGCGCGCGCGCCTTCCTTGATCTCGATCTTGATCTTCACGCGGTTGCTCGCTTCCTCCTCCACGTGCGAGTCGATCTTCACGCCGTACTTGCCGCGGGCGAAATACTGGTCGGTGAGGTATTGGGTGACGTCCTCGAGCACCGAGCGGTCGAAGGTCTTGCCGGTCGCGAGCCCGACGTTGCGCAGCGATTTCTGCAGGTCCTCGGTCTTAATGTCCTTGTTGCCGGTGATCTCGAAGCTCTCGATGGACGGGCGCTCCAGCACCACGACCACCAGGGTGCTGCCGTCGCGGCGCAGCTGCACGTCGCGGAAGAAACCGGTAGCGTACAGGGCGCGGATCGCCTCGCGCACGCGCTGCGCGCTCAGGTGATCGCCGATGTTTACCGGCAGGTAGTTGTAGACCGTGCCCTCGGAGACACGCTGCAGACCTTCGACGCGGATGTCGCCGACGGTGAAGTCCGCCGGGTTCGCCGCCGTCTGCGCGAGCGCCAGCGCGCATCGCACAGCCAGCGCAATGGCGGCAAAGGCTGTGCGCGTTTTCATTCTCCAGCCACCGGTATCCCCCTTAAGCGCGCTACGCGGCGCGCTTGAAACTCTTGGCAATTGCACTATTCGAGGACTGGAGACTCACGCCTGCAGTTTCGAAAACTCCGCAGCGCCGCAGCGGCGGCTCGCGGCACGGTCAGCCGAACTGGCGCGCAATATCGTTGTAGAGCGCGACACCCATCAGGACGATGAGCAGGGCGATGCCAACCTGCTGTCCCAGAGCCTGGGCCCGCTCCGACAACGGGCTGCCTTTCAGCCACTCCACCAGCTGGAAGACGATCTGTCCGCCATCCAGGATCGGAATCGGCAACAGGTTGAGGAACCCCAGCGACAGGGAAATGAGCACCAGGAAGCCGAGGAACGCCGCCACCCCCGCCTCGGCGGATTCGCCGGCGAACTCGGCGATGGACAGCGGGCCGCTCAGGTTCTTCAGCGACACGCGTCCCAACACCATGCGCCAGAACAGGCGCGCCTGCAGCACCGTCATGGTCCAGGCTTCGCCGCCGGCGCGCACCAGCGCCACCGCGGCGCCCAGATCGGTGTGCCGCAGCATGCTGTCGGGGTAGCCCTTGCCGGGTGGCTGGGTGACGTGGATGCGGCCGACACGCTTACCCGCGACCTGCTCGCTCTGGATCTGCAGCTGCACGCGGTGCGCGCTGCCGTGGCGGCGATAGTCGATGGTCACGCGCTCACCAGGGTGCGCGCTGATGAGCGCGACGATCTCGCGGAAGTCGTGCACCGGCTGGCCGTCGATCGCGACGATGTTATCGCCCGCCTGCAGCCCGGCGCGCGCCGCGGGCCCTTCGGGCATCACCTGCCCCAACACCGCCGGCAGCGGCGGCGTCCAGAACTGAAATCCGAGTCCGCGGAACAACTCCGCCGGTTCGGTGAGACGCCGGCGCTGCGCGGCATCCGGCACGCTGAGTTTCGCGCTGCGCACCTCCCCGCCGCTGCCGCGCACGCTCAAGTCCGCCTCGCCGCGCGAGCTCATGGCGTCCAGCAGCCCGAACACCACATCGCGCTGGCCGCTCACCGTGGCGCCGTTGAGCGTGCGAATCTCGTCCCCGGCATGCAGGCCCGCGGCGGCGGCGGCCGAGCCCGCGGTCACCTCGCCGACGACCGGCCTCACCTCGGTCACACCGTTCACCCACAACATGCCCCACAGCACCAGCACCGCGAACAGGATGTTGAAGGCAGGGCCTGCGAGCAGCACCACGATGCGCTGCCAGGGCGGCCGGCGCGTGAAGGAGCGCGCCAGCTCGTGCGGCTCCACCGGCCCTTCGCGCTCGTCGAGGAGCTTCACGTAGCCGCCCAGCGGGATGGCGGCCAGGACGTATTCGGTGCGGTCCGCGCCGGCGACGCGCTTCAGCAGCGGGCGGCCGAAGCCGACCGAGAACCTGAGCACCTTGAAGCCGAGCCGTCGCGCGACCCAGAAATGGCCGAATTCATGCACCGTGACCAGAAGGCCCACGGCGATCACGAACCACAGCGCGTACCAGACCAGATTCATGCGTGAGCGCCCCTCACCGCTGCAGTTCTTGTGATGCCGACGATCTGCTCGCGTGCGTGCACTCTGCCCTCCGCGTCGGCGGCCAGCACGTCCTCGAGCCCGCCGATCGTCCCCCCGGTGCTCCGCTGCACTACGGCTTCAATGACCGCCGCGATGCCGGGAAAGTTCAATCGGCGCTCGAGGAATGCCTGCACCGCGACCTCGTTGGCCGCGTTGAGCACCACCGGGTCGAGCCCGCCGGCGCGCGCCGCGGCCTGCGCCAGCGCGAGGCACGGGAACCTATCGGTATCGGGAGCCCGGAAGTCGAGCCGCGCGGCCTTGAGCAAGTCGAGGAATTCTACACCGGAGCTGATTCTCTCGGGCCACGCGAGCGCATGAGCGATCGGCGTGCGCATATCCGGCGCGGACAGCTGCGCGAGCACCGAACCGTCGAGGTATTCGACCAGCGAATGCACGATGCTCTGCGGATGCACGAGGATCTGCACCTGCGCGGGCGTCAATCCGAACAGCAGGCACGCCTCGATCAGCTCCAGCCCCTTGTTCATGAGCGTGGCGCAGTCCACGGAGATCTTGCGGCCCATGACCCAGTTGGGATGCGCGAGGGCGGCTTCCGGAGTGACGGCGGCGAGCGCCTCGCGCGGGGTGTCGCGGAACGGCCCGCCGGAGGCGGTGAGCAGTACGCGCTTCAGCCCCGCCGGCGCCACCCCCGGGATTACACCCGGCGGCAGACACTGAAAGATGGCGTTGTGCTCGCTGTCGATCGGCAACAGCGTGGCGCCGGAGCGCTTCACCGCCGCAAGCAGCAGCGGGCCCGCCATCACCAGCGCCTCCTTGTTGGCGAGCAGCAGGCGCTTGCCGGCGCGTGCCGCCGCCAGCGTGGAGCGCAGGCCGGCCGCGCCCACGATCGCGGCCATCACACACTGCACCTCGGCGGCCTGCGCGATCTCCTCGAGCGCTGCGCTTCCCGCGAGCACCCGCGTCTGCGGGGCGGCGCGGCCCAACAGCTCGCGCAACTCGCGCGCGGCCCGCTCGTCTGCCAGAGCGGCGTAGGCCGGGCGCCAGGCGAGCACCTGCTGCGCGAGCTTCGCGGCGTTGGTGTTGGCGGCGATCGCCACCAGCCGGAAGCGATCGGGATGACGCGCCAGCACATCGAGCGTGCTCTCGCCCACGGAGCCGGTGGAGCCGAGGACGGCGACGCCGATCACCCGACGACTCCGAGCTGCGTGAGCCCGAGCACCAGCACCGGAGCCGCTCCGGTCAGACTGTCGATGCGGTCCATGACTCCGCCATGTCCCGGAAACACGCTGCCGCTGTCCTTCACGCCGGCGAAGCGCTTCAGCAGACTCTCGGTCAGGTCGCCGATAATCGAAAAGCCGACCGCGGCGAGACACAGCGGCAGGAACGCCGCCAGCGGCACGTGGAACCACAGGCTGCCCGCGATCGAGACCACCGCGCTCACCGCGAACGCTCCCAACACTCCCTCCCAGGTCTTCCCCGGAGACACATTCGGCGCCAGGCGGATGCGCCCGAAGCGCCGGCCGCAGAAGAATGCACCGATGTCCGCGACCCACACCAGCAGCAGTGCGAACAGCACCCATTGTGCACCGTTCGGCAGCGCGAGCCGCAGTCGCACCAGGGCGAGCCACGCGGGCACCAGCGCCAGCACACCGGCGGCGCCGGCCGACCAGGGCGCAACGCGCCGCGGCGCGAATGCGATCCATAGCAGCGCGGTGAGCCACCACAGCACCGCCACGCTGAGCAGCAGGTCGCGCCCCTCGGGCGTGGCCGAGACGCGCCACGCGCCCAGCAGCAGTGCCGCCACCAGCAATACGTACGCGGCGCGCAGCACGGGCGTCCCCAGCAGCAGGAATGCGGACCACTCCCAGGCCCCGGCCAGCACCAGCAGCGTCATCACGCCCACGGTCGCTCCCTTGGGCAGCCATAACACGATGGCAAGCAGCACCGCGCCCAGCACCACGGCGGTCAGGACTCGTTTGCGCAGCGCGTCCGTCACGATGCGCTTACGTCCGCGCCGCGGAGTGTCGCGCGGCGGTGTGGCCGAAGCGCCGTTCACGGCTGGCGAAGAACGCGAGCGCGTCCTCGAGATCCGCCACCGCGAAATCCGGCCACAGCCGCGAACTGAAATACAGTTCCGCGTAGGCGAGATCCCAGAGCAGAAAGTTGCTGACGCGGTACTCACCGCCGGTGCGGATCAGCAGATCCGCCTCCGGCAGTCCCGCGAGCGCGAGCTGTGCGGCGAAGCGCTCCTCGTTGATGTCTTCCGGCCGCAAGGCGCCACTTGAGCATTCTCTCGCAAGCTTTTGAGTCGCCTGGATAATATCCCAGCGTCCGCCGTAACTCACGGCCACCTGGAGCCTCAAGGCCCCGTTGCCGGCGGTGTGCTCCTCCGCGGCCGCGATACGCGCCTGCAGCCGCACCGAGAGATTGCGGCGTTCCCCGACGAAGCGCACCCGTACACCCTTCGCGTGCAGCTCCGCGATCTCGCGGTCGAGCGCCTCGAGGAACAGACCCATGAGACTGCCGACCTCCTCCGCCGGCCGACTCCAGTTCTCGCTCGAGAAAGCAAACAGCGTGAGCGCCTCCACGCCGCGGCGCGCGCACTCCTCGATACACATGCGCACCGGTGTGAGCCCGGCGCGGTGGCCGGCCGAACGCGTGAGCCCGCGCGCAGCCGCCCAGCGGCCGTTGCCGTCCATGGTGATCGCGATGTGCCGCGGCAGCAGCTTGAAGGTGGCGGCGACCATCAGACCTGCATGACCTCCTTCTCCTTGGCGCTGAGCAGCGCCTCGATGTCGGCGACGTGCTTGTCGGTGAGCTTCTGCACTTCGAGCTCGGCGCGCCGCTCATCGTCCTGCGAGACCAGTTTCTCTTTCAACATGTCCTTGATGTCGTTCATGACGTCGCGGCGCACGTTGCGCACCGCGACGCGGGCGTTCTCCGCGTCGTGCCGCAGCACCTTGGTGATCTCGCGGCGCCGCTCCTCGGTGAGCGGTGGCATGGGAATGCGGATCACGGTGCCGGCCGTCATGGGCGTGAGCCCGAGATCGGACTTGAAGATCGCCTTCTCGATCGCCTGCACGACGCTCTTCTCCCACGGGGAGATGACCAGCGTGCGGCCCTCCTCGACCGCGATGCTCGCCACCTGCTGCAGCGGCACCTCCGAACCGTAGTAATCCACCTTCAGGTGCTCGATGAGGCTGGGGTGCGCCCGGCCGGTGCGCAGCTTCTTCAGATCCCCCTGGAAGTTCTGTACGCACTTCGCCATGCGCGTAACAGCGTCTTTCTTGATGTCTTCGAGCATGGGCTGTGTCTCCTCGATGCCGCGCGGCTCACTCCACTGTCACGGCCGTGCCTACGTCCTCGCCGCGTACGATGCGGGTGAGATCCCCGGGATTGTTGAGATTGAACACCCGCAAAGGCAAGCGGTTGTCGCGGCACATGACAATGGCCGTCGCATCCATGACGTTGAGCTTGTCGGTGAGCACCTTGTCGAAGGTCAGGCGCGGGTAGCGCACGGCAGCCGGATTGCGCAGCGGATCATCCGAATACACCCCGTTCACCTTGGTGGCCTTCAGCAGCACGTCGGCGTTGATCTCGATGGCGCGCAGCGCGGCGGCGGTGTCGGTGGTGAAGAACGGGTTGCCGGTACCGGCGGCGAAGATCGTCACGCGACCCTTTTCCAGGTGCCGCATCGCACGGCGCCGGATGTAGTCCTCGCAGACCTGGTTGATGCGGATCGCGGACATGACCCGGGCATGCATCCCCAGGCTCTCGAGCGCGTCCTGCATGGCGAGTGCATTCATCACCGTGGCGAGCATGCCCATGTGATCGGCCGCGACCCGGTCCATACCGGCGCGCGCCAGCCCGGCGCCGCGGAAGATGTTGCCGCCGCCGATCACCACCGCGACCTGCACATTCATCTGAGTGATGTCCTGCAGTTCCCCGGCGATGCGCCGGATGACCGCCGGATCGATGCCGTAGTCCCCCTCTCCCATCAGGGCCTCACCCGAGAGTTTCACCACGATTCTCGAGTAGCGGGCCTTGGCTTGCGTCATCTGTTCACCTCCGCCGATGGAAAAAACCCCGCTCGCGGCGGGGTTTGAGTCCTTGAGCAGTGCTCGCGTCTTCAGTGCCTGACCGTGGGGGCCGCGCCGTCCGGCTTCTTCTCGATGCCGGCGCCGACCTCGAAGCGCTCGAACGCCACGACCTCCGCCTTGGCACCCTTTAACAACTTCTCGATCGTCACGTCCAGGTCCTTGACGAACGGCTGCCCGGCGAGGGTGATCTCCCCCAGAGCCTTGCGCAGCCTCCCTTCGACCATCTTGGCGACGATCTCCGGGGGCTTGCCCTCGGCCTGCGCCTGCTGCGTGAGAATCTCGCGCTCCTTCGCCATGACGTCCGCGGGCACCTGGGCCTGGGTGAGGTAGCGGGGGTTGCTGGCCGCAACGTGCATCGCCAGATCGTAGGCAAGACTCGCCGCGCCACCCCTGAGTGCCACCAACGCGCCGATGCGCGTGCCGTGCACGTAGGCACCGAGGTGCTCCGGCGAGGTGAGTACGGCAAAGCGCCGCACGCTGATGTTCTCGCCGATCTTCGCCACCAGCGCCCGGCGCCGCTCCTCGACGCTCTCGCCGGACGGCAGCTTCGCCTCGCCCAGCCCCGCCAGGCTCGGCGGCTGCGAGGTCAGAGCGCACTCGGCCACGGCCTGTGCGAAGGCGCGGAAGCCCTGCTCGCGGGCGACGAAGTCGGTCTCGCAGTTGATCTCGACCATGGCGGCGGTGCGTGCGTCGGCGGATTTGGCGACTGCCACCACCCCCTCGGTGGCGAGGCGCGCCGCTTTCTTGTCGGCCTTGGCGTGCCCCTGCTTGCGCATCAGCTCGGCCGCGGCGTCGAGGTCACCCTTGGCTTCGACGAGCGCCTTCTTGCACTCCATCATGCCCGCGCCGGTGCGCTCGCGGAGCTGCTTGACTGCGTCTGCTGTGATGTTCATGGACAAGTTAGCGTCCTTGCATTACTCGGTCGAACCAGCGCCCGCGCCGCCCCGGCCCTTGCGCCGGGCCGGCGCGGCGGCCGGCCGGCGCGCCACGGCCTCGGGTGCCGGGACTGTGCCGGCGGCTGCCACAGGCTCGGCCGCCTCCTCCACCTCGAGGTCCTCCTCCTCGGCCGCGAGCGCCTCGACCGCAGCGGCCGGCGCCTTGATGGGGGGGAGCTTGCGCCGTGCCGGGGCCTTCTTGCGCACCGCCGCCTGCGGGCGTTGCTGCCGGCCGCGCGCGGCCTTCTTGCGCGGGTTGCCCGTCTCATCGAGCTCGACGAACTCGTCTTCGCCGACCGCGACCTGGGGCACCGACTGCTTGCCCTCGAGCACCGCATCGGCGATGCCGGCGGCATACAGCTGGATGGCGCGCATGGCATCGTCGTTGCCCGGGATCACGTAGTCGATGCCGTCGGGCGAGCAGTTGGTGTCGACGATGGCCACCACCGGAATGCCGAGCTTCCTGGCTTCGTGAAGCGCGATGTTCTCGTGCCCGACGTCGACCACGAACAGCGCATCCGGGAGCGAGTCCATGTGCTTGATGCCGCCGAGACTCCTCTCGAGCTTGTCCATCTCGCGCCGCAGCTGGGTGGCCTCTTTCTTGCCACGCTTCTCCAGCGCACCGGAGGCGGCGAGTTCGGTGATTTCCCCGAGTCGCTTGATGGACTGGCGGATGGTCTTGAAGTTCGTGAGCATGCCGCCGAGCCAGCGCTGGTTCACGAACGGCTGCGCCGCGCGCTCGGCTTCCTTCTGGATCGCCTCGCGCGCCGAGCGCTTGGTGCCGACGAACAGCACCTTGCCCCCGTCGGCAATCACTCCCTTGATGAAGTGCGCAGCTTCCGCGTACATCGGCTGCGTCTTCTCGAGGTTGATGATGTGGATCCTGTTTCGCTCGCCGAAGATGAAGGGAGCCATCTTCGGGTTCCAGAAGCGGGTCTGATGTCCGAAATGGACTCCCGCCTCCAGCATCTGTCGCATGGACACGCCGGGCATGAAAGACTCCTGTGTGGGTTGAGCCTCCGCGCATCCCCGTGACCATCCTAAGGAACGCCCGTGAGGCCATCCTAAGGACACCCAGTCACCAAGGTTAACGACGCGCGTGTGGATTGTGCGTTGCCAAAAAAGGCCGCGCTTTATACCATGAAGACCTCATCGGAACAATGTCTTACGCTTGGCTTCGGCGCCCCCTTGGCTTAAGGCGCCGCGACCCCACTTCGCATCCCATGCACGTCACGATCAAGACCCCCGAGGAACAGGAAAAAATGCGCATCGCCGGGCGCCTGGCCGCGGAGGTGCTCGACATGATCGCGGAGCACGTGGTGCCGGGGGTGACGACCGAGGAGCTCGACCGCCTGTGCCACGACCATATCGTGAACGTACAGCGCTCGGTGCCTGCGAACCTCAACTACCGCGGTTTTCCCAAGACCATCTGCACCTCGGTGAACCACGTGGTCTGCCACGGCATCCCGAATGACAAGCGCCTGAAGGCCGGCGACATCGTCAATATCGACGTCACCGTGATCCGCGACGGATTTCACGGCGACACCAGCCGCATGTACCTGGTGGGCAAGGCGGCGGCGCATGCGCAGCGCCTCTCCGAGACCTGCTTCGCCGCCATGTGGCGCGGCATCGAGACGGTGCGTCCGGGTGCGCACCTGGGCGACGTCGGTCATGCCATCCAGAGCTTCGTCGAGCAAAACGACTACTCGGTGGTGCGCGAGTACTGCGGCCATGGTATCGGGCGTGTGTATCACGAAGACCCGCAGGTGCTGCACTACGGCGAGGCCGGCACCGGGCTCGAGCTCAAGGCGGGCATGACCTTCACCATCGAGCCGATGGTGAATGCGGGCAAGCGCCACGTGCGCCTGCTGCCCGACGGCTGGACCGTCATCACCAAGGACCATTCGCTGTCTGCGCAGTGGGAGCACACCGTGCTGGTCACCGACACCGGGTTCGACGTGCTGACGCTGGGCGCGAACGGGGCGCAGCATTAGTCCGTGCTCGAGGAAACGCGCCCCGCCACGTACCCCGCAGCCTCCTGGCCGCTGTTGACGCGACTGCCGGCACAACTCGCCGCCGAGGCCGAGCCGGCCGCCTGGCGTGAGCTGCTGCGCCAGGCGCACGAGGAGCTGAAGGCGCGCTTTGTCGCGGAAGAACTGGTCGAGGAGCTGGTGCACGCGCGCGCGGCGCTCATCGACGCGGCGCTGCGCGAGGCCTGGCGCACGCACTGCGCCGCGCAGGCAGCGTGGGCGCTGGTCGCGGTCGGGGGTTACGGACGCGGGGAGCTGCAGCCGTGCTCCGACATCGACATCCTGCTGCTCGTGCCGCAGCCGCCGGACGCCCCGGGCAGCGCCGTCATCGGCACCCTGGTGGCGTTCCTGTGGGACATCGGCCTGGAGGTCGGCCACAGCGTGCGCACCGTCGAGCAGTGCGCCGAGGAGAGCGCCGCCGACGTGAGCGTCATGACGACGCTGCTCGAGGCGCGCCTGCTCGCCGGCCGCGCGGAACTGCTCGGCGCCATGCGCACCGCGCTCGCGCCGGAGCGCCTCTGGCCCGTGAAGGAGTTCTTCGAGGCGAAAGTGCGCGAGCAGGCCGAGCGGCATCTGAAAGCCAACGACACCGCCTACAACCTCGAACCCAACGTCAAGACCGGCCCCGGGGGCCTGCGCGACATCCAGACCATCGCCTGGGTCGCGAAGCGGCATTTCGGCGGCGCCGACACGCTCGATGCCCTGGTGACCCATGGGTTCCTCACGCTGGCGGAGCTGCGCCGTCTGCAGCAGGCGCAGGCGTTTCTGTGGAAGGTGCGCTTTGGCCTCCACACCCTCACCGCGCGGCGCGAGGACCGGCTGCTGTTCGACTACCAGATCCGCCTCGCCCAGAGCTTCGGTTACGAAGACGCTTCCTACACGCTGGCGGTCGAGCAGTTCATGCAGCGCTACTACCGCACGGTCATGGACGTGAGCCTGCTGAACGAGCTGCTGCTGCAGCTGTTTCGTGAAGCGATCCTCACCGAGAGCGAGCCGCCGCGGCCGCTGAACGCGCGCTTCCAGGTGCGCAACGGCTCGCTGGAGGCGGTCAGCGAGGAGGCGTTCCCGCGCACCCCCTCGACGCTGCTGGAGCTGTTCGTTCTGTTGCAGCAGAACCCGGACATCCGCGGCGTGCGCGCCTCGACCATGCGCGCGGTGGCGCGCAACCTGTGGCTCATCGATGAGGAGTTCCGCCAGAACCCGCGCCATCACCGCCTGTTCCTCGAGATCCTGCGCTCGCCGGTGGGCGTCACGCACGAACTGCGGCGCATGAACACCTACGGCGTGCTCGGGCGCTACATCCCGGCATTCGGGCGCATCGTCGGGCGCATGCAGTACGACCTGTTCCATGCCTACACGGTCGATGCGCATACGCTGTTCGTGGTGAGCAACCTGCGCCGCTTCGCGATCCCGCGTTACGACCATGAGCTGCCGGAAGCCTCGCGCGTCATGCAGCAGCTGCCGCGCAGCGAAGTCGCCTACCTCGCCGCGCTGTTCCACGACATCGCCAAGGGCCGCGGCGGCGACCATTCCGAGCTCGGTGCGGTGGACGCGGAGGCATTCTGTCTCGAACAGGGCCTGTCCCAGTACGATGCGCGCCTGGTCGCCTGGCTGGTACGCAATCACCTGCAGCTGTCGATCACCTCGCAGAAGCAGGACATCGGCGACCCGCAGGTCATCAACGCGTTCGCGCGCAAGGTCGGCGACGAGACGCATCTCGATTACCTGTACGTGCTGACCTGTGCGGACGTTCGCGCCACCAATCCGAAGCTGTGGAACTCCTGGAAGGCATCGCTGTTCCGGGAGTTCTACCAGCGCGTGAAACGCGCGCTGCGCCGGGGCCTGGAGAGCCCGATCGATCCGGAGCACCTGGTGCGCGAGATCCAGGACGCCGCGCGGCGCCTGCTGCTGGAGCGCGGCGTCTCCGAGCGCGACATCGCGGGCGCGTGGACGCGGTTCTCGGCCGGTTATTTCCTGCAACACTCCCCGGAAGAGGTCGCGTGGCACGCGCGCCTGCTGGCCGAGCGTGACGCGGCATCGGATGAGCCGCTGGTCGCGCTCGATCCGCGCAGCGTGCGCGGCACCACCGCGGCGCTGATTTTCACGCGCCCGCGGCGCCATGGGTTCGCGCGCACCACCGCGGCGCTCGACCAGCTTGGCCTCAACATTGTCGACGCGCGCATCACCCCGAGCGGCGATGGCTTCAGTCTCGACCTCTATCACCTGCTGGAGGACGACGGTGCGCCGATCACCGACAACGACCGACAGGTTGAAATCGAGCAGGCACTGTGGCGCTCGCTGCAGGGACCGGCGGATGCGCCGTTTGCGGTGTCGCGGCGCGCGCCGCGCCAGGCGCGCATGTTCAACACCCCCACCCAGATCGCGTTCAGCGTCGATGAGCGCAACCGCCGCTCGGTGCTCGAGCTGACCGCAGGGGATCGCCCCGGCTTGTTGTGCGAGGTCGGCAAGGTGTTGATGGCGGAGCGCGTCGAGCTGCACGCCGCCAAGATCATGACCGTCGGCGAGCGCGCCGAGGACGTGTTCTACCTCACCGATTTCGACAACCGCCCGCTCAGCGCCGCCGCCGCCGAGCGTCTGCGCGATCGCCTGGTGCAGGCACTCGATGAGCGCCAGGCGGCGCTGCGGTAAGCTAAGCTGCCGGCACGACGCGCACATGAATCCGCATCTCGATGCCCTGCACGCCTATCCCTTCGAGCGCCTGGCACGTCTCAAGGCGAACCTCACCGCGCCTGCCCAGCTCGCCCACATCGCCATGTCGATCGGCGAGCCGCAGCACACGCCGCCGGCGTTTATGCTGGAGGTGCTGCGGCGGCATCTCGATCGGCTGGGCAGCTATCCGGCGACCGCGGGCCTGCCGGAGCTGCGCGCCGCCTGCGCCGGCTGGCTCATGCGGCGCTACGGACTTTCCGCCGGCAGCGTGAACCCTGAAACCATGGTGCTGCCGGTGAACGGGACGCGCGAGGGCCTGTTCGCGTTCGTGCAGGCGGCGGTGGATGGCGCTCGCGCGCCTCTCGTCGCCATGCCCAATCCCTTCTACCAGATCTACGAGGGCGCAGCGCTGCTCGCCGGCGCGCAGCCGTATTTCCTCGACACCACGGCCGCCAACGGCTACCAGCCCGATCTCAGTGCCGTGCCGATGCAGGTGTGGAAGCGCTGCCAGGTGTTGTTCCTGTGCAGTCCCGGAAATCCCACCGGCGCGGTCCTGCCGCTGTCGCTGCTGCAGCAGGCGCTCAGCCTCGCCGATCGCTACGACTTCCTCATCGCCTCCGATGAGTGCTACGCGGACATCTACCTGGATGAGCGCGCGCCACCCCCGGGACTGCTGCAGGCCTGCCAGGCCGCCGGCCGCGAGCGCTTCGAGCGCTGCGTGGTGTTTCACAGTCTGTCCAAGCGCTCGAGTGTCCCGGGCCTGCGCTCCGGGTTCGTGGCCGGCGATCCGGCGATCATGGCGCGCCTGCTGCTGTACCGGACCTACCACGGCAGCGCCATGCCGGTGCCGACACAGCTCGCCAGCGTCGCCGCGTGGGAAGACGACGCCCATGCCGCGGCCAACCGCCGCGTCTACCAGGAGAAATTCGCGCGCGTGCTGCCGGTCCTCAGGCCGGTGATGGACGTGACGCAGCCTGCGGGCGCGTTCTATCTGTGGCCGGACGTGGGGGGCGATGACGAGCACTTCACGCGCGAGCTGTTCGCACGCGCCAATCTCACCGTGCTGCCCGGCAGCTACCTCGGCCGCACGGCAGCGGCGGGCAATCCGGGCGCCGGGCGCGTGCGCATCTCGCTGGTGCCCGCTGCGGAGCAGTGCGTGGAAGCCGCGACGCGCATCCGGGAATTTCTGCAGACGTCTTGGGCGCTGCAAGGCGCGAGAAGTCTTCCATGAGCGATCTCACCCGCCTCAAGTCCGTCATCGATGCCGCATACGAGCAGCGCGCCGAGCTCACCCCGAAGAATGCGCCGCCGGACCTGCAGTCGGCGCTGGAGGAGTGCATTGCGCTGCTCGACAGCGGGCGTGCGCGGGTTGCCGAGCCGCGCGCGGGCCGCTGGGTGGTCAACGAATGGCTGAAGAAGGCCGTGCTGCTGTCGTTCCGCAGCCGCGATAACACCCCAATGGATGCCGGGTTTACCCGCTTCTACGACAAGGTGCCGCTGAAGTACGCCGCCGCCACGGAGGAGGAGTTGCGCGCCGGCGGCGCACGCATCGTGCCGCACGCGCTGGTGCGCCGCGGCGCCTACATCGCGCCGAACGTCGTGTTGATGCCGAGCTACGTCAACATCGGGGCCTGGGTCGGCTCCGGGACCATGGTCGACACCTGGGCGACGGTGGGGTCGTGCGCGCAGATCGGTCGCAACGTGCACCTGTCGGGCGGGGTCGGTATCGGCGGGGTGCTCGAGCCGCTGCAGGCCAGTCCGACCATCATCGAGGATGATTGCTTCATCGGCGCACGCTCCGAAGTCGTCGAAGGCGTCGTGGTCGAAGCGGGCTCGGTGATTTCCATGGGCGTCTTCATCGGGCAGAGCACCCGCATCTACGACCGCTCCACCGGCACGATCCTGCAGGGGCGGGTGCCCGCGGGCTCGGTAGTGGTATCGGGCACGCTGCCCTCGGCGGACGGCCGCTACAGCCTCTACTGCGCGGTCATCGTGAAGCGCGTCGACGCGCAGACGCGCGCGAAGACCTCTATCAACGAGCTGCTGCGCAGCGCTGAATAGGCCGCGCGCCGGCTCCATCGGTTATAACCGCCTTGTTACTGCCTTGCGACTGACTTCCAGACCGCGCGCTTACTAGCATCGCGGCGTGCATCCCTTAGCGATCCTGCAGCCTGCGCACCGGTGCGGCGGCGGCCCCGGAGCGGGGGCGCCGTTTCACCCTGGCTGCGCCGCCGCGAGCCCCGCGGGCCTTGCCCGCGATCGGCCGGAAGGTGCGCGCGGCGCGCGTCTGCATCTGCACCTCGAACTCTCGATAGATGCTGATCAGCTGGCGCCCGAAAACCGTCAGTCTCGCGCCCCCGCCCCCGCGGCCGCCCTTGCTGCTCACCGCGACCCGCTCACGGAAGGACGCGTTGAGACTCTCGAGCAGCAGCCAGGCGCGGCGGTAGCTCATGTGCAGGTCACGGGCGGCCTGAGACAGCGAGCCCGTCCGGCCGATGCGCTCGAGCAGCGCGATCTTGCCAGGTCCAACGGCCTGCCCGCGGCCAAAGTCGACTCGGAAGCGGACGGCTGCAGCTGGCATGCGGTGTCTCCCAATGCACATCATAACTCGCGGCCACACCAGCCGCGCTGCCTGGCTTGCGCCGGCGGTCTCGCCTCTGTCACGATATGCTCAAACGAATATAACGCTCGGCCAGCCTGCGGGCGCGTTCCCCAGGGATATGACCCATGATGCTGCACCCATCACGAACCGCCCAGACGGTGGCTACCGTGCTGCTCGCGGGAGCGCGCCCATCGTGCAACGTGTCAGACGCACCTCACGACCTCGCCCGACGAACCGCTGCGCAGCCCAGTGATGCGTGAACGCGACAAACGAGCCTCGCAGACCGTTCTTGACTGTTTTGTGACTCTCGACTGACTTGTCAGCAGTTCAGCCCCAGCATGGCGCCGGCAGCGTTGCGACGCACACGAGGGGTTGTCATCGCTTTGTCATACACGTTTCGTAGCCTGCGCATCGCATTGAGAGCGGTGGTTCGTCCCCGGCGAAATCAACGAGCCACAGGCGAAGCGATACGCATTCAAAAAACCGCACGCGACGACAGCGTGCGCATCTCACTTTAGGAGCAAATACAGTGCGCAAGCAGATCCTCACGGCCGCCGTTCTCACGGGTTGCGGCTGGACGACAACCGCGCCGGCGGTCGATGTTGGCAGTGATACCACGGTCGGTGGGCGAGTATATTTTGACCTCAGTCACATCAGCCTGCAGAACGAGGACGCCTCCGGCGTCAGCCACGACGTGCCGCCGACGGGAACCGGCTTCGATGTCAAGCGTTTCTACCTGATCGTTGACCACAAGTTCAACGACATCTGGTCCGCAAACCTCACGACCGACGCGCAGTTCAGCACCGCCGCCACGGCGCAGGCGGCTACGCCCACGGGCGGCACGACCACCGTCCTCACCAACGGCAACACCAGCGGCGGCGTCAGCGAGGTATACATCAAGAAACTGTACGTGCAGGGCAAATTCGACGATGCCTTCGTGCTGCGCATCGGTTCCGCCGACCTGCCGTGGCTCCCGTACCTCGAGAACCTCTACGGCTATCGCTACGTGGAGAAGCTTCCCCTGGATCGCTTCGGATTGGGGACCACGACCGACTGGGGCTTGAATGTCAACGGCAAGAGCGGCGTGTTTGATTACTCGGCGTCGGTGGTCAATGGTGGCGGCTACAAGAATCCCACGCGCACCAAGGATGTGGACTTCGAGGGACGCGTCGGCGTGAAGCCGATCGCGTGGCTGACCCTGGCCGCGGGCGTCTATAGCGGCCACCTGGGACAGATCAATGCCAGCAACGAGAGCTTCCCGAGCAACACCGCCACGCGCTTTGACTTCCTGGCAGCGGTGAATTACGAGGGCCTGCGCCTCGGCGTCGAGTACCTCAATGCCAAGAACTTCAAGACCGTCAACAAGCTCTCAGCCTCGGTATACGGCACCTCCGCCATCGTAACCGCCACCGGCACCGTTCCGGTCAGCGACAAGACGGAGGGTGTTACGGGCTGGGCGTCGTACAGTTTCGCCGGGCAGTGGTCGGTGTTCGGGCGCTATGACCAGGTGAAGCTCAGCAAGGATGTGGCCTCCAGTCTCAAGGACACCTACTTCAACGTCGGCATGTCCTACAAGCCGATCAAGGCGCTCGACTTCGCGCTGGTCTACAAGAACGAAAAGGTGGACAACGGCAGCGCCTCGATCAGCGGCGGCAACGCCGGCGGTTCGTACACCATTGGCGGCGCCGACGGTCTGCACAGCGGCAAGTTCGACGAGATCGGCCTGTACGCCCAGTGGACCTTCTAGCGCGCTGAAGGCTCTTGCGAGCGTCCGGATCGCTCGGGTTCGCTTCGCGGGCCCGAACGATCCGTTCGTTATTGCGGCGGCCCGGTGCGTTACGGCCGCGGAAACAGCTGCGCAGCTCGCCCCGCCGGCTCAGCCGAATCGTCCGGTAATGTAGTCTTCAGTCAGACGGTGACGCGGGTTGGTGAACACCCGGTCGGTATCGCCGACCTCGATCAGGTCCCCGAGATGGAAGTACGCGGTGCGCTGCGACACGCGCGCCGCCTGCTGCATCGAGTGCGTGACGACTACGATCGCATACGACTCGCGCAGCTCATCGATCAGATCCTCGATGCGTGCTGTGGCAACGGGATCGAGCGCGGAGCACGGCTCGTCCATGAGAATCACTTCGGGCTGCACGGCGATGGCGCGCGCGATGCACAGGCGCTGCTGCTGTCCACCCGAGAGACCGGTGCCGGGGCTGCTGAGACGGTCCTTCACCTCATCCCACAGTCCGGCGCGCGTCAGGCTGGTGCACACGATGTCATCGAGCTGCGCGCGGCTGCGCGCCAGGCCATGGATGCGCGGACCGTAAGCGACATTGTCGTAGATCGATTTCGGGAACGGGTTCGGTTTCTGGAACACCATGCCGATACGGGCGCGCAGCTGCGCCGCGTCCTGGCGCTCATCGTAAATGTCGCGGCCGTCGAGCTTGATCGAGCCGGTGACGCGCGCCCCGGGGATCGTATCGTTCATGCGATTGAGACAGCGCAGGAATGTCGACTTGCCGCACCCCGAAGGGCCGATCATCGCCAGCACCTGGCGGCGCGCGACGTCCAGGGTGACATTCTTCAGCGCCTGCTTGGCGCCGTAGAAGACACTCACGTCGCGGCACGAGAACACGGGATTTTCGATCGCGGCTTCCGCCTGGCCCGCCGCGTCAGCCGATGCGGGGGCGTGCATTCGGCCGCTCGGCTTGAGGTTCAGGCCGCCCTCGCCGGCGCGCTGCCGCGCGACGCTCTCCGGGGTGGCGCCGCCGTTGCCGGTAGCCGCAGCCGGGGCGGCCCCGGCGCGCGGCGGTACGGGCCGTTGCAGCTCCGGCGCGGTCGGTTCCGGTGTCTCGCTCATGGCCTTCGGGCCCTCAGCCGAATCTTCCGGTGACATAGTCATCGGTGCGGCGGTGCTTGGGCGCCGTGAAGATCTGCTCCGTCGGGCCGATCTCCACCAGCTCGCCCAGGTACATGAAGGCGGTGACGTTCGAAACGCGCGCCGCCTGCTGCAGGTTGTGGGTGACGATGGCGATGCAATAGCGCTCGCGCAGACTCTGCAGCGTCTCCTCGATGCGCAGCGTGGAGATCGGATCCAGCGCCGCCGTGGGCTCATCGAACAGGATAACCTCGGGGCGCAGCGCCAGGGTACGCGCGATGCACAGCCGCTGCTGCTGACCGCCCGAGAGGCTGCGCCCGTCCTCCTGCAGCTTGTCCTTGACCTCTTCCCACATGGCGGCATCGCGCAGCGCCTCTTCCACCCGGTCAGTGAGCTCGCTGCGGGAAATGCGCCGCGACAGGCGCAGTCCGAAAGCCACGTTGTCGGAGATCGACATGGGAAAGGGCGTGGCCTTCTGAAACACCATGCCCACCCGGAACCTCAGTTCAGCCACGTCGACCGTGGGAGCGAGGATGTCTTCGCCGTCGAGCCGCACGTCGCCGGTGGCGCGGTGACCCGGGTACAGCGCGTACATGCGGTTGAATACGCGCAGGAGCGTCGATTTGCCGCACCCGGAGGGACCAATGAAAGCGGTAATCCGCCGGTCGGGCAGCGTGAGGTTGATGTCCTTGAGCGCCTGGGCGCTGCCGTAGTAGAAATCGAGATGCCGCACCTCGAACTTGACCGGGGTTGCCTCGCTGACCGCGACCGGCCGCGCGCCGAACTGGGTCTGGGTTGCGCTCATCAGTGCCGGCCGCCGGAATTGAGCGAGGACACCACCAGGCGCGCGCTGATGCTCAGGATGAGAATGCTCAGCGTAATGAGCAGGGCGCCGGACCAGGCGAGCTGCTGCCAGTTCGGATAGGGGCTCAAGGCAAATTGGAAGATCACCACCGGCAGGTTGGCCATCGGCGCGGCGAGATTGCTGCTCCAGAACTGGTTGTTGAGCGCGGTGAACAGCAGCGGCGCGGTCTCGCCGCTGATGCGCGCCACCGCCAGCAGCAGGCCGGTGAGGATGCCGCTGCGCGCGGCCGGGTAGATCACGTCGGTGATCGTGCGCCAGGGGTAAGCGCCCATGGCGGTGGAGGCGTCCTTCATCCCCTGCGGCACGAGATTCAGCATATCCTCGGTGGTGCGCACCGTGACCGGCATGGCGATTATGGCGAGGGCCACGGCGCCTGCGATCGCCGAGAAATGTCCCATGCGGATCACCAGCAACTCGTACACGAACAGGCCGATGATGATCGACGGGGCGGACAGCAGCACGTCGTTCACGAAACGGATTACCGTGCTGAGGCGCGAAGTGCGGCCGTACTCCGCAAGATAGGTGCCGGCGAGCATGCCGATCGGACCGCCGATGAGAATGCCGATTACGGTCATGACCACGCTGCCGTAGATCGCGTTCAGCAGTCCGCCGCTGCCGCCGGGCGGCGGAGTCATGGCAGTGAACAGGCTGAGCGACACGCCGGCCAGACCGTTCCGGATGAGCGTCCAGAGAATGGCGCCGAGAAAGAACAGCCCGACCGCGGTGGCGAGGCCGGAGAGGGCGAGCGCCAGGACATTGGTGAGCTTGCGGATCGCGCGGCGGTTCATACGGATGACAGCGCCCGGCGTTCGAGGCGCATCAGCATCAGGCGCGCGGCCGCAATCACCGAGAAGGTGATCAGGAACAACAGCGCGCCGAGTGCGACCAGGGAAGAGCTATACAGGTCGCCGACCGCTTCCGTGAATTCGTTGGCGATGGAGGCCGAGATGGTGGTGCCGGGCGCGAGCAGCGATGAGCCGATGCGGTGCGCGTTGCCGATGACGAAGGTAACCGCCATGGTCTCGCCCAGGGCGCGCCCCAGCCCGAGCATGATGCCGCCGATCATGCCGGTGCGCGCGTACGGTATGACCACCTGCCAGATCACCTCCCAGGTCGTGGCTCCCAGGCCGTAGCCGGACTCCTTGAGTACGTCCGGCACGGTCTCGAACACATCGCGCATCACCGCGGAAATGAACGGGATGACCATGATCGCGAGCACGAAGCCCGCGGTGAGTACGCCGATGCCGTATGGCGGCCCCTGAAACAGCTTGCCGATCAGCGGCAGCGGACCGAGCCACGCGATCAGCCACGGCTGCACGTGCTGCTGCAGCACCGGCGCCAGCACGAACAGGCCCCAGATGCCATAGATGATGCTGGGCACCGCCGCGAGCAGCTCGATCGCTACGCCCACCGGGCGCTTGAGCCACACCGGCGCCATCTCGGTGAGAAAGATGGCAATCCCTAAACTCACGGGAATCGCCAGCAGCAGCGCCAGGAACGACGTGACCAGCGTGCCGTACACGGGTGCGAGCGCGCCAAACTGCTCGGTGACGGGATTCCAGATCTCGCGCGTAAGAAAGCTCAGCTTGAAGTGGGCGAATGCGGGCCACGCTCCGCCCAGCAGCGACACCGCCACTCCGCCCAGGAGCGCCAGCACCAGAATCGCGGCAAGGAAGGTGGCGCTATGAAAGACCCGCTCGCGCAGCCGCTGCCCCGCGGCATGTCGCGGATCGATGGCAGCAGCGACCGTGTTCATTGCGGACGGCAACCTGTCACGCTGGTGTTCCCCGTAACCGAAACCGGCGGCCACCCGCGAGCGCGGGACGGCCGCCGTCCTGTCAAAGCGTACGCCTACGTCCGCGCCTTGCGGCGGCCGTGCGCCGGAGGCGCGCCCGTATGGCTTTACATCCGCTTGCCGTCGGCAGGCGCGCTCGCCAGGCCCGGCGCACCCTTGATCTCCTTCTGCCAGGTCGTGCGGACCTGCTGGATCAGGCTCGGCGGCAGCGGCACGTAGTCCAGCTCAGCCGCCATCTTGGCACCGTTGTTATAGGCCCAGTCGAAAAACTTGAGCGCTTCCGCGGTTGCGGCCGGATCCGGCGGCACGGCGTACACGAGGATGAAGCTCACGCCCGTGATCGGCCAGCTTTTCTCGCCCGGCTGATCGGTGAGGATCAGGTGATAGCCCTGTGCATGGGCCCAGTCGGCGTTCGCGGCCGCCGCCTGGAATGCCTCGGTGCTGGGAACGACCGTCTTGGCCGCCTTGTTGATGAGACCGCAATACGCCATGTTGGTTTGCTTGGCGTAGGCGTATTCGACATAGCCGATAGCGCCGTCGGTCTGGTGAGTCATGTTGGCGACGCCCTCGTTACCCTTGGCGCCGATGCCCACCGGCCACTGCACCGAGGTGTTGGCGCCCACGGTCTGCTGGAACTTCGGGCTCGACTTCGACAGGTAGTCGGAGAACAGGAAGTTGGTCCCGGAGCCGTCGGAGCGGTAGATCGGGGCGATCGTGGTGTCCGGGAGCGCCAGCTTCGGATTGAGCTTCTTGATGCGCGCATCGTTCCACTTGGTGATGTCGCCGAGATAGATAGCCGCCAGGGTCGCGCCGTCGAGCACCAGCTGGCCAGGCTGCACACCCTTGATGTTCACCACCGGCACCACGCCGCCGATGATCATCGGGAACTGCACCAGCCCGGCTTCCTTCAGCTCCTCGGGCTTCAAGGGCATGTCCGAGGCGCCGAACGTGACGGTCTTCGCCTTGATCTGCTTGATACCGCCCCCGGAACCGATCGACTGATAGTTGAGTCCGATGCCGGTCTGCTGCCGGTAGGCGTCGGCCCATTTCGAGTAGATGGGATAGGGGAAGGTCGCGCCGGCGCCGGAAATGTCGGCCGCCTGCGCCGCGCCGGCAAACGCGACGACGCCAGCCACCGCGACCAGCATCCGCTTCGCATTGAATGAATTCACGATTCCACTCCTAGGCTTCCGAGAATTGGCGGGATTAGATGACAATGATGTGACGCTCTGATGACAGCCCTCTAGGCGCCGCGAGGCGCACGGGCGATGCGGTAACGGCCACGT
Organism: Steroidobacteraceae bacterium; assembly: GCA_041485725.1. Lineage (GTDB taxonomy): Bacteria > Pseudomonadota > Gammaproteobacteria > Steroidobacterales > Steroidobacteraceae > 13-2-20CM-66-19. The sequence goes on from JBGPKC010000007.1 coordinate 45,857, forward strand.
CCCTGTGACCGCGGCGCTAGTGTTGCCGCAGGAGTTTGCAGCCGCGTGACATGACGTGCCGCTTGCCCCGCGGCGATCTCAAGCCGTATAAACGCGCACCGCCTCTGCCCCCCTTGAGCGAGCGCCGCCGACCCACCAAAGCCCCCTAAGGTAATGTCGCAAACCATTGAATTGACTAAGGCACTCATCGCGCGCCGCTCAGTCACCCCCGCCGACGAAGGCTGCCAGCAGCTCATGATCGAGCGCCTCGCGGCAGCGGGTTTCGCCATCGAGCAGTTGAGCTTTGGCGGTGTCGAGAACTTCTGGGCCCGGCGCGGCGGGGTGGGGCCGGTGTTCTGCTTCGCCGGACACACGGACGTGGTGCCCACCGGTCCGCTGGAGGAGTGGCACAGCGATCCGTTTGCGGCGCAGATCCGCGACGGCGTGCTGTACGGCCGCGGAGCGGCCGACATGAAGAGCGGACTTGCGGCGATGGTCACGGCCACCGAGGAGTTCGTCGGGACGCATCCGGATCACAAGGGGTCGATTGCATTTCTGATCACGAGTGATGAGGAGGGCCCGTCGGTCGATGGGACGCGGCGTGTGGCGCAAGTGCTGCGCGAGCGGGGCGAGCGCCTCGATTGGTGCGTGGTGGGTGAGCCCTCGAGCGAGGCCTCGATCGGCGACACCGTCAAGGTGGGTCGTCGCGGCTCCTTGAGCGGCCGCCTCACCGTGCACGGCGTGCAGGGGCATGTCGCCTACCCGCAGCTCGCGGAGAACCCGGTGCACACGCTCGCGCCGGCGCTGGCGGAACTCACCCGTCGCGAGTGGGATCAGGGGACCGAGCATTTCCAGCCGACCACCTTCCAGGTCTCCAACCTCAACGCCGGCACCGGCGCGCCGAACGTCATTCCCGGGGAGCTCAAGGCGCGCTTCAACCTGCGCTACTCACCGGTGCAGACGCTGGAGCAGCTCAAAACGACGGTCGAGGAGATCCTGCGCCGCCACGGCGTGCGCTACACGCTGGAGTGGTACGTGTCGGGGGAGCCGTTCTACACCCCTCCCCGGCTGCTGTGCGCGGCGGTCGGCGATGCCGTGGCGCAGGTCACCGGCGTACGCCCGAAACTATCCACCGGCGGAGGCACATCCGACGGACGCTTTATCGCGCCTCTCGGGGCGGAAGTGGTCGAGCTCGGCGTGGTGAGCGCCTCAATCCACAAGGTCAACGAGTGCGTGCGCCTCGAGGACATCGATGCCCTGCACCGCATGTACGTCAACGTGCTGCGCAAGCTCCTCGCCTGAGATTCGCCGTCACGCCCAACCCACCCAGGATAAGCGCCCAGATCAGCACCCACGCCGGCATGGCAAGGCCGAGGAAGCGCCAGTTGACCTCGCCGCACTCCCCGCTCCCGGTGAGCACCTTGCGGATGACCTGCCACAGCGGCGTGTACTTCAAGAGCACCGCGAGCGGCGCGCCACAGGAAGGCAGTGAACCGGGCGGCAGGCTCTGCACATACAGGTGCCGGGCCGCCACCGCGAGCGTCGCCAGCGCGGCGACTGCGATCAGGAGCGCATAGCCGTAGGCGCCGCGGCCGCGCGGGTTATGGATCGCCGCGGCGAGAAAAACCACCCCCAGCAGCGCCATGCCGATGCGCTGGAAGATACACAGCGGGCAGGGATCCAGGCCCAGGTAGAACTGGGAGTACAGGGCGTACGCGAGCAGCGCCGCGCATACGGCAAAGCCCGCGAAATTGAGCAGACGCCGATCGGCTGGCACGCGCTTATCGGGGGCGCGGCCCTTACGCGGACGGCGCCGCCGCCGCGCCGGCGGCGCGGCCCTCGCGCAGCTCGCGCTCGACGTCATCGAGCGAGGTGTGGCGGATGTCCTTGCCGTGCACCATGTAGATGACGTACTCGCAGATGTTCTTGGCGTGATCGCCGATGCGCTCGAGCGCGCGCACCACCCACATGACATCCAGCGCACGACGGATGGTGCGCGGGTCTTCCATCATGAAGGTGATGCTCTGACGCTGGATCGCCTCGTATTCCTCGTCCACCACCCGGTCCTGCCGCGCCACGCGCAGCGCCGACTCCACGTCCATGCGCGCGAACGCATCGAGCGCGTCGTGCACCATCTCCGACACCACCCGCCCGAGATGCTTGATCTCACGGTATTTGTCGGCCGGGCGCTCCATGGTCGCGAGCCGGGAGGCGATGTAGCCGATCTTCTCGCCCTCGTCGCCGATGCGCTCCAGATCAGTGATGGTCTTGATGATCGCCACGATCACGCGCAGGTCACCGGCTGCGGGGGCGCGCGTCGCGAGAATCTTCATGCATTCCTCGTCGATGGCGATCTCCATGTTGTTCACCTGGTGGTCATCGAGCGCGACCGCCTCCCCGAGGGAGCTGTCGCCCTCCACCAGCGCGGTGATGGCCTTCTGCAGCTGCTGCTCGACGAAGCCGCCCATGCCGAGTACCTTGCTGCGCACGCGCTCGAGGTCCTCGTTGAAGCGACGCGAGATGTGGTGACTGAGGTCGGCGGTTTCCATCAGTTGGCGTCTCCGGCTTCGCTCGTCTGCCGGCGGGCGGCAATACGCGCGATGATAACGGAACTGCGGCTGACAGCCAGCGTGGCGCGCAATGCCAGCGGGATCGGCGCCAGGCCCGCCAGGAATTGCGCGGTCGCGCCGTGCCAGCTGAAGCCCGCGGCGCGCTCGGCGCACACACGTCGCTCCAGCCGCAAGGCCGAGCGTATCGCCTCACTCAAGTCCTGGTGCAGGACCCCGGTCACATCCTGTTCGATTACATCGAGCGGTCCGGGCACCGGAAAGGCCGCCACCGGCACGCCGCAGGCGAGCGCCTCGATCATTGCCAGCCCGAAGGTGTCGGTGAGGCTCGGGAACACCAGCACATCCGCGGTGGCCAGGCAGCGGGCGAGCTCCTCGCCGAAGCGGTAGCCGGTGAACACGGCGCCCGGATGGCGCGCCGTCAGGACGTGGCGCTGCGGCCCGTCACCGATCATGACCTTGGTGCCGGGGAGGTTGAGCCTGAGGAACGCGTCGAGATTCTTCTCCACGGCCAGCCGTCCCACGCAGGCCATGACGGGCCGCGGCAGCCGCGCAAGCTGCGGGTGCGGCGGCAGCGGCCGGAAAGTGCGCAGATCGACGCCGCGGCGCCAGCGGTGCAGCCGCGCGAAGCCGCGGGCGGACAGCTGGGCCTCAAGGGTGGCGCTGCTGATGAAGGTGCGCGTGGCGGCGCCGTGGAAGCGCTTCAGCCAGGCGTAGGTGGCGGCGAGCGGGATGGGCCAGCGCGCCCGCAGATACTCCGGATAGCGGGTGTGATACGAGGTCGTGAACGGCACGCCGCGCGCGCGGCAGTAGCGGCGCACCGCCAGCCCCAGCGGTCCCTCGGTGGCGATATGGATCGCGTGCGGCCGGAACGCCCGCAGTTGGCGCGCCACATGTCCACCCGGCGACAGCGCCAGGCGGATCTCCGCATAGCTCGGGCAGGGAATGCAGGTGAGACCCTGGGGCGAGATCACGCGCACTTCGTGACCGAGCGCTGTCAGGGTCTCGGCGGTGCACCTGAGCGTGGTGACGACGCCGTTGGTCTGCGGCGCCCAGGCGTCGCTTGCGAGCGCAATCCTCACGCAGCGTCGGCCACCAGGGGCTCGGCGCGGCGCAGCCGGGGGCGCGCGGCGTGCGGCCAGCGCAGCAGCTGCAGCTCGCCGTGCTGAGTCTCGATGAGGGCGGAACAGGATTCCACCCAGTCGCCGGTGTTGCCGTACAGCGTGCCCTCGATGTGGCGCAGGTTGGCGCGATGAATGTGCCCGCAGACGATGCCGTCGTAACCCTGCGTGCGCGCGTGATGGGCGGCGAGCCGTTCGAACTGCTCGATATAGCGCACGCTGGCGCCGATGCTGAGCTTCATGCGCTCGGCGAGCGGCCAGTACGGCTTGCCCAGCGCGCGGCGCAGGTTGTTCACGCGGTGGCTGACCATCACGGTCGCATCATGGAGGACATCGCCCAGGCGGGTGAGCCAGCGCGGGCATGGCAGCACGCCATCGAACTGGTCGCCATGCAGCACCAGCAGCCGCTCGCCGCGCGCAGTGCGATGCACCCACTCGCGGTGTACCTCGAACTGGCCCTGCAGCATCTGCGCCAGCATGGCCAGACTCGCATCGTGGTTGCCCGGGATATAGATGAGTCGCGCGCCGGCGCGCTGCCGCGCCAGCAGCGTGCGCACCACCTGGGTGTGCTGCGCGGTCCAGAATGCGCGCCGCGCCAGACTCAGCGCATCGACGATGTCGCCGACCAGCACGATCCGCTCGGCCTCCACGCCGTGCAAAAACTCGTTCAGCTCGCGCACGCGCGCGTGCCTGAACCCGAGGTGGATATCCGAGAGGAACAGGGTGCGGGCGCTCGTCCTGCCGGTGCGTGCGGGGTTGCCGTTTGCCATGGCTCATCCTGGAGGCCTTCGAGAGCGTCCCTAGGGTTGTCCGGCAACGTGTCGGTTCTGTGACAGCTCGGCTAAGTGTTTCTTACGAATTAGGCAGTTGCGCAGAGAATCTAAGCCGTTGCGGTAGTCAGGGGGTGCGCCAGCGACGCGACGCGCTCGGGCGGGAAATGGCAGGTGAAGGTGCTGCCGCTGCCGAGGGTGCTCTGCACCTCGAGCGTCGCTCCGTGGCGCTGCAGCACGTGTTTGACGATCGCCAGCCCCAGGCCCGAGCCGCCGGTAGCGCGTGAGCGTCCGGGGTCGACGCGATAGAAACGCTCGGTGAGGCGCGGAATGTGCTCGGGCGGAATGCCCATGCCGGTGTCGCTCACCGCGAAATGACCGCCGTCCTCATCCACCCACCAGCGCATCTCGAGCGAGCCTTCGGCGGGAGTGTACTTGGCGGCATTGTCGACCAGGTTGGAAAACGCCGAGTGGATCTCCGGCTCATCGCCGAGCAGCCGGGCGTCGGAGTCGACGCGCACCCGCACGTCGCGCGGGTGGACCGCGCGCGCCAGGGTGTCCTTGCGCAGCAGCGCGAGCAGCGCCGCGACGTCGATCGGCTCACCGCCGACGATCTCGTCGGTTTCCTCGAGCCGCGACAGCTCGAGCAGATCGCGGATGATGGCGGTCATGCGCTCCGCCTGGCGGCGCATTTCAGCGACCGGTCCGTGCAGATCGGGATCGAGCGCCGGATCCTGGCCGAGAGTCTCCAGGTAACCTGAAATCACGGTGAGGGGGGAGCGCAACTCGTGCGAGGCGTTCGCCACGAAATCGCGCCGCACCGCCTCCAGACGCATCTGGCGCGAGACGTCGCTCACCAGCAGCAGCAGCTGCCCGTCCCCGTAAGGGGCGACCTGCAGCGACAGGTAACAGTCCTCCGGGGTCGTCTGGCGGATGACCACCGGGTTGGTGAACTCCTGTCGCGCCAGGTAGCGCACGAACTCCGGCTCGCGCAGCAGGTTCTCGATGCGCATGCCGAGATCGGCCGTGCGCCGCAGACTCAGCAGCCGCGCCGCCATGCGGTTGAACCACATGATCTCGCGCTGCGCGTTGAGGATGACGACACCGTTCGGCAGCGCCGCGGTGGAGCGCTGCAACTGGCGCATGAGCTGCACGAAGCGCTGTTTGTGGAAGCGCTTGCGGCGGTGCAGGCGCACGATCTGCGCGATGATCTCGCCCCACACCCCGCCGAAGTCGGGCGGGTCGGCGTAGTTGCGGTGGCGCAGCCACCATTCGAGGCGAGCGAGGTTGGCGAGCACCCAGGCGAGGTGCAGCGCGAGTGCGGCGGCGAGCCCGCCGAAAGGGTTGCCGAACAGCCAGCCGGCGCCGCATCCGATCACCACGGTGCCGAGCAACCGAACCGCCGCGAACCCCCATGCCTGTGTCGCCGGTTGCATCTGTGACAACCTTTGGATGGAGCGCGCCTAGATGGTGCGCGCCGAGAAACGATAACCCGAGCCGCGGACCGTCTGTACGAAGCGATCGTACCCGAAATCCTCGAGCGCCTTGCGCAGGCGGCGGATGTGCACGTCGATGGTGCGTTCCTCGACGTACACGTTGCCGCCCCAGATGCGGTCGAGCAGCTGATCGCGCGTGTAGACGCGCTCCGGGTGCGTCATGAAGAACTCGAGCATGCGGTACTCGGTGGGCCCGAGCGCCACCGTGCGCTCGCCTACCATCACCCGGTGGCTTCCCTGATCGAGCACCAGGCCCTCGAATTCGATGAGCTCGTCGACGCCATTGGGACCGCTCCGGCGCAGCACGGCGTTAATGCGCGCCACCAGTTCCCGCGGCGAGAAGGGCTTGGTGACGTAGTCATCCGCTCCGCCCTCGAGGCCGGCGACCTTGTCGCCCTCCTCGGCCCGCGCCGTGAGCATGATGACCGGCAGCTCGCGCGTCTCGCGGTCGCGCTTGAGCGAGCGCGTCAGCTCCAGCCCGCTCATGTCCGGCAGCATCCAGTCCACCAGCACCAGGTCGGGGTGCGCATCCGCCAGGGCGGCGCGCGCGGCGCGGCAATCCTCGGCCTCCCGGACCTCGAAACCGGCGCGTTTCAGGCCGAACGCGATCATTTCCCGGATCGGACGCTCGTCCTCGACGATCAGTACCTGTTTTGCGGGCATGGTGTTGAAGCCTGCAGAGGCGCGGCTATTACAGAGGCTGTGTGTTTCAGATTCATGACACCGCCGCAGCAAGTGTCAGTTTAATGACTGCCACCCGTGGCGTGGGCTACATCATCCCGCAGATACACCGGCAGGGCCTGTTCGGCCGGTAAAACGTGCCCGGACGCCACCTCCGGGCCCGCCAGGCGCGCAATTTCGGCGGCGCGCGGCAGGAGCCCGTCATGGACGCGGTCCAGATGCGCGGCCAGGGCCGAGCGCAGCTCGGGGTAGGCGGCAAATCCGGATCCGGCTGCGTGCACGGCGCGATGCGTCCCGGACCAGCTCGCCGGCAGGGTCACCGCGGCCGGTTTGCCGACCTGCTCATCCTGCACCGCGGCCGCGAAGCCCCCCGGTACCGGACGCTCGAAGCAGCCCCAGTACACCTCGTGCATGCGCGCATCGTTGCACACCAGAACACGCGTCACGGCCGCGTCCAGTTCCATCACCTGTTGCGCGAGCGCGCGCAGATCGGAGATCGGCACCACCGGCAGCCCCGCGCCGAACGCCAGCCCCTGCGTCACGCTCGCCGCCAGCCGCACGCCGGTGAACGAGCCCGGGCCGCGACCGAAGGCTATCGCACTCAGTTCACCCAGCGACACGTCGGCCTCCCGCAGCAGCTCATCGGCCATCGGCAGGATGTGCTCGGCGTGGCCATGCGCGAGGCGCTGCTCGCGCGCGATCAGCCGCCTACCAATCAGGAGCGCGACCGAGCAGTTCTCCGTGGCGGTATCGAGCGCGAGAATTCTCACCGTGCGCTCACCGCCCGCGCCCCCGGTGCCGCGCGCGGCGCATGCCGCTTGAGGAAACGCCGTGCCTCCGCAGGATCCTGGGTCACGGTCATCGGCGGCAGGGCAGCGAGAAACACCCGACCATAGCCGCGGCCGACCATGCGCGGATCGCAGATGACCACCACGCCGTAGTCGTCCTCGCTGCGAATCAGGCGCCCCGCCCCCTGCTTGAGCGCCAGTGCCGCTTCCGGAAGCTGGTAGTCACGAAACGCGTTGCCGCCGCTGGCGCTGAGATGCTCGATGCGCGCGCGCACCAGCGGATCGTCTGGCGAGGCAAACGGCAGCTTCTCGATGATCACCAGGCGCAGCGCCTCGCCCTTCACGTCCACGCCCTCCCAGAAGCTCGCCGTGCCGAGCAACACGCCGTTGCCGTCGGCGCGGAATTCCTGCAGCAAGCGCTCGCGCGGCGCCTCCCCCTGCACGAACAGCCGGTAGGGTGCTGCATCCGCCCAGCGCGCGCGCAGCAGCGCGGCGCCCTGCGACAGCGCGCGGTGACTGGTGAACAACACGAATGCGCCGCCGCCCGCGGCCTCGATCAGCGGCACGGCGGTGTCGATCACCGCCGCGACGTAGCTTGCCGCGGCCGGCTCCGGCAATCCCGCAGGCAGGTACAACAGGCTCTGCCGCTCGTGATCGAAGGGGCTGTCGATCCTGAGCGTCGCGGCCTCGGCCAGCCCCAGTCTGCCGGTGAAGTGTCCGAACTCCTCGCCGAGGGAGAGCGTGGCGGAGGTAAAGATCCAGGCGCCGCGGCGCCCCTGCACCAGCGCCCGGAACCGGTTCGAGATGTCGAACGGCATGAGGCTGAGGGTAAAGCCACGGGCCGTGACCTCGAGCGTGCGCGCGCCCTCGAGCTCATCGACCGCGGCAATCCGCGCCAGGCTCGCCGCGAGGTCCGCGGCACGCGCGGCGAGTTGCGCGAGCGCGCTCTGTGCGTCGGCGCTGGCAAGAGCTGCCGGCACGTGTTCCAGTGACTGCATGAGCGCCTGGACCGCCGCGCTCAATGCGAAGTCGTCCGGGGTCCACGCGAAGCGTCCGGAGGCGCGCGCGCTCGCGGCGCGCACCTGGCTCAGGGCTTCTTCCGCCGCGCGCACCGCCGCGGCCGCCTCGCGCGCCCCCTGGCCGGGGGAAGCACCGGCAGCGCGCGCCGTCAGCTCGAGCCGCAGATCCTTCAGGAGTGACTCCACCTGGCGGCTGCTCACGTGGGCGCCGAAGAACTGCGTGGCGAGATCCGGGATCTGGTGAGCCTCATCGAGAATGACCGCGTCGGCGGATCCGAGCAGGTCGCCGAACCCGTCCTCCTTCAGCGCGAGATCCGCCAGCAGCAGATGGTGGTTCACGATGACGATGTCCGCATCGAGCGCCTCGCGCCGCGCCAGCACCACGTGACAGCGGGAGATTTCCGGACAGCGCACGCCAAGGCAGCTCTCGCGGGTGGCGGTGATCTGCGGCCACACCGGATGGGAGTCAGACAGGCCGCGCACTTCCGCCAAATCACCGCGCTGCGTGGTGCGCGCCCAGCGGCGGATGCGCGCCAGCATGGCATTCGTGGTGCGCGGGCGCGCCGCACCCGATTCCTCCAGCGTCAGTTGCTCGCCGCCCTCGTCCGCGCGCGCGAGGCGGTAGCGGCACAGATAATTGGTGCGACCCTTGAGAAGGGCTACGCGCGCCGGCCGACCGAGCGCCGCGGCCACGAGCGGCAGGTCCTTGGAGAACAGCTGATCCTGCAGCGTGCGCGTCCCGGTCGAGATCAGCACGCGCGCGCCGCACAGCAGCGCCGGCACCAGGTAAGCGAAGGTTTTGCCGGTGCCGGTGCCGGCTTCCACCACCAGGGATTCGCGTGCGGCGAGCGCGCCGGCTACGCGTTCCGCCATGAGCAGCTGTTCGCGCCGCACCTTGAAATCCGGCAGCGCCCGCTCGAGGGGCCCGCCGTGACCGAAAATGTCCTCAAGATCCAACATGTCGGGAAGCGCCTGCGCTAAGCCTCAGGCGACGATCCTGGCGCGCGTTCGAGGGGCGTGTCGAGACGCATATCTTGCTGAATTTCCTGCAAACTGGTGCGCGGCGCGCCGATGGACGAGAATGGCGTCTGCGTCGGTACTGTATCAGGGGCAGGGATCGACCCGCGATATACTTAGTGGTTCCGACGCGCCACCGAAACAAGAGGAGCTACGGGTGGCTACTGCCGCACATGCACTGACCCCGCTTCCGCAGTTGAGCGGCGCGGTGGCCGATTGGGTGAACTCGGTGCGCGAGCTGACGCAGCCGCGCGCGATTCACTGGTGCGAGGGCACTGACGCGGAAGCCCGGGAGCTGACCGCGCAGCTGCTGCGCGGCGGCGAGCTCAAGGCGCTCAACCCCGAATACTTTCCCGGCTGTCATCTGTATCGCTCCGCGCCGAGCGACGTGGCGCGCGTGGAGCATCTCACTTACATCTGCACGCGCTCGCAGGAAGATGCCGGCCCGAACAACCACTGGATGGACCCGCAGCAGGCCCACGCCAAGATGCGCGAGCTGTTTCGCGGCTGCATGCGCGGGCGCACTCTGTATGTGATTCCGTACTGCATGGGGCCGATCGACTCACCACTGGCGCGCTGCGGCGTGGAGATCACCGACAGCGCCTACGTCGTGCTCAACATGCTGATCATGACGCGCGCCGGCCGCGCCGCGCTCGAGCATATCGCGCACGACGGGGATTTCGTGCGCGGGTTGCACTCCGTCGGCGAGCTCGATCCCGAGCGCCGCTTCATCATGCACTTTCCCGAGGAACTCGCGATCGAGAGCTTCGGCTCCGGTTACGGCGGCAACGCGCTGCTCGGCAAGAAGTGCCACGCGCTGCGGATTGCGAGCTGGCAGGCGCGCACCGAGGGCTGGCTCGCCGAGCACATGCTGATCATGGGCCTGCAGAACCCGCGCGGCGAGACGCACTATCTCGCCTGCGCCTTCCCATCGGCGTGCGGCAAGACCAATCTCGCCATGCTGATTCCGCCGGATTCGCTCCCGGGCTGGCGCGCGTTCACGGTCGGTGATGACATCGCGTGGCTGCATCCGGGCGAGGACGGGCGCCTGTGGGCCATCAACCCGGAAGCGGGTTACTTCGGCGTGGTGCCGGGCACCAACCCCGAGACCAACCGCAACGCCTACGAGATGATCCGCCGCGACACCTTGTTCACCAACGTCGCGCTCACCGCCGACAATCAGCCCTGGTGGGAGGGCCTGACGACCGGCAAACCGGTGCTCGACTGGCAGGGACGGCCGTACGATCCGGCGCGCGGCCCGGCGGCGCATCCGAATTCCCGTTTCACCGTATCCGCCCGCCGCAACCCGGGCTACTCGCCCCACGCCGAAGACCCCCGCGGCGTGCCGATCAGCGCGCTGGTGTTCGGCGGCCGGCGCCGCGAGGTCGCGCCGCTCGTGTACGAAGCGCGCGACTGGAAGCACGGCGTACTGGTCGGCGCATCGCTCGCCTCGGAAACCACCGCCGCGGCCGTCGGTCAGGTGGGTGTCACGAGGCGCGACCCGATGGCCATGCAACCGTTCTGCGGGTACAACTTCGGCGATTACTGGCAGCACTGGCTCAACATCGGCGCGAAGCTCGCGCGACCCCCGCGCATCTACCACGTCAACTGGTTCCGGCGCGACGCGCACGGCAAGTTCCTGTGGCCGGGCTACGGCGAGAACCTGCGGGTGCTCGCCTGGATGCTGGATCGCTGCGCCGGCAAGGCGGGCGCGAGCGAATCGGCCGTCGGCTGGCTGCCGCGGCCCGCGGATCTCGACACCCGGGGACTCAACGTGGGTGCGGATGCGCTCGCCGCCCTGCTCACGGTCGATGCGGGGCTGTGGCGCAAGGAAGTCGCCGAGCTGCGCGAGTATCTGCGCAGGTTCGGCAGCCGCTTGCCGCAGGCACTGCTCGCTGAGCTCGAGTCCACCGAACAGCGCCTGGCCTGAAGCCGCGCGGGCGCCTGCGGCCCTTCAGACTTCTTCGCAGGTGAAGTCGATGGTCTGCGCCGCGCCCTGCTCGGGCAGGCGCCCAAGCCCGATCATGCCCTGGCCCTTGATCTGCAGGCTGTCGCGGCGCACGAAAGACTCCTCGCCGTCAGCGCTCTGCACGAACGTGCCGTTGGTGCTCTGATCGATCAATACGAACTTGCTGCGGCTGATCTCGATGCGCGCGTGCAGGCGCGAGATCAGGTTGCCCTTCACCACCACGTCGTTGTCCTCGGCCCGGCCGATGGTGATGCTTGAATGCCGCTCATCGACCAGCAGTTCGCGATCCTGACAACGCAACCGCAGACGCATGTGGTGCGCCGACCGCGGGTCGCTCGCAATCCCCGGCACCATGCTGGTGACGTCCTCGGTCTGCCAGAGCACCTCGAAGAGAGTGACTTCACTGCCCTGACCCTTGAGCGTCGCGACGTCGATCTGGCGGCAGGACGCGCGCCATTCCGGTGACAGCTTGTCCACGGTCGCCGCGGTGGTCACGATCTGTCCGGCCTTGGCCTGACTGGTCATGCGGTTGGCGGTGTGCACGGCGGCGCCGAACACGTCGCGATTCTCGAGCATCACCGGACCGTAGTGGCAGCCGATGCGGATGGCGACCGGCTGTCCGTCGACGTTCAGTTGCGCGTGCGTGGAGATCTGCTGCTGCATCTGCGCCGCGGCGTTCAAGGCGGCGTCGGCGCTCGGAAAGGTGGCCATGACCTCATCGCCCATGGTCTTGATGACCGTGCCCTGGCGCTGCTCGGTAGCGGTGCGCATCACGTCGATGCAGATCGCCACCATGTCGCGCGCGCGCAGGTCGCCCATAGTGTCGTAAAGCCGGGTCGATCCGACGACGTCGGCAAACAGGATGGCGAGTTCGATATCCTTGCCCATGAGTGCGGCCCGATTATACGCGAGCCCTTTCGCGCCGCTAGCAAGGGTCCTGGGCCCGCGGGCCGGCAGGAATCGCCCGTCGCAGCAGCTCCGGACCCGCTCCGGCGGCCCGCGCACCCTCACTCAAGGTGCGCCGGTAGTCGCGCGCCCCGGGCTCGCCGCTGTACAGGCCGAGCATGTGGCGCGTGATTGCGGCGAGGCGCCCGCCGGCGGCAAGCTCGCGCTCGGCGTAACGCTGCATGCGAGCGGTGAGTGCCTCGCGCGTGGGTGCGGCGCCGGCACCTGGATGCAGTGCCCGCTGCAACTCGGCGAGCAGGTACGGCCGGTGGTAGGCCTCGCGCCCGAGCATGACGCCGTCGCACCAGGTGAGCGCCTCGATCACCGTGCGCAGCTCGCGCAAACCCCCGTTGACCACGATCGGCAATGACGGCAATGCCGCCTTCAGCCGCCGCACGATGTCGTAGCGCAGCGGCGGGATTTCGCGGTTGTCCTTCGGTGACAGGCCACCCAGCATCGCCTTGCGGGCATGCACGATCGCGACCTCGCAGCCGCCATCACGCACACTGCGCACGAAGTGACACAGGGCCTCGAAATCGCGCTCGCCGAAGTGCGCCACGGGCTCGTGCAGTTCCCGGCCCGCGGCGTTCACCACGCCGATGCGCATCTTGACCGTCACCGGCACGCGCACCGCCGCGCGCATTGCTGCCACGCACTCGGCCACCCGCGCGGGCTCCAGCATCAGGCAGGCGCCGAAGGCGCCGCTGGCCACGCGGTCGCTCGGACAGCCGCAGTTCAGGTTGATCTCGTCGTAGCCCGCCTGCTCGCCGGCGCGTGCCGCCGCCGCGAGCTCGCGCGGCTCGCTCCCGCCCAGCTGCAGCGCAACCGGATGCTCCTCAGGATGGAACGCCAACAGCCGCGCGCCGTCACCGCGCACGATCGCCGCCGCGGTGATCATCTCGGTGTACAGCAGCACGTCGGGCGAAAAGCCGCGCAGGAAGTAACGGCAATGACGGTCGGTCCAGTCCATCATGGGAGCGACGGAGATGCGGCGGTCGATTTTTCCGGCCGGTTTTTCGTCAGAAATGCCTGTTTTTATAGTGCTTTCCATGCTGCGCGTTTCTGCGGGATTTCTGCGCGTTCAGGTGAGTTTTATCGTTTGCAGAGGTGACATATAGGTGACAAGAATAGCTTGTCACCTCTGAGGCGCGCATGGCAACGATACGAGCACGAAGGCAATCCAACGGATCCACCCGATATACCGCCTACGTCCGCATTCGCAGGGGGAAGTCGGTCGTACACACCGAAGCGAAGACCTTCTCTCACCGATCCGCCGCGCTGACATGGGCCCGACATCGCGAGATTTTGCTTGAAAATCCATCCGCGCTCACACGTGTCCAGCAGGGCGCACCGACGCTCGCGGAGCTCATCCGCTGGTACATCGAGACATTCGAGAGGATCTCGAAATGGCAGCGGAGCAAACAGACTCACCTGCAATTTCTGGAGCGCCATGCGCTCGGCAAGTTGTTGCGATATTTCTGTGGATTTCGCTTGTTGTTGTCGTAGTGTCGACGGCGAAATACGGCTACTTTTGGGGGCCTATCTGGCAACCTACGCCGGACTCAGTGCGCTGCGAGGAAGTCCTGCACCGCGGCGATCGTCGCCGCGGGCGCTTCCTCCATCAGCCAGTGGCCGGCGTTCGGCACGACGAGTTCCTGCACGTTCGCCGCCGCGTTGCGCATGACGACCGCCACGTTGGCGCCGAAGGCCTTCGCGGCGCCGATGGCGAGCACCGGCATCGCCAGCTTCGTCTCCATCGCCTTGAGGTTGTCGGCCTCGTCCTTCTGGCCGATCGCGAGGAACTGGGCGAACGCGGAATGCATCGCGCCGGGCCTGGCATAGATCGCGGCGTAGTGGCGGCGGGTCGCTTCGTCGATCTTCGATGGGTCGCCGGCGAACTCGTTCCAGAAGCGGTCGAGGTAGATGCGCTCGCGGCCGGCGACCAGGCGCTCGGCGTCCGGGCCGCCGAAGTTGAAGTGCCACAACGCGGGCAGGCGCACGATCTGGTTCCACGGCGGGATGCCGGGCACCGGCGAGTCCATCACGACCAAGCGGCTTGTCTTGTCCGGATAGCGCGCCGCGTAGGCATACGCGACCATCGTGCCGATGTCGTGGCCCACGATGTCGGCGCGGTCGATGCCGAGCTTGTCGAGGACGGCGCGGATGTCGCCGGCCTGCGTCCACTTGTCGTAGCCGCCGGCGGGGTGCGAGGACAGGCCCATGCCGCGCAGGTCGGGCACGACGACGGTGTGGTCCTTCGCGAGCTCGGCGGCCATCGGCGACCACATGTCGCCGGTGTCGCCGAAGCCGTGGATCAGCACGACCGCGGGCCCGTGGCCGCCGACGCGAACGTTGATCGTCGCGTCGGCGTTCACCACCTGCGGGCTGCGGAAGTCAGCCGGGAAGGGCGTGGGCGCGGCGTGCGCCGACAGGGCGCCCAGCGCCAGGCTGGCGGCGAGGCCGGCCGCGACTCGGCGGAAGCGGCGGGAGAACGTGGTCGAAACAGTTGCGGCCATGCTCGGCTCCTTAGGGTGGGGGACGGGCATCCGGATTCGAGAACGTCCGCCGGATGCCGTGACGCCAGTCTCTGCCTTCATTGGAGTTGAGCAATGGGGCAAAGGTAGTTCTACAGGAGGCTGGATCGTCGTCCCGGTTGAAATCGCGAAGCGCGCGATGCCAACCGCAACGGCAAGCAGAGAGGCGCGAGCCGAACCTTGCCCCCTCGCGCTCGGTGTCGGCGTTGAGCGCCGCGCCCAAGCGCTTAGGGCAACGGGGTCTCGTGGAAATCCAGGCTAGCGCGTACTACGCAGGAACTCCAGCAGTGCCTGGTTCAATTCCTCGCCGTGGGTCCAGTTGAGGCCGTGCGAGCCGCCCTTGATTACCACCAGGCGGCTCCCTTTGACCAGTGCGGGCATGCGCTGGCCCGAGACCTCCAGCGGGACGATGCGATCGGCGTCGCCGTGGACGATCAGCGTCGGCACGGTGATCCGCCCCAGGTCGGCGCGAAAGTCCGTGCCCCAGGCCGCCACCACGTCGTGCGTCCCCTTGGGCGACGCCCCGGCGGCGATGATCCACGACAGGCGTAGGACGTCGTCGCTGAGGCGGGTTCCACGCAGCACGTCGGCGTTATAAAAGTCTTGGAAGAAGCCGGAGAGAAAGGCCAGGCGATCGCCGTTCAACGCGGCGCGGATGCCGTCGAACACGCCGGGATCGACGCCCGCCGGGTTGTCCGCCGCCTTGAGAAGATACGGCGTCACCGCGGCGACGAACGCCGCCCGACGCACGCGCTCCGCGCTGTACCTCTCGAGATAGCGCGCCACCTCGCCGCCGCCCATCGAGAATCCCACCAGCGTGACGTTGCGTAGGTCCAGCTTGGTCAGTAGCCGATCCAGATCGCGCGCCAGCGTGTCGTACTCGTACCCGGTCCACGCCTTGCTGGATTCGCCGAAACCGCGACGGTCGTAGGTGATCACCCGGTACCCGGCCCCGACCAGGGCCGGCACCTGCTTTTCCCAGGACCGACCGCTCAGCGGCCAGCCGTGAATCAGCACCACCGGATCGCCGGTACCGTGGTCCTCGTAATATAGGTCGATGGGGGTGGCGTTCTCGCTGTCGACGGTGATGGTGGCCATGATGAATGCTCCTGCTGCGTGCTAAGGAGGAAAAGGGAACGGATGCAACCAGAGTCTGGCCGGCGCCCTCGGGACGATGGGGCCGCTCAATCAGCCGGTGGTGCGCGCGTGCTTCATTCGGCCAGCTTCTTGGCTATCTTGTCGATGCCGACCTGGGCGCATGCCGCATCCTTGTCACCGCCGGGGGAGCCGGAGACGCCGATCGATCCGACCAGTTCTTTGCCGGCAAACATGGGCAGCCCCCCCTCGTTGACGGTGAACTTGTCCAACAGCAACAAGCCTCTCAGCAACGGCTCCGGCCGCTTGCTCATTTCCCCCGACGGCGCGCGCGTGGTGAAGGCGGTGTACGCCTTGCGCATGCTGTTCTCGATGGTGTGCGGACTCGCGCCGTCGTCGCTGAGCACCAGCGCGGTACGGGCATGCCGGTTCAGCACCGTTATCGTCACCTTGTAACCGTCGGCGCGGCAACGCTCCAGGCTGGCGGTGGCCATTTCGACGGCGGCATTCAAAAAAATGGTGCGCTCGCTCAGCAAGCTCTGGCCGCTGGCCAAGCACGGAACCAGCGCGACGGTCGCCAACATAACCAGAGTGCTCTTCACACTCGCTTTCATGGAATGCTCCAATTGATTGAGGGGCGACCACTATTGAAGGTGCGTCGAGAACACATAGTCGTTCGCTTTCTGGGGCGCATGGCAGCTGAAACATTGTTTCGGCGGGTCGTCGACGATCGGCTTGATCGGATCGCCGCCTTTCCACG
>JBGPKC010000008.1:0-60158 GCA_041485725.1 Steroidobacteraceae bacterium
CGAGTCCTCATCGTCGCCGATGGGCGTCTCCATGGAGATCGGCTCCTTGGCGATCTTGAGAACCTTGCGCACCTTGTCCTCGGGCATCTCCATGCGCACCGCCAGCTCCTCGGGCGTGGGCTCACGGCCCATTTCCTGCAGCATCTGGCGCGAAATGCGGTTCAGCTTGTTGATGGTCTCGATCATGTGCACCGGGATGCGGATGGTACGCGCCTGGTCCGCGATCGAGCGCGTGATCGCCTGGCGGATCCACCAGGTCGCGTAGGTGCTGAACTTGTAGCCGCGGCGGTACTCGAACTTGTCCACTGCCTTCATCAGGCCGATGTTGCCTTCCTGGATGAGGTCCAGGAACTGCAGGCCGCGGTTGGTGTATTTCTTGGCGATGGAAATGACCAGGCGCAGGTTGGCCTCGACCATTTCCTTCTTGGCGCGGCGCGCCTTGGCCTCGCCGATCGACACGTCGCGGTTGACTTCCTTGACGTCGTTGATCGTGAGGTGATAGACGCCTTCGAGCTGCTCGAGCTTCCTCTGCCGCCGCTCGATCTCGTCCTTGAACCTGGCGAGCGGCGCGGAGTATTTCTTGCCGCCCTTGATGTGCCGCGCGAGCCAGCGCGAGTTGGTTTCGTTCTTCGGGAACGAGGCGATGAAGTCCTTGCGCGGCATGCCGGCGTCGCGCACCGCGATGATCATGATCTCCTTCTCGAGCTGGCGAACCTCCGCCACGTGCGTGCGCAGGTTGAGAATCAGCGCATCGAACATGCGCGGCGACAGGCGCAGCTCCATGAACTCGTCCGCCAGTCGCTTGCGCTGGCGCAGCGTCTTGGGATCGCGCGCACCGAGCTTGGCGATGGAGCCGAGCACCTGGGTGTGAATCTTCGCGATCGAGGCGAAGCGCGCCGCGGCTTCCGCCGGATCGGGGCCGGTGTCGATGGCTTCCTCTTCGCTGTCGCCATCCTCGGCTTCCTCTTCCTCGTCGGCCTTTTCTTCCGGCGCGATCACCTCGACCTTGGTGGGGTTCTGCGGCTGTGCGATGACGTCCGGCGCGTTCGGATCGATGAAGCCGACGATCACATCCACCAGGCGCGCCTGGCCCACCTTCACCGGCTCGTAGGCGCGCAGCAGGAAGTCGTACGTGGGCGGGTACAGGGCGAGCGCGCTGCGCACCGCATCCAGACCCTCCTCGATGCGCTTGGCGATGCGGATCTCGCCCTCGCGCGTGAGCAGCTCCACGGTCCCCATCTCGCGCATGTACATGCGTACCGGGTCGGTGGTGCGGCCGAGCTCGGCGTCGAGCGCGGCGAGCGCGGCCGCCGCTTCCTCGATGGCTTCCTCGTCCGCCGGGGCGGAAGGTTCGGTGGCGAGCAGCGACTCGGTGTCCGGTGCCTTCTCGTACACCGGGATGCCCATGTCGTTAATGGTGTTGACGATGTCTTCGATCTGCTCCGGATCGACGATTTCCGAGGGCAGGTGATCGTTGACCTGGGCGTAGGTCAGGTAGCCCTGCTCCTTGCCGCGCGCGATCAGGAGCTTGAGCTGCGACTGCCGGTCTTCCGGCATGGCCGGAACGCGTCGCTCGATGCCGAGCGGGCGCTTGTCTGCCGCCGCCTTGCCGCCGGAGGAGCGGGCATCGGCGGGGCGCGCGCTGTCGTTGACTTTCGCGTGCGCGAGCGCCGGGCGGGCGCCGCCCGCAGCCTTCTTCGCGGCCGCGGCGCCTCTGCGGTCCTTCTCGCGCGGGCTCGCGGTGGCGGCGAGCGCCTTGTCGGAGGCGGGCGATTTCGCCGGCTTGCCTGATTGAGCGGAGGGACGCTTCTTGTGTGCGGTGTGGGGCTTGTGCTTGCGTGTCATGTGTCGGGGTTGTCGGGGTGCCGGGCCGGATTCACCCTATGTGCTGTCCAGGACCTGGTGGCTCAAGGGGTGCCAAGGCAAAGCGCGTAATATTATTTGACAACGACGGAATCACCAAATGCAAAACTAGCCTCCGCGTGCATCGCGGTGGCCCAGTTTTTCGATAAGTCTCTGAAATTCCTCAAGTTCGTGCGGTGCCAGACTGCCCGCGCGGCTCTTGGCCTCGAGAGCCTCCAGGCGCCGTCCGGCCGCCAGATCCGCGAGTTTCGCCAGCGCGCCACGGAGCTCGCCCGCGGCCGCGGCGGCATCTGTAATGACTTCCTCGCGCTCGAGGAGTTTCTGCAGCGACTCGCCGCCCGAGCGGCCGCTCCAGCGTTGGATGACCTGGGCGGAGATCTGGGCCGGCTGCTCGCGCAGGTTGTCGAGCAGGTCACGCAGCAGGTCGATGCCCGGTTCATCGCTCACATCGAGTCCGGCGCGCTCCGCGAGGCTCACTTCACCCGCGATGGCCGGGTAGTGCAGCAGCCTCACGATCGCCTGCCGCACCAGACTGCCGCGTCCGGCTCCCCTGGCAGGTGCGGGCCTGCGCCGGGCGGGCGCCGCCGGCGCCGCGCCCGCAGGCGTCAGGTTGCCCGCGGAGGTCCACAGCTCCTGCAGCCGCTGCGGGGGCAGACCCACGACTTGCGCGAGCCGCTCGAGCAGCAACTCGCGGTAGACACCCTCCGGGACCCTCGCGAACAGTGGCCGCGCACTCTCCGCAAAGCGCGCGCGTCCGTCGGCGTGTGCCAGCTCGCTCTGCTCCGACAACTCCCGCACCAGGTACTCCGACAGCGGCACGGCGCTCTGCAGACGCTGCTCGAACGCTTCGCGCCCTTCCGCGCCTACCAGCGTGTCGGGATCGTGACCCTCCGGCAGGAACAGGAAGCGGATTTCGCGTCCTTCGCGCGCCTCCGGCAGTGCCTGCTGCAGCGCGCGCCACGCCGCCGCACGCCCGGCGCGATCGCCGTCAAAGGCGAACACCACCGCGGGCACGAGGCGAAAGATGCGCCGGAAGTGCTCGGGCGTGGTCGCGGTTCCGAGCGTGGCCAGCGCGTAGTCGACCCCCGACTGATGCAGCCGCACGACATCCATGTAGCCTTCGACTACAACCAGGCGCGTGAGGTTGGGACGCGCGCGCCGTGTTTCGTAGATGCCGTACAGCTCGCGACCCTTGTGAAACAGCACCGTCTCGGGTGAGTTGAGGTATTTCGGCTCCCCCGCATCGATGATGCGCCCGCCGAAGGCGATCACGCGGCCACGGGCATCGCGGATGGGAAACATGATGCGGTCACGGAAGCGGTCGTAGTGACGCTCGCCCTCGCGCAGCTGGCCGCGCTCACGCTCGACGATCAGGCCGGCGTCGGCGAGGCGCTGGCGGTCGGCGTCGGCGGCGCCGAAGCGCCGCAACACCTCGCTCCATGAGTTCGCCGCGTAGCCAAGACCGAAGCGCGCGATGGTTTCGGGTGCCAGTCCACGTTGCGCGAGGTAATCGCGGGCGCGCGCATCGCGCGCCAGGCCCTGCGCGTAGAAGGCCGCGACCCGTGCCATCAGTTCGAACAGCGGCTCATCGGCGCGCCGCGCGCTGCTGTCGACGCCGCCCTCGTGCGGGACTTCCAGGCCCAGTCGCGTGGCGAGCTCCTCGACGGCCTCCGGAAACGCCATGTGATCGTGATCCATGAGGAAGCCGAGCACCGTACCGTGCTTGCCGCAGCCGAAGCAGTGATAGAACTGCTTGTCGGGGCTCACCCAGAAGGAGGGGGTCTTCTCGTTGTGGAACGGGCAGCAGGCCTTGTACTCGCGACCGGCCTTCTTCAGCTGCACGCGTGCGCCGATCACCTCCACGATGTCGGCGCGGGCGATCAGCTCGTCGATGAAGTTCTGGGGGATGCGTCCCAAACGTATGGCCGCGCCACGAGGAAAATCAGCCCAGTTTCTGCTTGACCCGCGCGCTGACCGCACCCATGTCGGCGCGGCCCTGGGCCTTAGGTTTCACGACCGCCATGACCTTGCCCATGTCCTTGATCGAGGCCGCACCGCTCGCGGCGATCGCCTCGCCGATCAGCGCATCGATCTCCGCCTCGCTCATCTGCGCGGGCAGGTAGCCCTGCAGCACGACGATCTCGGCGGTTTCCCTGGCCACCAGGTCGGCGCGTCCGCCGCTTTCAAACTGGGTGATGGCCTCGCGACGCTGCTTGATCATTTTATCGAGGACCGCGAGCACCTGGCCGTCGTCGAGCGTGATGCGTTCATCGACTTCGCGCTGCTTGATCGCGGCCAACGCCAGTCGGATCGCTGCGAGCCGCTCTTTCTCGCCGGCCCGCATCGCGCTCTTCATGTCCTCGGTGATGCGGTCCCTGAGCGCCATGGCGATGCGCCCCGTCTAGCGGGGGCTGCGCATGCCGTCGCGGGACACGCGCTTCATGTGGCGCTTGATGGCGGCGGCCTTCTTGCGCTTGCGTTCCTGCGTGGGCTTTTCGTAAAACTCGCGCCGACGCAGTTCGGTGAGAATGCCGGCCTTCTCGCAGGCGCGTTTGAAACGCCGCAAGGCGGCATCGAAGTACTCGTTCTCACGCACACGAACGCTCGGCATCGAAACCTCAAATCATTGATCGGGAGGGGGAATCTCGCCTGACCGGCCCGCCCCGAGAAGCCTGGAGGCCGCCTCGAGGGGCGGGGGATTCTAAAGGAGCGAGGGGGCAAAGGCAAAAACCGTACCTGTTGCCCGCGCCGTGCACCACGGTCCGCCGTGCGCTGCGCGCATGCACTACAATTTTTCGAGCATGCGTGTCCTCGCCCTCGAGTCCTCCTGCGATGAAAGCGCCGCCGCCGTGCTCGATGCGCGTGCCGGGCTGCTCGCGCACGAGCTCTTCAGCCAGGTGGAGCTGCATCGCGCCTACGGGGGCGTGGTGCCGGAGCTGGCCTCGCGCGACCACGTCCGGCGCCTGCTGCCGCTGGTGCGCGGCGCGCTGGCGCGGGCGGGGAGCCAGCCCCGCGACATCCACGGGGTGGCCTACACGGCGGGCCCGGGCCTCATCGGGGCCCTGCTCACCGGGGCCTCGCTGGCGCGCAGTCTTGCCTACGCGTGGGGCGTGCCGGCCATCGGCGTGCACCACCTGGAAGGACACCTGCTGGCGCCGCTGCTGGAAGCGGATCCGCCCCCGTTCCCGCACCTGGCGCTGCTGGTGTCCGGCGCGCATACGCTGCTGATCGAGGTGTGCGGGGTGGGACGCTACCGCGTGTTGGGCACCAGCCGCGACGATGCGGCCGGCGAAGCCTTCGACAAGACCGCGAAGCTGCTGGGGTTGCCGTATCCCGGCGGGCCGCAACTCGCGCAGCTGGCCGAGCGCGGTACGCCCGGCGCCTTCAGCTTCCCGCGGCCCATGCTCGACCGGGCGGGGCTCGAGTTCAGCTTCTCGGGCCTCAAGACCGCGGTGCTGCATGCGGTGCGCGGGCGCTCGCTGACCGAGACACAGCGGGCGGACGTGGCGCGCGCCGTGCAGGAGGCGATCGTCGAGACGCTCACCGCCAAGGCGCTGCGGGCACTTGAGTACACCGGGCTCACGGTGCTGGTGGTGTCCGGCGGCGTGAGCGCCAATCTCTCTTTGCGCGAGCGGCTCACCGCGGCCGCAGGCAGCCACGGCGCCCGCGTGTACTATCCGCGCATCGAGTTCTGCACCGACAACGCGGCGATGATTGCGGTGGCCGGGTTGGCGCGTCTTCAGGCCGGTGAGCACGACAGTCTCGCTATCCAGGCACGCGCCCGCTGGCCGCTCGAGTCGCTGCCTGCGCTGCCCCCTCGGATGCCGACATGAGTGACAGCCGCCACACCGCCGACCGGATTTTTCTGCACGGACTGACCACCGAGTGCATCATCGGCTTTATCGACTGGGAGCGCCGCGTCAAGCAGACCGTGGTCCTCGACATCGAGCTGCCGGTGGACTGCCGGCGCGCGGCGATCAGCGACGAGGTCAGCGACACGCTCGACTACAAGAAGGTGGCGAAGCGGGTGCTGGCGTTCATCGAAGCTTCCGAATTCAAACTCGTCGAGACCCTGGCGCACCGCGTGGCGCTGCTCATTCTCGAGGAGTTCGCCGTCGCATGGGTGCGCATCGCGCTCAACAAGCCCGGCGCCATCCGTAACTCGCGTGACGTCGGCGTGGTGATCGAGCGTGCGCGCGCCGACCTTGCGCCCGGCGCCACCCCCGCCGCCGGCCGGACCTGACACGGTGCCCGCAGTCTATGTCGCCGCCGGCAGCAATATAGCGCCCGAACGCAACCTCGCCCGGGCGGTGGCCGAACTCGCGCGCGAGTTTCCCGGTGCACGCTTCTCGCCCTGGTACCGCAATCGCGCCGTGGGGTTCGAGGGCGATGACTTCATCAATCTCGTGGCCGGGTTCGACACCGTGCTGCCGGTGCGCCAGGTGCTCACGCAGCTGCGTGCGATCGAGGTGCGCTGCGGGCGACCGCGCGCGGCGCCGCGCTGGGCGCCGCGCTCGATGGACCTGGACGTGCTGCTGTACGGCGATCTTATCTGCGATGAGCCGGGACTGAAGCTGCCGCGGCCGGATCTGCTGAAGCGCGCCTACATGCTGGGCCCGCTCGCGGCGCTGGCGCCGCAGGTGGTGCATCCGACCGCGCATCTCACCATCGCCGAGCTGTGGGGGCGCTTCGATCAGGCGGGTCACCCGCTCGAGCCGCTGCAGCCTTAGGTCACCAACCGATGCTGCGGCCGCCATCCACCGCGAGAATCTGGCCCGTGACGTACGGGGCCCCGGTGGCGAAGAACAGGCACGTGCGCGCCACGTCCTCGGCCGAGCCTGGACGCTTCAGCGCCGTGCGGCTGGTGATTTTCTCCTGCAGCGCCTTGTCCGGGGCGTCCTCCGGCCACATGACCGGTCCGGGCGCCACCGCATTCACGCGCACGTGCGGCCCGAGCTCGCGCGCCAGGGATTTGGTCAGCATGATGAGCCCCGCCTTGGCGAGGCTGTACACCGGATAGCGGCGCAGGGGCTTGAGGCCGTGAATGTCCGCGACATTGATAATGAGTCCGCGCCGCTCGTGCAACGCGGGCGCCGCCGCCTGTGCGAGAAACAGCGGCGCCTTCAGATTGGTGCCCACGAGATCGTCCCAGTCGATCTCGCCAATGTCGCCCAGCGGTGTCGGGTAGAACGTCGAGGCGTTGTTCACCAGGATATCCAGGCCCCCGAAGACGCCGGTCGCCGCTGCCACCAGCGCCGGCAGCTGCGCGACCTCCAGCAGGTCGCACTCCGCGAGCGCCGCAGAGCCGGGGCGCAAGTCGTTCAGCTCGCGCATCAGGGCGGCCGCGTCGTCCGCCGAGCTGCGGTAATGCAGCACCACATCCGCACCCGCAGCGTGCAGCATGCGCGCGATGCTGGCGCCCACGCGCCGCGCCGCGCCGGTAATGAGCGCCGCCTTGCCGGTGAGCGCGCCGCACGCTGCCAGTGTCTCGGGGGCCGGGTCGGGTGTATCGGGTGTCATGGGACCCGATTATGACTCCATCGGCCGCACGCTCAATCCTCCCGCCGCTATCGCGCGAGGAGCGGCGCCACAGCCGCTCGCTCGCCGGGCTTATCCGCGCACAACTCGCCGCCGCCGGCGGCTGGCTGTCTTTCGAGCGCTTCATGGAGCTGGCCCTGTACGCGCCGGGCCTGGGTTACTACAGCGCGGGCAGCGTCAAGATCGGCGTCGGGGGCGACTTCGTCACCGCCCCCGAAGTGTCCGATCTCTTCAACCGCTGCGTGGCACGCCAGTGCGCGGAAATTCTCACCGTCACCGGTGGCGAGATCCTCGAGCTCGGCGCCGGCACCGGGCGCATGGCGGCGACGGTTCTCACCGCGCTCGCCGCCCAGGGGGTACTGCCGGAGCGTTACGCGATTCTCGAAGTCAGCGCCGATCTCGCCGCGCGCCAGCGTGCGCGCCTCGCGCAGTTGCCG
The DNA here is from genome assembly GCA_041485725.1 of Steroidobacteraceae bacterium. Lineage (GTDB taxonomy): Bacteria > Pseudomonadota > Gammaproteobacteria > Steroidobacterales > Steroidobacteraceae > 13-2-20CM-66-19. Next base: position 7,839 of record JBGPKC010000008.1, read on the forward strand.
CCGCAGCTGCGCGAGCGCGTGGTGTGGCTCGAGCGCTTGCCGGAGACTCCCCTGCGGGGCGTCATGCTGGCCAACGAGGTGGCCGATGCATTGCCCTGCCGGCGCTTCACCTGGCGGGACGGCGCCGTAAGGGAGCTCGGCGTCGCGCTCGCGGCAGCCGCGGCAGTCGGCGGAAATGCCGCATGCGGCGAGGAGATCTCCTTCCGCGAACAATGCGCCGCGGCTGATGCTGAGCTGGTGCGGGCCTGCGAGGCGTTGCTCGCCTCGTTGGAGGGGGAGCTGCCGCAAGGGTATGCGTCGGAAGTCTGCCTGCGCGTGGAGCCCTGGATTGCTTCCCTGAGCGAGTGCCTGGGGCGCGGCGTGCTGCTCCTGTGCGACTACGGACTGCCACGGCGGCACTACTACCACCGCGAGCGCGCGAGCGGCACGCTGCGCTGTCATTTCAAACAGCGCGCGCACGCTGACCCGTATATCAACGTCGGGGTCCAGGACATCACGGCCTGGGTAGATTTCACGCGGATCGCGGAGGCCGCGCTGGCAGCGAATCTCACGCTGAGCGGCTTTGCGACCCAGGCGGGCTTTCTCCTGGCCGCGGGGCTGGAGGGCCTGGTGGCCGAAGCCGACGATGGCGCACAGCGCGCGCGGCTTGCGGGGGAGGCACGGCGCCTGGTCATGCCGGAGGAAATGGGCGAGGCGTTCAAATTCATGGCGCTCACGCGCGGCTACGACTCGGCGCTCAGCGGCTTTGCGCTGCAGGATCTGCGCCACCTGCTGTGAGTTGCGCGCGACCGCAGCCGCCGCCGCAAGGGCCGGTTAAGATGGCGCCCCCCGTACCTCCAGACCTTAAGCGAGCCTGAAGCCAAGTGTCCGACACCCTCAGCACCGTCGTTCTCGGCATCATCGAAGGCATCAGCGAATTTCTGCCCATCTCGAGCACCGGGCATCTGCTCATCGCGGAGCGCTGGCTCGGAGGGCGCTCGGAGCTGTTCAACGTGGCGATCCAGGCGGGCGCGATCCTGGCGCTGGTGCTGATCTACTGGCGGCGGCTGCTGGACCTGCTGACGCGCTTCGACCAGCCGGCCAACCGCGACTACCTGGCGAAGCTCACCGTGGCCTTCCTGATCACGGCGGCGGGTGGCTTCCTCGCGACACGCCTGGGCTGGAAGCTGCCGGAGACCGTGTTGCCGATAGCGCTCGCCCTGCTCATCGGCGGAATCGCGATCTTCCTCATCGAGCAGTACGTGGCACGCAAGCCGGCAGCCGCGGTGGTCACCTGGAACGTCGCATTCTGGGTCGGCGCCTGCCAGATTCTCGCGGCGGTGTTTCCCGGCACCTCGCGCTCCGCCGCGACCATCTTCGCGGCCATGCTCGCCGGTCTCACGCTGCGTCCGGCGGCGACCGAGTTCGCCTTCCTGGTGGGCATCCCGACCATGTTCGCCGCCACCGCCTACGAGTTGCTCAAGGTGCGCGGCCAGGGCGCCGCGGAAGACTGGCATGCGCTCGCCGTCGGCTTCCTGGTCTCAGGCATCGTGGCCTTCATCGCCGTCAAATGGCTGCTGCGCTACGTGCAGTCGCACCGCTTCACGATCTTCGCCTGGTACCGCGTCGCGTTTGGGACGGTGCTGTTGGCGCTGGTGGCGCAGGGCACGCTGCGCTGACGGCGCTGGTTAAGCGCGTTACGGCGGCGCGCGCGGGCCGTCCTTCACGGCGCTGACGGCGGCGAGGCGCCGCCGGTGCAGCTGCTCACCGATCGCAGGACCGGTGAGCCCGCGGCGCTGCTCCTCCGGCAGCGTCACGGCGGCCGCGGCCGCCAGCGCCGCCTTCAGGTACGCGGCCTGCGGATAGGGTTCGTTTTCACGCCCGGTGCGGCCGCGTGCATCCGCTTCACACGCCAGCAGCAGCTCGGCAAAGCGCTCCGGGCGGCGAAAGGCGTCGCAGTTTTCCAGCAGCGTCAGGAGCGTTGCGGGCTTCAGCTCAGCGGCGCGGTGCACCAGCGTGTGGTGACGGGCCGTGAGCACTGCCAGCTCGCGGTGCGCGTTCGGAACTTTGAGGCGGGCACTGAGGGCCTCGATCAGCGGCACGCCCGCCTCCTCGTGACCGTGATGACTCGGCCAGCGTTCGCGCGGCGTGCGCGCCTTGCCAAGGTCATGAGTCAGCGCGGCGAAACGCACCGCGCCGGAGGCGCCGAGCTTCGCCGCATGACGCACCGCCAGCATGACGTGCACCCCGGTGTCGATTTCCGGGTGCCAGCGAGGCGGCTGCGGCACGCCGTAGAGCGCCTCGATCTCCGGGAAAATCACCGCCAGCGCGCCGCAGGCGCGCAGGGTTTCAAAGAACACCTCCGGGCGCGGCTCGCCGAGCGCACGCTCGGTTTCCTGCCACACGCGCTCGGGAACGAGCGCGCTCACTTCGCCCGCCTGGGTCATACGCTGCATCAGCTGCACGGTCTCATCGGCCACACGGAAGCCCAGGTCGGCGTAGCGGGGGGCGAAGCGCGCCACGCGCAGGATGCGCACCGGATCCTCGACGAAGGCTTCCGACACGTGGCGCAGCACTCGCGCAGCGAGGTCCGCCTGTCCGCCGTATGGATCGGCGATCTGGCCGCCCTCACTCTCGGCCATCGCGTTGATGGTGAGATCGCGGCGCTTAAGATCCTCCTCGAGCGTCACCTCGGGTGAGGCCTGCGTGGTGAAGCCGCGGTAGCCGGGCGCGATCTTGCGCTCGCGCCGCGCGAGCGCGTACTCCTCGTGGGTCTGCGGATGCAGGTACACCGGGAACTCCCGTCCCACCGGCAGGTAGCCGGCGCTCTCCAGCTCCTGCGGCTGTGCGCCGACCACCACCCAGTCGCGCTCGCGCACCGGCAGTCCCAGCAGCCGGTCCCGTACCGCGCCGCCGACCAAGTAGACTCGCATGGTGCGCATGTTAACCGAGACCTCCCCCGGCAGCGCGGGGAATCCCGATGTTGCCGCGCATGTTGGGTGGGGCGTGCGCGCGTTACTGCTGGCTGCGGCGTGTACGCTGCTGTCCGGCTGCAGCACCCTGTATCTCACGCAGGCCGCGAGCGGTCAGTGGCAGGTACTGCGTCAGCGTGTGCCCATCGATACGCTGCTGGGCGACCCGCGCACGCCGCCGGCGCTGCGCGCGCATCTGCAGGAGGTGCGTGCCGCACGTGAGTTCGCGTCGCGCGAGCTGGGGCTCCCCGACAACGGGAGCTACCGCAGTTACGCCGACATCGGCCGACCGTACGTGGTGTGGAACGTGGTCGCGGCGCCGGAGTTCTCGGTCAGCCCGAAGCGCTGGTGTTTCCCGATCGCCGGCTGCGTCGCTTACCGGGGTTATTTTCGCGAGCAGCGCGCCCGCGAGTTCGCAGCCAGTCTGGCGGTGCGTGGTTTCGATGTGAGCGTCGACGGCGTGCCCGCCTACTCGACCCTCGGCAAGTTCGCCGACCCGGTGCTCTCGAGCATGCTGCGCTACGGTGACGATGAGCTCGCCGCCACCATCTTCCACGAGCTCGCTCACCAGCTGCTGTACGTGCGCGACGACTCCGAATTCAACGAGGCGTTCGCCACCACGGTCGAAGGTGCGGGACTCGAACGCTGGCTGACCCATCAGGGCGCCTCGCAGCGCCTGCAGCAGTTCCGCGAGCGCCAGGCACACGCCGGGGAGTTCGTGACCCTGCTGGCGCAGAGCCGCGCCCGGCTCGCGCTGCTGTACGCCTCGGATGTGGCGCGCGAGCAGATGCGGGCCAGCAAGGCGCAGATCCTCGCCACGCTCGCCGCCGACATCCGCGCGCTCGAGCTGCGTCAGGGCGTGAGCTATCCGTTGTACGAGGAGTGGATTGCCGCGGGCCTCAACAACGCGCGCCTGGCTTCGGCGTCCACGTACTTCGACTGCGTCCCGGGCTTCACGCGATTGCTCGAGCAAGCCGCTAATGATCTCTCGCGCTTCTATGCCGCCGCCCGCGAGCTGGCGCGCCAGCCGCGCGCGCTGCGGCACGCGCGCTTATGCATGGCACCGGTGGGTGAGACTGGCTGAGCGCTTAGCGGCGCGCACTTCAAGACTTCAGGCGAGCGGCGCCAGGGCGGTGTGGATCGGGGGGGTGCGGATCGAGGTAAGTGGGCAACACCGCGAGCATGGCTGCGGGCGTAATGCCGAGCCTGTGGCAGCCATCCTCGTGGCACACGCTGTCGACGGTGAGCGAGCGGAAGTTGTCGAGTGAAAACGGCTTGCCGGGCAGGATCCCCATCACCAGGCCCTGGAGACGCGCGAGTGTATCCGGCAGCCGCACGATCCGGCAGGGCAGGCGCGCTACCTGCGCGGTCAGGCGCACGATCTCTTCGAGCGTCATGACCTGCGGGCCGCACAGTTCATAAGTCTGAGCGGCGCTGGCGCGCTCGCCGAGTGCGCGCACCAGGGCGTCGGCGACATCGAACACGCAGATGGGCGCGAAGCGCGCGTGCGCGCGCGCCAGCGGCAAGCAGCCCGCCGTGAGCCGCAGCAGGCGGGCGAAGCGGTTGGTGAGGGAGTCTCCGGGCCCGAAGATCACCGAGGGACGGAAGATCGTCACCGCAGCGTCGGCGCGCGGCAGTTCGGACTGCGGCGCGGCGCGCAGCCGCGCTTCGGCGGCGGCCTTGGAGCGCAGATAGCGGCTCGGTGCGTGCGGATCCGCGCCCAGCGCGCTCATGTGCAGCACACGGCGCACTGCCGCGGTACGCGCCGAGGCCATCACCTTGCCAGCGAGCTCGGTGTGCACGGCTTCGAAGCTCGCGCGCCCGTGCGGGTTCAGGATCCCGACGAGGTTGATAACGGCGTCGCAGCCGGCGAACAGTTGACTGAGGATCCGCGGCTCATGCACGTTCGCGAGCCGCAGCTCGACCGTTTCGAGCACGCGCAGACGCTCGGCGTGCGCGAGATTGCGGGTGGGGACGCGCACCCAGTGCCCGGCGAGCGCGAGCCGGATGACCAGCTCCGTGCCGACAAAGCCGCTGCCGCCGAGCACACAGACGTTCACATCACTCCCTTGCCTGCCGCGGCCCGCTCAAACGTGCCGCTGCTTCAGCGCAGCGGGATCAACAGAATCGTATTGCCACGCCGCACCTCCAGCACCAGCACCGCGGCGCCCTTGGCGCGCTCGCGCAACTCGCGCAGATTGCCGACCCGGCCGCGATTCGCACCCACGATGACATCCTCGCTCCGCAGGCCCGCCTGGGCGGCGGCGCTGCCCGGCTCGACGCTGCGCACCAGCGCGCCACCGGCGTCGGGCGCGTCCGCGAGCGCTGCGCCCTCAAAGCTCTTGTGAATGCTCAGCGGACTGCCGCTGAGCTCGGCCGCGGTATCGGCGATCACCGCGGTGACGCGCAACGGCTTGCCGTCACGCACCAGGCCGATGTCGATCCGGTCGCCGACCCGCAGCAGGCCGATGGTGTTGCGCAGCTCGCTGTTGGACTTGACCGTCTGCCCGTTCACGGAGGTGATGACGTCCCCGGTGCGGATGCCGGCTCTGTCCGCCGGCGACCCCTCGACCACCTGCGACACCAGCGCTCCCATGGCGTTGCTGAGCCCGAGCGAATGCGCGATATCCGGCGTCACGGTATACATGCTCACGCCCAGCTGGCCACGCTTGACCGAGCCGTACTTGATGAGTTGCTCCATCACACTGCGCGCCATGTTCACCGGAATGGCGAAGCCGATGCCGATGTTGCCCCCGCTCCGGGACAGGATCGCGGTGTTGATTCCGATCAGTTCACCGCGCAGGTTCACCAGTGCGCCACCGGAATTGCCGGGGTTAATCGAGGCGTCGGTCTGGATGAAGTCCTCGTAGCCGTCGGGGTTGATGCCGGAGCGCGACAGGCCGCTGATGATTCCGGAGGTCACGGTGTGTTGCAGGCCGAAGGGATTGCCGATGGCCACCACGAAGTCGCCCACCTCGGACTTGGCCGAATCGCCGAGCGCGACCTGCGACAGACCGTCCGGCTTGACCTTCAGGACTGCCACGTCCGAGGGCGTGTCGCTGCCGACGACGTCGGCCTTGAGGTCGCGGCCATCCTGCAGCGTGACGGTGATCTCGTTGGCGTTCTCCACGACGTGTGCGTTGGTGACGATATAGCCGCTCTTGGCGTCGACGATGACGCCGGAGCCGGCGCTCTGGAACGGCCGCTCGCGCGGCCCGGTGTCCGGTGGCACGTCGAAGAAGCGGCGGAAGAAGGGGTCGTCGAGCAGCGGGTTCTGCGCACCGCGCTCGCGAATGGTGCCGCGCGTGGCGATGTTGACCACCGCCGGCGAGACCTTCTTGATCATCGGCGCGAGCGTCGGCAGCGGCGTCTCCCCGACCGCCGGCGGCATGGCAGCCGGGATCGGCGCCGCCGCGAGCGCCACGACCAGGGCGAGGAGCCATTGAGGTCTCATGCCCTGGGAATTCTAGCCCGAAGCGCCTGCGCCGGTTAGAACCGATCCTGAATAGGCGCCTTCACTTGAGCATTGCGGAAAGCCGGCAGTGCGAGCGCGCACTGCCGGCTGACCTGAGCCCTATCCTGTCACGCGGCCTGGACGGAAATGCGCCGCGGCTGCTCCTGGGGGCGCTTCGGGATGCTGACTTCCAGCACCCCGTTCACGTGCCTGGCCTTGATCGCCTCGGCATCGGCGCTCTCAGGAAGGGTGAAGCGGCGCAGGAACGTGCCGTTGGCGCGCTCGACGCGCTCGAAACCGTCCGCGGACGTCTTCTTCTCCGAGCGGCGCTCGCCGCGGATCGTCAGCACGCCCTTGTCGGCGGTGATCTCGATGTCCTTGCCTTCGACGCCCGGCACGTCAGCGACCACTACGAAGCGCTCGGCTTCCTCACGGACGTCGACATGCGGGATCCAGCTGACGCTCGCGGAATCCGCGCTGTCAGCACTCTCGCCCACGGCGCGATCGAACTGCTGCTGGAAGCGGCTCAAGAGCGCCCACGGCTCGTAACGAACGATGGTCATAATTGCTCTCCTGTTGGAATGTTGAAAACAAAAGCGCAAGCCTTGCGCGGTTGCACAGGATGTGTGGCTGACGGGCTGAGCTTTCAAGAGCGGCACCGTTGCGGCACGGGCGATCACGGCGCCGGCGCTCCCAGAGACGGCTCTCCCGGAGGCAGAAATTCGTGCTCGAGATGCTCATTTTTTGTGGGCAGGCTGTGTAAAACCTGTGTTTCGTCTGGGTACAAGATATTGGGGTCGGAGCCGAAATAGGCAGCCCGACAAACCTCAAAAAAATTTCTCGCATTCAACGGCCAATAACTTTATAAGTTATTGAAATTACTTACTTAAATTGGTACAAAAATTTGACATTGTCACGCTTGACGCACCCCCGAACGCTCATTAGTCTTTTGACCCCGACACAAGATCTTGTGTTCGCGCCACAGCGATCCAAGGGTCACGCGGTCGGGGGGGTTTCAGGGACCTGACTGTCTTAAACGGCAGCAGGTACAGGTTCGCGGCTCGTTGAGCGCCGTCTCAAGCGCTTTGGCTGGCATTCCCTGCAATCCGTTGAGCAAGGCGTCAAGAACGTTCGGAGCGCCGCGGATTACATGAACACTGTCTTCAAGATCGATCCCAGGGACATCGACGCCATTCCTTTCCAGGAAGCGTCGCTCGACATCTGGGACAAGAAGTATCGCCTCACCGCCAAGGACGATACGCCCATCGACAGGACGATGGACGATACCTACCAGCGCGTTGCGCGCGCGCTCGCCGACGTCGAGCACGAGGACGTGCGCGAGCACTGGAACGAGCGCTTCCTGTGGGCGCTGCGACGCGGGGCCATTCCCGCCGGCCGTGTCATCTCCAATGCCGGGGCGCTCGAGCACAAGCCCGCGACCTCGACCATCAACTGCACGGTCTCGGGCACGATCCACGACTCAATGGACGACATCCTCAGGAAGGTTCACGAGGCGGGACTGACGCTGAAAGCCGGCTGCGGCATCGGCTATGAGCACTCGACGCTGCGCCCGCGCGGCGCGTATGTGTCGGGCGCGGGCGCCTATACCTCAGGCCCCCTGTCCTTCATGGATATCTTCGACAAGATGTGTTTCACCGTCTCCTCCGCCGGCGGACGCCGCGGCGCACAGATGGGCACGTTCGATGTCGGGCATCCGGACGTCATGGAGTTCATCCGCGCCAAGCGCGAGAACGGTCGCCTGCGGCAGTTCAACCTGTCGCTGCTGATCACTGACGAGTTCATGCTGGCGGTGCGCGAGGACCACGAGTGGAAGCTTGCCTTCCCGCTGTCGCAGCGGGAGTACGAGGCGGACAAACCCGATCTCACCGATGCGGCGAAGTTCGTGTGGCGCGAGTGGCCGGTGCACGAGGGCTATGTGGCCAACGACGAGGGTCTCGTGGCCTGCAAGATCTACAAGACGTTGCCGGCGCGGCGCGTGTGGGACGTGATCATGACGTCCACCTATGACTTCGCCGAGCCCGGCTTCATTCTCATCGACCGTGTCAACGAGATGAACAACAACTGGTGGTGCGAGAACATCCGCGCCACCAACCCGTGCGGCGAACAGCCGCTGCCGCCGTACGGCTCGTGCCTGCTCGGCTCGGTGAACCTGACACGCTTCGTGAAGCATCCGTTCGGCGATTTCGCGGAATTCGACTGGTCGGAGTACCGCGAGGTGGTGAAGGTGTTCACGCGCATGCTCGACAACGTGGTCGAGGTCAACGGGCTGCCGCTCGCGAAGCAGCGCGAGGAGATCCTGCGCAAGCGCCGGCACGGCATGGGGTTCCTGGGGCTGGGCAGCACCATGACGCTGCTGCGCATGAAATACGGCTCGCCGGAAGCGGTGCAGTTCACCGAGGACGTGGCGCGCGAGATGGCGGTGGCCGGCTGGGAAGCGGCGCTGCAGCTGGCGCGCGAGAAGGGGCCGGCGCCGATCATGAACGAGGAGTTCACGGTCACGAAGGAAATGCTGCGCAAGCGCCCGGAGATGGCGCGCGATGGCTGGAAGCCGGGGGTGAAGATCGCCGGGCGCCTGCTGCACGCGAAATACAGCCGTTACATGCAGCGCATCGCGAACGTTGCGCCGCAGCTGGTGCACGAGCTGGCGGAGACCGGTGCGCGCTTCACGCATCACACTTCAATCGCGCCCACCGGCACGATCTCGCTGTCGCTCGCGAACAATGCCTCGAACGGCATCGAGCCGTCGTTCGCGCACCACTATTTCCGCAATGTGATCCGGGAAGGGAAGAAGTCCAAGGAGAAGGTCGACGTTTATTCCTTCGAACTGCTCGCCTACCGCGAGCTGGTGAATCCTAATGCCAAACCTGGAGCGACGAACGATGCTGAGAGACTGCCGGACTTCTTCATCGCCTCCGACGACGTCACTCCCAAGGAGCATGTCGAGGTGCAGGCTGCGGCCCAGAAGTGGGTCGATTCGTCGATTTCTAAGACGGCGAACGTGCCTACGGATTTCCCCTACGCGAAGTTCAAGGACATCTATCTGTATGCACACGAGCAGGGCCTGAAGGGCTGCACCACCTTCCGCTTCAATCCGGAAGCGTTCCAGGGCGTGCTGGTGAAGGAACAGGACCTGAAAAACACGCTCTACAAGTTCACGCTCGAGGACGGCTCGGTGATCGAAGTGCGTGGCGACGAGGAGATCGACTACGACGGCGAGATCCACACCGCCGCCAATTTGTTCGATGCGATCAAGGACGGGTACTACGGGCGCATGTGAGGCACTGATTATGGCTATTAAGATCGACCGCAAAATCGTCAAGTACCAGGTGCAGAAGCCGGAGGACAAGGCTCCGGACAAGGCAGCGGACAAGGCAGCGGAGAAGGCGGCGGAGAAGGCCGCCTCCGAGGCCAGGGCGGCACACCCCGGAGAACCGGAGCTGGTGCGCGACAAGAACGGCCATACCGCCAAGGTCATCCGCATGCACGAGCGGCTCGAGCGCCCGGAGGTCCTGGTCGGCTCTACCTACAAGATCAAGACGCCGATCTCGGATCACGCCATGTACGTGACCATCAACGACATCGTGCTGAACGAGGGCACCGAGTACGAGCAGCGCCGGCCGTTCGAGGTTTTCATCAACTCCAAGAACCTCGATCACTTCCAGTGGATCGTGGCGCTCACACGCATCATCTCGGCGGTGTTCCGCAAGGGCGGCGACGTCACCTTCCTGGTGGATGAGCTGAAGGCGGTGTTCGACCCGCGCGGCGGTTACTGGCAGCCCGGCGGAAAGTTCATGCCCTCGATCATCGCCGAGCTCGGCTATGTCATCGAGAAGCACCTGCAGAGCATCGGTCTCATCAGGAAGACGCAGCTCGATCCGCACCAGCAGAAGCTGGTCGACGAGAAGCGCGCCGAGTTCCAGGCGCGCGCCCGGCAGGCCGACGCCTTTGCCAAGTCGCACTTCCCGGAGGGCGCGCAGCTATGTGGGCGGTGCAGCACCGCGGCGGTCGTCATGATGGACGGCTGCATGACCTGCCTGAACTGCGGCGACTCGAAATGCGGATGAACCTGAAGCTTTCTGCGAACGACCAACCTCGACTGACAGACCCTACGCGAACTTGGGAGGCAGCCGGCCTGCTGCCTCGCCGTTTTTCGTAGAACCACGCCGCGCTGCACAGGCAAAAAAAACCCCGCTTTCGCGGGGTGTCGGTCGCTTGCTTGTGTGTGGAGGAGTCAATTATCGTTATTATTATCCGGTCAAGGGCACAGTATCCGACGAGTCATCCTGACTGCATTCCAGATCTGCGCTTTCTTGTTCGTTAATCCCGTGGCCTTGCTTCCGTCCCGGCAGTTGTTGCCGTTACTGTTAGATTAGCAACACTCGTGCCAACGCCCCTGCCTGCCGCTGCGGTTGGACATCTTGTCCGCCACGGCTCTCGCAACTGTGACGCACTGCACGTTGTGAGGAGCGTCCACGCGCTCACCCTCCGGTAGCCGCAGGCCTCTCGCGGGCCCCAAATCGGCACGCGGCGCCCGGCAGTGTCAAAATACCCGACGCATTCATGGGTGCGCGGGGGCGCGCTGCGAGGGGCAGATGTCCCACAAGCCCTTGAACTCACATGGGAACTTGGTCCTTACAGGAGTGTAAATGAACTCGACAGGGGGCCCGGCGGGCCGGCGCGGCGCGATCCGATGGCCGCTCAGCGCGTGCCGATGGAGTTTCGCGGCCTTGAGCGCGTGGCTCGCGTTCGCGCCCGCCCTGGCGCAAGACAATCCCATGCCGCGCCCGCCGCAGCTGGAGCGCGACGTGCAGTTCTGGATCCGCGTCTACACGCAGATCGACACCAACGCGGGATTGCTCCACGACCAGTACAACCTCGGCGTGGTCTACGACACGCTGCACTTCGCTCCCAACACCACGCCGGCTGAACGCGAGCGCCAGGTGGACCAGGCGCGCGAGCGCTACGGTGCTGCGCTGCACCGCATCGCGGATGCCGCAGACGCCCCGCTGTCCGACGATGATCAGCGGATCAGGGACCTGTGGGGCGCCGAGAGCACACCCGCCCGCCTGCGCTCGGCGATCGACGACATCCGCTTCCAGCTGGGCCAGGCGGACCGCTTCCGCGCGGGGCTGATCCGCTCCGGCGCCTGGGAGACGCACATCGCGGAGACGCTGGCGAATCTGGGGCTGCCCGCGGAGCTGGCGGTACTGCCGCACGTGGAGTCCTCGTTCAATCCGGGCGCCTACTCGAAGGTCGGCGCCGCAGGCCTGTGGCAGTTCATGCGCTCGACCGGGCGGCGTTATATGCGCATCGACAGCGCGGTGGACGATCGCCTCGACCCGTTCCGCTCCACCGAGGCCGCGGCACAGCTGCTCGCCTACAACTACCGGGTGCTCGGCAGCTGGCCGCTGGCGCTCACGGCGTACAACCACGGCACCGCCGGCGTGCGCCACGCCAAGGAGACGCTCGGCACCGACGACATCGTCAGGATCGTGCGCAGCTACAACAGCCGCACCTTCGGCTTCGCATCGCGCAATTTCTATGTCTCGTTCCTCGCGGCGCTCGACATCGATCGCAATCCCGAGAAGTACTTCGGTGCGCTGCAGAAGCAGAGCGAAACCCGGTTCCAGGAGGTGCAGGTGCCGGCCTACGTGCCCATGGCGACGCTGGAGCGCGCCCTGAAGATCGATGCTGACAGGCTGCGGGCGCTGAACCCGGCGCTGCTGCGTTCGGTGTGGGACGGCCGGCAGCGCGTGCCCAAGGCCTACCATCTGCGGCTGCCCCTCGAGGGCTCGCCCTGGACCCGCGACCTGCTCGCGCAACGCCTGAGTCCCGCTGAGATGTTCGCCGGCCAAAGCGGGCCGCCGCGCTACCGGGTGCAGCGCGGCGACACGCTGGCGCAGGTGGCGGAGCGCTACGGGGTGTCGGCCGAGGCGCTCGCCCGGCTGAACCACCTGCGCACCAGCGCGCGCCTGCATGCCGGCAGCACCATCACCGTGCCCGAGACGCCGTCGGTGACGGTCGCCGCGGCTGCGACGCCAGTCCCCGCAGCCCCGGCGGCGAGCGGGCCTGGCCGCACACCCACCATTACGATCGAGCCCGCATCGCCCGGTGGCGCGGTGTCCGCCGATGTGGCGCAGCGCGAGAGCGCCGAGGACGCGGCCGCCGCGGCCGCGGCGGCGAAGTCACGCACTGCCGCGACCAGCCCGCAACCGGTGTCGGCGGCACAGGCGGAGGCGCTGAGTCCTGCGCTCGGGCCGGCGGCGGAGGCCGAGCAGAGCGCCGATCCGAACGACTACAGCGTCGGGCACGACGACACGATCCGGGTGGCCGGGGACGAGACGCTGGGGCATTACAGCGACTGGCTTAGCGTGAGCACACAGCACGTGCGCGACATCAATCGCTTCAAGTTTCGCCGCCCGGTGCTCATCGGCCAGCGCATCAGGCTGGATTTCGGCAAGGTGTCGCGCGAGGCGTTCGAAACGCGCCGTCGCGAGTATCACCGCCAGCTCCAGGCCGCCTATTTCGCCGCGCACCGGATCGTGGGCACCGAGGTCTACATTGCGCGGCCCGGTGACTCGCTGTGGACCCTCACTCAGCGCGCGGCGCAGATGCCCATATGGCTGGTGCAGCAGTACAACCCCGATGCGGATCTCGCCGACCTGCACCCCGGCACCCAGATCGTGATGCCGCGGGTGGAGGAAGTGGGCAGCGGCGGTTGATCGGTGCGCGATTGTCCCCCCAGAATGGGGCCGCGGGGCGCTGTGACGGGCGTACATGCCGGCAGATGGGCGTGTGCCTATAATCACCTGAACTGGTGCCGTGTCGAAGCAGAACATGATGACTTTCAGGACCTTAGTTGCGATCCTGGCGCTCGCCTGCGTGGCGGGCGCAGCGCACTCGGACGCGCTGCCGGAGGTCCAGGCGGTCAGGCTGCGTCCGGCGGTCGAGACCCTGCCGGTGGTGGACCGCGTAGTGGTGCGCAAAACCGAGCGGCGCCTGATTCTGATGCATGGCGGCAACGTCGTACGCTCATATCACGTCGCGCTCGGCTTGAGCCCGGTGGGACAGAAGGAGCGCTCCGGAGACTTCCGCACGCCCGAAGGCAGCTACCGCCTCGAGCGCCGCAATCCCCGCAGCGACTACTTCCTCTCGATCAAGGTGTCGTACCCGAACCCGCTGGATGTGAAGCGCGCGCGGGCACGGCACTGGGACAGCGGCGGCTCGATCATGATCCACGGTCTGCCGAACCAGCTGCGGCACGACCCGGACTACTATTCCAAAAACGACTGGACCGATGGCTGCATCGCCGTGTCGAACGCCGACATGGTGGAGATCTGGATGCTCACACCCGACGATGTGCCGATAGACATCCTTCCCTAGCGTGAGCAGCGACTTTCCAGAATTCGTCGACGCCCGCGTCGGTCCGCTCGGCAGTCTCGAGATCCTCTCGCAGAGCGAAATCGACAAGCTCCTGGACACCGGGCAGGGGGGTCTGTACCCGCTGTTCCGCCGCTGCGCGCTGGCGGTGCTCAACAGCGGTGCACCCACCGACAACGCCAAGGAGATCTTCGACCGTTACCGCGACTTCGACATCCGCATCGTGCGTCACCCCTGGGGGGTGAAGCTCGAGGTGCAGAACGCCCCGGCGGCCGCCTTTGTCGACGGTGAGATGATCCGCGGCATCAAGGAGCACCTGTTCGCCGTGCTGCGCGACGTGGTGTTCATCTCCAACGAGATCATCGCCAGCGGCCGCTTCGATCTGACGGACTCCGCTTCGATCACCAACGCCGTGTTCCATGTGCTGCGTAACGCGCGGCTGCTGGACTACAAGGCGCGGCCGAACCTGGTGGTGTGCTGGGGCGGGCACTCGATCGCCGCGGAGGAATACCAGTACACCAAGAACGTGGGCTACGAGCTCGGCCTGCGCGGGCTCGACGTGTGCACCGGCTGCGGTCCGGGCGCCATGAAGGGCCCGATGAAGGGCGCGACCATCGGTCACGCCAAGCAGCGCATCGAGCACGGCCGCTATATCGGCATCACCGAGCCGGGGATCATCGCCGCCGAGCCGCCCAATCCCATCGTCACCCAGCTGGCGATCATGCCGGACATCGAAAAGCGCCTGGAGGCGTTCGTGCGCCTGGCGCACGGCATTGTGGTGTTCCCCGGCGGGGCGGGGACCGCGGAAGAGATCCTGTACCTGACGGGAATCCTGCTGGATCCCGCCAACCGCGAGCAGCCGTTTCCCATCCTGCTGACCGGGCCGCGCGACAGCGCCGCGTATTTCGAGCACATCACCCGCTTCATCTCCGGCACCCTGGGGGCCGAGGCGGTGCGGCGGCTGATCACCGTCATCGATGATCCGCCGGACGTGGCCCGGCGCCTGGTGCGCAGCATGGACGCGGTACGCGAGTTCCGCCGCCACCACAGCGACTCGTACAACTTCAACTGGCTGCTGTCGATTCAGCCGCAGTTCCAGCAGCCCTTCGAGGTCACGCACGCGGCGATGCGCGGGCTGCAGCTGAAGCGCGAGCAGCCCGCCCATGAGCTCGCCGCCAACCTGCGGCGCGCGTTCTCGGGGATCGTCACCGGCAACGTCAAGGAGTACGGGATCCAGGCGATCGAGCGCGAGGGTCCCTACGAACTCGCCGGCGATCCGTCGATCATGCTGCTGCTCGATGAGCTGCTGGCCGCCTTCGTCGCGCAGCGGCGCATGCGCCTGCCCGGCAGCACCTACCGTCCGGTCTATCGGCTGGTCGCTTAACAGCTGCGCGAGCGCGCGCGGCGCGCGATTACATAACGTTCTGCACGCCGCACACTGCGTGATTATTGCGCGAGAGCTGCGTCCCAGCCGTGCGCGCATGCCATAACTACGTATGCGGCTGGCGACATTCCCGTGAACCAGTTCCTGCGGCCGCACAGCCAACGCCGTACGCTGCGAGTCAAATCAATGAGGAGCTTTCTCATGAGCTCGAGCGACAGGGGGCGAGACGACGCGCCCGGGACGCAGCGCGAACCGGCGGCGCCTGCGGGCACCCCGACGGGAGGCGCGGACGCGTACGCGAACTGGCTGGATCGCATGCAGCGCGCGCGCGCGCGCCAGGCTGCCATCACCCGCAACCTTTACACCTGGTCGAACTACAAGAACTGGGCGGATCAGGTGCGGGATACCTGGAAGGCGACCGACAGCACCGGCGCCAGCCTCGCGGGCAAACCCAAGAAATAGCGTTCCGGGGGCGCAACTTACGATCCGCGCCTGCAGCGCCGGTCGTGCCCGTCATCCTTTTCTCAGGGCATCAGGCGATGAGCGCCTGCGACGCCGCCCGCACAGCCACCGCCTGCGAACCACCCCCGCTGCCGACGGGCTCCCCGTCGCCAACCGGCTTGCCGGCATCCTGCGAGGAAGCCCCCGGCGGGGCTGGCGCCGCGCCTGCGGGCCGCGCCAGCCACTCCACCAGCGGCACCCATTGCGCGACGTCATCCTGCGCCACATAGCTCTTCATCTCGTGGACGCCGATGCCAAGCTCAGCGCCGCGCAGGTAGTTCTGCGAGTCCCGGATGGTCGCGACGATCGGGATCTTTAAGGTGTGCAGGAAGCGGATCAGCGCTTGGTAGGTGAGCGTATTGCGGCGGATGCGGTTGGCGATGACGCCGATGCGGTCCTCGTCGCGCCGGACCTTGGCCACCAGCAGCAGGTCGCGGATGCAGCGCGAGCAGGCATGGATGTCGATGTCCGACGGCAGGACCGGCACGATGATCTTGTCGGCATCCCGGGTCATGTCGGCCAGCTGGCGCGAATCCAGCGCCGCGGGCGTGTCCACGATGACGTGCGTGGCCACATCGGGCACTCGTAACTGGAACGCGCGCGTGGTTCGCGTGTCTTTCTCAAAAGCGGCGATGACGTGAATCGGTGCCTGCACGGGCTTGCGCTTCCTGACCCAGCGGAAGGAGGAACCCTGAGGGTCGAAATCCATGAGGACCGGCGTATGCCCGCGAGAAGCCAGATAGCTCGCCAGATTGATAGCGATGGTCGTCTTGCCGGACCCGCCTTTGGGGTTCAGGACGACGATGCGCTGCATGAGGACCTTGTTTTGTCACATCCGCGTGGTGACGCGGTTCGCAGCCAAGCGTACGCACGCCCCGGAGCTCCTGCAAGCCGATACGTAGTATCCGCGACTGTGAGCGTGAGCACGCCGCCGCGCACGGCGGCTCCGTAAAGTCAGCGCCGATGGAAGTCTTTCTGCATCTGTGGGACGAGCTCGACGATGTCGCCGGCGCCTGTCGCCACGTGGCGACGTCGACGGCGGTCGAAATCGCCAGCGCCGCAGCGCCGCTCATTGCCGCGGCCTCCGAGGTCCTGCTGGCCGGCACCGCGACACTGCTGCTCGCCCACCGCCACCTGCTGAACTTCGCCGTCTAGCCATCGCTTCGGCGCCGCGCGGTCCGCCTCCTGGCCGTGAGTGCTCAGGTTACGGCCGCGGCGCTTGAAAATTCCACAGCCGTTCCCAAGATGCTCTGTTTGCGGACCCCTGTCTGAGGTTCCGCGGATGGCGAGCATGGAATCCGAACACAACCGGCAACCCGAACCCGCGAGCGCACGGGAGACGCACGGCTTCCAGGCCGAGGTGCGCGAGCTGCTCAGGCTCATGATCCACTCCCTCTACAGCCACCGGGAGATCTTCCTGCGTGAGCTCATCTCCAACGCCTCCGACGCCTGCGATCGGCTGCGCTTCGCAGCGATCGCAGACAGCGCGCTGCTGGCCGAGACCTCAGATCTCGGCATCCGCATCGATGCCGATCCGGCCGCCGGCACGCTGACCATCACCGACAACGGCATCGGCATGACGCGCGAGGAGGCCGTCGCCCACCTCGGCACCATTGCGCGCTCGGGTACGGCGGAATTCTTCCGCTCGCTGTCGGGGGATGAGCAGAAAGCCTCGCAGCTCATCGGGCAGTTCGGGGTCGGCTTCTATTCGGCGTTCATCGTCGCCGAGCGCGTCGAGGTGCGCTCGCGCAAGGCGGGAACCGCGCCCGAGGCGGGGGTGCGCTGGGAATCCGGGGCCGACGGGGAATTCACCGTGGAGACCGTGAGCCAGGCGGCGCGCGGCACATCCGTGACGCTGCATTTGAAAGCCGACGCCCGCGAGTTCGCCGATCCCATGCGCGTGCGCGGCCTCATCCGGCGCTATTCGGACCACATCGGCTTTGCGGTGCGCATGCGCAAGGAGGGCGAGGCGTCGCTCGAGTACGAAGTGGTCAACCAGGCCAAGGCGCTGTGGACGCTGCCGCGCACGCAGGTTTCGGACGAGGAATACCGGCAGTTCTACCAGTACCTGGCGCATGACTTCACCGATCCGCTCGCCTGGAGCCACAACAAGGTGGAAGGCAAGCGCGAATACACCAGTCTCCTCTACCTGCCCGCGCGCGCCCCCTTCGACCTGTGGCAGCGCGAGGGGGCGCGGGGAGTGAAGCTGTACGTGCGCCGGGTGTTCATCATGGACGACGCCGAGCAGTTCCTGCCGCAGTACCTGCGGTTCGTGAAGGGCGTGGTGGACTCCAGCGACCTGCCGCTGAACGTCTCGCGCGAGATCCTGCAGCAGGACCCGGAGGTCGAGGCCATCAGGAGCGGCCTCACCAGGCGGGTGCTGGATCTGCTGGCGCGCCTGGCCAAGGACGAACCGGACAAGTACGCGACCTTCTGGAAGGAATTCGGTGCGGTACTGAAAGAGGGCATCGCACAGGACCAGGCCAACCAGGGCTCGATCCTGCCGCTGCTGCGCTTTGCCAGCACGCACAACACCGATGACACCCCCTCGGTGGGCCTCGCGGACTATGTCGCGCGCCTGAAACCGGGACAGGAGCGGATCTACTACGTGATCGGCGAGAGCCTCGAAGCCGCGCGCGGCAGCCCCGCCATCGAGCGCCTGAGGGAACGCGGGCTGGAAGTCCTGCTGCTCGGTGAACGTATCGACGAGTGGGTGATGGGGCAGCTGCAGAGCTTTGAGGGCAAGCGCTTCAAGGACGCCTCGCGCGGGGACCTGGAGCTCGGTGGACTCGCGAGCGATGCCGATCGCCAACAGCGCGATGCACAGTTGAAGGAGAGCAAGGGTCTGCTCAAGCGCATCAAGGACGCGCTCGGGGAGCGCGTCACCGAGGTGCGCATCAGCGAGCGCCTCACCGAATCCCCCACGGTGCTGGTTCTCGGCGAGCACGACCTGCCCGAGCGCATGCGGCGCATCCTCGCCGCCGCCGGTCAGAAGACCCCGCAGGGCCGCCCGGTGCTGGAGGTCAACGTGGGTCACCCGCTGGTCAGCTACCTGGACGGCGTCACGGATTCCGAGCAGTTCGCCGCGCTCGCGCAACTGTTGTACGAGCAGGCCGTGCTCGCCGAAGGCGGTCAGCTCGCCAATGCTCCCGAGTACGTGCAGCGCCTGAATCGCCTGCTGGTGCGCCTCGCCGCGCCGCCGCGCGCGGCGTCCTGATGGCGGTTCAGAAGCCCCCGCAGGCTGAGCGCACCAGCCTTGCGGGTCCCGCCGGACCTTTGCAGGCGCTCATCGAGACCCCGGTGATCGAGGGCCAGGGACTGCAACCCGTCAGCGCCTTCGCCGTGGTCTGCCACCCGCATCCGCTCTACGGGGGAAGCCTGGACAACAAGGTCGTGTACACGGTGGCGCGCGCCCTCGAACAGCTCGGGGCACCCGCCATCCGCTTCAATTTCCGCGGTGTCGGCGCGAGCGCCGGCAGTTACGACGCAGGTCGCGGTGAGACGGCGGACGCACTGGCGGTCGTCGCCTACGGGCGGCGGCGCTGGCCGAATGCGGCCCTGTGGCTGGCGGGATTCTCCTTTGGCGGCGCGGTAGCGGTGCGCGCGGCGGGAGAAGCCGGCCCGCAGCGTCTCATCGCCGTGGCGCCCGGTATCACGACCATCACGGTCACGGATGCCGCGCCGCCCGCCTGTCCGTGGCTCATCGTGCACGGCGACGCCGATGAGGTGGTGCCGCTGCAGGCGGTGCGGGCTTGGGCTGACACGCTGTCACCGGCTCCGCAGATGAGGGTGCTGCCCGGCGCCAGCCACTTCTTTCACGGGCGCCTCAACGAGCTGCGCGATGTGGTGCTGGCGTTCATGGCAGCCTAGACTGCCGGCGCGTTTCATGGCGGAGGAATGCCAGTGAGAACCCGCGTGCTGGTGGGCGTGGCTGCGCTCGTTGCTTTGGCGAGTGCTTGCGAGACTGTGCAACAGACTGCGACCAGTCCGGAATACCACAAGACGCGCACCGGCGCAGGTATCGGGGCTGCGGCCGGCGCCGTCATCGGCTTGCTCACGCGCGGTGACAAATTCCAGAACGCGCTGATCGGAGCGGCGATCGGCGGGATCGCCGGCGGCGCGATCGGAAACTACCAGGACCGCCAGGAGCAGCAGTTGCGCGCGAGCATGGCGGGATCGGGTGTCAGCGTCGTCCGTCAGGGCAACAACATCACGCTCGCCATGCCTGGCCACATCACTTTCGCGACCAACAGTGCCGACGTGAACGCGGATTTCTACCCGATCCTCGACAAGGTCAGCACGACCCTGGTCCAGTACGACCAGACCATGGTCGAGGTGGCCGGCCACACGGATTCCACCGGCAGCCCCGCTTACAATCAGGCTCTCTCGGAGCGCCGCGCAAAGTCGGTGGCGGCTTATCTCACCAGCCGTGGCGTGCGGTCCGAGCGTCTCATCACCGTGGGCGACGGGGAGAAGCACCCGATTGCCTCGAATGACACGGCCGCCGGCCGCCAGCAGAACCGACGCGTCGAATTAACCATCGTACCGGTCGAAAAGAAGAGCTGAGCGCGCACTCTGCGGCGCCGGGCACGCAACAAAAGGCCCGGCAGGAGCCGCGCTCCTCCCGGGCCTTTGCCCGCGGTTGCGGAGAAGTCCGAGCCGTTACTGGTTAACCATCCCCTTCAGGCTCTTGAGGGGCATGACGCGAACTTTCTTGCTCGCCGGCTTGGCCTTGAACATCATCTTCTGGCCGGTGAACGGGTTGATGCCTTCGCGGGCCTTGGTCGCCGGCTTCTTGACGACCTTCATTTTCAGCAGCCCGGGCATGGTGAACAGACCATTACCGCGCAGGCTCTTCTTGATCACACCGCCAAGGGAATCGAAGACGCCTCCGACCTGCTTGCGGGAGAGGCCGGTGTCTTTGGAGATGTGTGTCAGTACTTCCGACTTCGTCGGTGCGCCACCCTTTTTCGCCATTTTTCGCTACTCCTCGAGAATTGACTGTTGCGAAACGCGGCGCCGTGCGGCCGCGCGATGAGAATCGGCGCGAAAAATAGCACATGCGCACGCTTTCGCAAGCGCTTTTTTCTGTCGCAGTGTTGCGAAAGTGCCTTTTTTCTCAGGGTTTCCGTTGCGTGAGGCCGGCAGCACGCGCGCGGGCGTGAGCGGCGCAGCCGCGACGCGCACCACCCCGGTGCGCGCCAATGCTGTGATTCTCGTTGCGAAGTCGGCGCTAAGCGTGTGTTCCGTCAGCGCAACGGACGGGCGTGGCGGCGCTGCGCGCGCAGAGGATTTCAGCGCATCAGGATCAGAACCGCCTGGATGGCGATGATCGCCCACAGCGGCGACAGGTCGAGCCCCGCGACCGCGGGGATCAGCCGCCGGATCGGCCGCAGCACCGGTTCGCACAACGTCGCGAGCACCGACTGCAGCGGCGAGTAACCGCCCGGGGCAATGAGACTGAGCAGCGCGTACAGGAAAATCGCGGACAGATAGGTCCACAGCAGCGTGCGCGCGATCTCGGTGAGCACCGGCCGTACCCACAGCAGCGGTGGCGGGAAGCCGAGGCCGTGCAGAGCGAAGATGCAGGCAACGTCGACCGTGGCGATCAGCAGCACCGCGACCACGGAAGCGGTGTCGACCTTGCCCATGGGCGGCAGCACACGGCGCAGCGGCAGGATGAGCGGATTCGTGATCCGCACCACCGCCTGACAGAGCGGATTGCGGAAGTCGGCGCGCGTCCACTGCAGCAGCAGGCGTGCCAGAACCACAAACAGCGCCAGCGACAGCAGCGTTTCGACAATGAAGATGATCGCGCTCATGAGTCACCGGCGGTGAGGATCAGGTCTGGTGCGATGCGGCCAGCTCGCGGCCGCGCTGCGCCGCGGCTTCGAGCGCGCGCGCCACGCTGGCGCGCAGGCCCGCGTCTTCGAGCACGCGCAGTGCCGCTTCCGTCGTGCCTCCGCGTGAGGTGACCTCGGCCCGCAGCCGCGTGAGGTCCGCATCCCCACCGTGCGCCAGCAGGCCCGCCCCGTGGAGCGTGGCCGCGGCCAGGCGGCGCGCGGCGGGTCCCTCGAGCCCGAGCCGCTCGGCGGCCTCGGCCATGAGCTCCGCCAGCAGGAAGAAGTAAGCCGGGCCGCTGCCGGAGAGCGCCGTCACGACATCCAGCGCGTCTTCCGTCGCAACCCACACGACTTCGCCCACGGACCTCAGCAGCTGTTCGGCGGTGGCGCGCTGCGGCGCCGCCACCCGTGGCGGGGCAAACAGGCCGGTGGCAGCGGCGCCGAGCAGCGCCGCGCGATTGGGGATGGCGCGCACCACCGCGATGCCCGGCCCGCACCAGGCCTGCAGGGTCGCCACGCGCAGGCCGGCGGCCACGGAAATGAGCAGGGGTCCCGGCGCGCCCCACTGGCCCGCCAGGGCGGCGAGCACCGCCGCGGCTTCCTGCGGTTTCACCGCGAGCACCACCACGGCGGCGCCGCGGACCGCCGCGGCGTTGTCGGCGCTGGCCGTGATGCCCAGATCGCGCGCCAGCGCCTCGCGCGCGGCGGCGGTCGGCTCGCCGACGCTGATGTGCTCGGGCCGCGTACCCGAGCGCAGCAGCCCGCCGATGAGCGCGCGGCCCATGTTGCCGGCTCCGAGTATGGCGAGGCGCTTGTTGGTCATGCGTGCGCTATTGTACGGGTCTTGGGCCAAACAGCGCCGTCCCGAGGCGCACGATGGTCGCGCCTTCGGCAATCGCCGCTTCGAAGTCACCGCTCATGCCCATCGACAGCGTGTCGAGCCGGGCGCCCGCGGCGTTGAGCCGCTCCAGAAGCTCGCGCAGCCTGGCGAACCACGCGCGCTGGCGCGCCGGCTCGCTCTCTTCCGGTGGAATGCACATCAGGCCGCGCAGCGCGAGGCGCGGCAGCCCCGCCACCGCGGCGGCGAGGGCGGGGAGCTCGGCGGGTGTGACGCCGCCCTTGGTGAGTTCCTGCGCGAGGTTCACCTGCAGGCAGACGTTGAGTGGCGGAGCGTGGAACGGGCGCTGCGCGGCGAGGCGCTCCGCGATCCTGAGCCGGTCGAGTGCGTGCACCCAGGCGAAGGCTTCCGCGATCGGGCGGGTCTTGTTGGCCTGCACCCGCCCGACGAAGTGCCAGGTGAGCTGCCGCTCACGCAGCGCGGCAATCTTGGCCAGCGCCTCCTGCAGGTAGCTCTCGCCGAAGTGCTGCAGGCCGCAGCCGGCGGCGGCGGCGAGCAATTCCGGGGGTTGTGCCTTGCCGACGGCAAGGAGTGTGACCGACTGCGCATTTCGTCCGGCCGCGGCGGCGGCGCGCGCCATTCGGTCTCGCACGGCCGCGATACGCTCGGGCAAATTCTGCGGACTCATTAACATATTGGAGGTGTGACCCCTCCGTTATACTGCCGCCGCACTCAAGGCGCAGACTCGCACGTCCCTTGCCTGCACCTTAGGCCGCGCCGTTCCAGGGAGCATCAATGGCCGTCGACATCGCGCAACTCCTCGCCTTCGCCGTCAAGAACAACGCCTCGGACCTGCATCTGTCCTCGGGCGTGCCGCCGATGATCCGCGTCGACGGCGACATGAAGCGCATCAATATGCCGCCGCTGTCGCACAAGGAAGTGCACTCCATGGTGTACGACATCATGAACGACAAGCAGCGCAAGGCCTACGAGGAGTTCTTCGAAACCGACTTCTCGTTCGAGATTCCAAAGCTGGCGCGCTTTCGCGTCAATGCCTTCAACCAGAACCGCGGCGCGGGCGCAGTGTTCCGCAACATCCCGTCGGCGATTCTGTCGCTCGAGGACCTGAACTCGCCGAAGATCTTCCGCGACCTGTGCATGCTGCCGCGCGGCCTGGTGCTGGTGACCGGGCCGACCGGCTCGGGCAAGTCCACCACCCTCGCCGGCATGGTCAATCACTGCAACGACAACCGCCCCGATCACATCATCACCATCGAGGATCCGATCGAGTTCGTGCACGAGTCCAAGCGCTGTCTCGTCAACCAGCGCGAAGTGCACCGCGACACGCTCGGCTTCAGCGAGGCGCTGCGTTCGGCGCTGCGCGAGGATCCGGATGTCATCCTGGTCGGTGAAATGCGCGACCTGGAGACCATCCGCCTGGCGCTCACCGCCGCCGAGACCGGCCACCTGGTGTTCGGCACGCTGCACACCAGCTCCGCCGCCAAGACCATCGACCGTATCGTCGACGTGTTCCCGGGCGAGGAGAAGGACATGGTGCGCTCGATGCTGTCGGAGTCGCTGCGCGCGGTGATTTCGCAGACGCTGATGAAGAAGAACGCCGGCGGCCGGATTGCGGCCCACGAGATCATGATCGGCACGCCCGCGATCCGTAACCTCATCCGCGAGGGCAAGATCGCGCAGATGTACTCCTCCATTCAGACCGGCGGCGCGCAGGGCATGCAGACCCTCGACCAGTGCCTCGCGGAGCTGGTCGCCAAGGGCATGGTCAGCAAGGAAGAGGCGCGCTACAAGGCGCAGAACAAGGACTCGTTGTAATTCCTCCAAAGGCGCACCTCATGGATCGCGATCAAGCCATCAAGCTGATGCAGGACCTGCTGCGGCGGGTAACGGAGAAAAAGGCCTCCGACCTGTTCATTACCGCGGGCTTCCCGCCGGCCATCAAGATCGACGGCGAAATCCGGCCGCAGAGCGAGCGAGCGCTCACCGTGGAGCAGTCCGCGACGCTGGTGCGCGCCATCATGAACGACCGGCAGACCAAGGAATTCGACGCCACCAAGGAATGCAACTTCGCGATCGCCCCGCCGGGCATCGGGCGCTTTCGCGTGAGCGCCTTCGTGCAGCAGGCGGCGGTCGGCTGCGTCATCCGGCTGATCAACGCCAAGATCCCGACCTTCGAGGAGCTCGAGCTGCCCCCGATCCTCAAGGAGGTCGTACTCAGCAAGCGTGGGCTGGCGATCATCGTCGGCGGCACCGGTTCGGGCAAATCCACCACACTCGCCGCGATGGTCGGCTACCGCAACGACAAGACGCGCGGGCACATCGTCACCATCGAGGATCCGGTCGAATACGTGCACACCCACAAGGGCTGCGTGATCACGCACCGCGAGGTCGGCGTCGACACCGACTCCTGGCACACGGCGCTCAAGAACACCCTGCGGCAGGCGCCGGATGTGATCCTGATCGGCGAGATCCGCGACCGCGAAACCATGGAGTACGGTATCCAGTTCTCCGAGACCGGGCACCTGGTGCTGGCCACGCTGCACGCCAACAGCGCCAACCAGGCGCTCGACCGCATGATCAACTTCTTCCCCGACGAACGCCGCGACCAGCTGCTCATGGATCTGTCGCTCAACATTCGCGCACTGGTGTCGCAGCGGCTGATCCCGCGCGAGTCGGGCGCCGGCCGCATCGCGGCGATGGAGATCATGCTCAACTCGCCGCTCATCCAGGACCTGATCTTCAAGGGCGAAGTCGCCAAGATCAAGGAAGTGATGTCGCGCTCGACGCGCCTCGGCATGAAGACCTTCGACCAGGCGCTGTACGAGCTGTACGAGACCGGTCTCATCTCCTACGAGGACGCGCTGCGCAACGCCGACTCGAAGAACGAGCTGCGCCTGCGCGTCAAGCTCGAGAGCAAGCGCGAGCACAAGACGGTCGACGACGGCAGCGCGCTGCGCATCGTCGAAGAAGAACCGGGCCGTAACCTGTGAAGGCCGCCAAGGAAGTGAAGCCGCCCGATACCACGTTTACCCCCGAGGGCAGTGTGCTGCAGACGCCGGCGGCGGATGCGGTGAGCGCGATGGTGAGCGCGCGTCACCCCACCCTCAACACCAAGCCGCTGTTCAAGCTGATGGTGGAGAAGAAGGCTTCGGACCTGTTCTTCACCTCCAACGCGCCCATCAAGATCAAGATCGAGGGCCAGATCCTGCCGGTGAACAAGCAGGTGCTGGCCCCGGACACCGTGCGCCAGACCGCCTTCGCGCTCATGTCGCCTGAGCAGCGCGACCACTTCCTGCTGGAGTGGGAGCTCGACTTCGCGATCTCCGAGCCGGGGCTCGGACGCTTCCGCGTCAACGTATTCATGCAGCGCGGCTATCCCGCGATGGTGCTGCGCTACATCACCGCCGACATGCCGCGGCTGGACACGCTCGGCCTTCCCGAGGTGGTCAGCGAGCTGGTGCTGCTCAAGCGCGGCCTGCTCCTCATGGTGGGCGCCACCGGCTCGGGTAAATCCACCACGCTGGCGGCGATGATCAACTACCGCAACGAGAACGCCTCGGATCACATCATCACCATCGAGGACCCGATCGAGTTTCTGCACACCAACAAGCGCTCGCTGGTCAACCAGCGCGAGGTGGGCCTCGACACCAAGAGCTACTCGCGCGCGCTGCGCGGCGTGGTGCGTGCCGCCCCCGACGTGATCCTGATCGGCGAGATCCGCGACCGCGAGAGCATGGAGGCCGCCATCAACCTGGCCGGCACCGGGCACCTGGTGCTGTCCACCATGCACGCCAACAACTGTGCCGAGTCGCTCGACCGCATCATCAACATGTTCCCGCGCGAGCAGCACAACCAGATCTTCCTCGACCTGTCGCAGTACCTGCGCGCCATCATGGCGCAGCGCCTGGTGATGGGTAAGGACGGCCGGCGCGTCGCCGCGGTGGAAGTCATGATCAACACCCCGCACATCGCCACCCTGATCAAGAAGGGTGACGTGGTGTCGATCAAGGAAGCCATCGGCGCCAGCACCGAGCGCGGCACCCAGAGCTTCGACGTGGCGCTGCGTGGGCTCTACAAAGCCGGCAGGGTGATGCTGGAGGAGGCGCTCACCAACGCCGACTCGCGCGCGAATCTGGAAGCCAAGATCAACTTCGGGTGACGCCAGCAGCCGCGGGCGCATCGCCCGGCGGTGGCCCCCGCCTAACGCTGACTTTCTGCCGTCTGGGCCGGCGGCACATTCCACGCGTCGATGAATTTCCAGATCTGGGCGTCGATCTCATGCCAGCGCGGCAGGTTCCTGACGTGCGTGCGCCAGGCAATCCGCACTCCGCCGTAGCGTTTCGAGAAGTAGCGCGCCTGCATCACCGGAAAAGTCTCCGCCGCTGCATAGGGCGCTACCTTGGTATAGAGCAGGATGTCTTCCCCGCCGCCCGCATCGCGCCTGCCATAGCAGGTCAGCCGGTCGGACGGAACGCGGCCCTGATAGCAGCGCAGGCCGTACATGTCCTTGTAGTCCTCGGGGCTGAGGAAATCTTGCAGCGCGCGCTTGAGCATGTTGGGCGGGTACTCACCTGCCGCATCCGGCTCGGCTTCATGCGGGTCGCCGCCATGGAGGTAAACGACCTCCACTTTGTTCTCGTCGGACTCGTTCTTGTAGTTCTGCAGGGTGTAGCCGCTGAAGTCCGGCAGGAAGAAATCGAACTGCACTTCGGCGCGGTCTGACTGCACGGACAGGAGGGCGCGCACGGGCTTGCGGTGGTCGATCGCCGAGCGCTCGTATTGCTGCGGTATCGAAAGAATCAGCTGGTCGGTGACCTTGAGCGGCTCGGTGCGGCCCTGCGGCCACACCTGCGGTAGCTGCGCAGACTGATCCGGCGCCATGGGGACCGGCGCGGTCTTCTTCGCGCAGCCCGCGGCAGCGAGGGCGAGGGCACAGACCGCGAGTGCGGCGAGCCCGATCCTCTGCGCACGATCAGAACACGGTGTACGCATCAAACACCGGCCCGTCCACGCACACCCGCTTCATCGCCGGCCCCGCGCTCGTGCGTACCAGCACCGTGCAGCCGGCGCAGCCGCCGACCGCGCAGGCCATGAACTCTTCCAGCGACACCTGGCACGGCACGCCGTAGCGGCGTGCAAGCTTCGCGCTGGCCTCGAGCATCGGCGTCGGCCCGCACGAGAAGATCTCGACCTCGCGAAGCTCCGCGGCGCTGAGCGAGGCGAGCCACGCATCGGCGAGCTCGGTGACGAAGCCCGGGAAGCACCCCGGCAGGTCCGCGCAACTCGCCAGCCGGCTCGGGATACCCCATTCCTCCAGCAGCGGCATGCACGCGATGGCACCCGCCGGGATACCGGGCACGATCAGCGTGGAGGGCCGGGTGCGAAACGGAAACGGCACCTCCGAACCCATGAGCACGAGCGGCTTATAGGCCGCACCGCCCGCATCACGCAGGCGCTCGGCCAGGAACACCATGGGCGGGATCCCCACGCCGCCGCCGAGCAGCAGTGTGCGCGGCCGCTCGCGATGAGGCACGAAGGGACACCCGATCGGACCGAGCACGCTCAGCTCCTCCCCGACCTTGCGGCCAGCGAGGGCGTGCAGCCCGGGACCGAGCGCCTTGTACAGCATCTCGATCCATCCGCCGTGCGCATCCGCCCGCATGATCGACAGTGGCCGGCGCATCGGGATGGCGGCATCGCACGTTATGTGCGCGAAGCTGCCAGGCTGGGCATGGGCCGCGCAGCGCGGTGCGGCGACGCGTAGCACGAACTGCTGCGCGTCGTAGGCCAGCTGCGAGATGACGCGCGCCCTTTCCAGGAAGATGGTGCCGCGGGCGCTGGAAGTCATCTAGGGTCCGTCACGCCCCACCGGCGCGCGAGGTGAGCACTTCCGCCAGCACCGCCATGCGCACCGCCACGCCGTTGCGCACCTGGTCGCGGATGACGGACTGCGGTCCGTCGGCCACGTCGGAGGCGATCTCGATGCCGCGGTTCATGGGCTGCGGATGCATCACGATGGCGTCCGGGCGCGCCAGGCCCAGGCGCTCGCGCGTCAGCCCCCAGGCCGCGAAGTACCCTTCGCCCTGCGGCAGGTCCCCCTGGCCCATGCGCTCCTTCTGGATGCGCAGCATCATGACCACGTCCGCGCCCTTGAGTCCGAGCGCGAGTTGCGTGTGGCGCGCACAGCCTGCGAATTCGTCGCGCTCCGGCATGAGGGCCGGCGGGGCGACGATACGCAGGTCGCTGACGCCGAGCGTGCGCAGCGCATGCCAGGCCGAGCGCGCGACGCGCGAATGGCGGATGTCGCCCACCATGGCGACCGCGAGCCCCTCGAAGCGCTGCTTGCGCTGGTACACGGTGAGGGCATCCAGCAGCCCCTGGGTCGGGTGCGACACGTGCGCTTCCCCCGCGGACAACACGCTCACGTGGGGAGCCACGTTCGCGGCCACGAGTCCCGGCACGCCCGCTTCGGCGTCGCGGATCACGAACGCGTCCACGTGCAGGGACTGCAGGGTGTACACCGTGTCCAGCATGCTCTCGCCCTTGACGCGCGAGGACAGCTGCACCTCGAGATTGACCACCTGCGCGCCCAGGCGCTTGGCGGCCAGCTCGAAACTCACGCGCGTGCGGGTGGAGGGTTCGGTGAACAGGTTCGCGACCGTGGCGCCGGCGAGCACCTGGCTGGCGGCGGGCTTCGCGCCCAGCGGGCGCACAAAACCCTCGGAGCGCTCGAGCAGCCCCTCGAGCCGTGCCCGCGACAGGCCCTCGAGCGTCAGCAGGTGACGCAGAGAGCCGTCGCTGCGCAGCTGATCAGTCATCACACTCCCCGACATTGCGTCCTCTGCGCCTCGCCCGCGAACCAGCGCCCGAGGATCACCGCCGCGGCGGCGCTGTCGATGTCCGCGCGCTGCACGCGCCGCCGGCGCTGCCCGCTGGCGCGGTGCGCCTTGAGCGTCGCGCTCGCCTCGAGGGACGAGAAGCGCTCATCGACCAGGTGAACGGGTAGTGCGAAGCGGCGTTCGAGCTCGGCAGCGAAGCGGCGCGCCGCGGCGCACATGTCCCCTTCGCCGCCGCCGGCATTGTACGGGGCTCCCACCACCAGCAGTCCCGGCGCGAGCGCGCGCACTTCACGCGCGATGGCCTGCCAGTCCGGACCGCCCCGGCCGACGGTGGCGGCGGGCCGCGGCGCGGCGCTGCGCGTCAGCGTGTCGCCGCAGGCGATGCCAATACGTTTGAGTCCGAAGTCGAAGGCGAGGACGGTGTGGGCGCGGGTCATGCCTTACGCATGGCCGGCTTCCGGGCTCAGGCGATCGACGTCGATCCCCAGCAGGCGCCAGGCACCGGCCCAGCGCTCCTCGAACGGCAACTCGAACACCACGCGCGGATCCACCGGCATGGACGCCCAGGCGTTGTCGCGCAACTCGCGCTCGAGCTGGCCGGATTCCCAGCCGGCGTAGCCCAGAGCGATGAAGGCATCCGACGGGCCCTCACCGCGCGCCATGGCCGCGAGTACATCCCGCGAGGTGGTCACCTGGATGGTGTCGGACACTTTATGCGTATGGTCCCACTGCCCGCCCGGCCGGTGCAGCACGAAACCGCGGTCGGTGTGCACCGGGCCGCCGCGCAGCACCGGCTGCGCTGCGATGTGCTCACTGGAGGGTTCGAGTTTCATCTGCGAGAGCACATCCGAGAGCTTCATCGGCAGCGGCTTGTTGAGCACAATGCCGAGCGCGCCCTTGTCGGTGTGCTCGCAGATGAGTGCCACGGTCTGCGCGAAGTTCGGGTCGGCGAGCTGCGGCATGGCGATCAGCAGGTGATTCGTGAGGCTGCCGGCTTCGGCCTCGGCGAGCGCAGGGGTCTCGCCGCCCTCAGCGCTTTCACTCGGAGGGGCGCTGCCGCCCTTGGAGCTGTGCTTGCCGCCCATACCACCAGTATGGGCATGGGGACTACGACTCTCAAGGAACGGTTGACAGGGTGCCGCTGGCGACGCGCCCGCCGACGAACTGCCATTCGTAGGCAAAGCGCAACACGCGATATTGAGCGGCCAGCTCGGGCGGGAACGGGTCGAAAGGACTCGCCAGCTTCAGGATCGCCAACGCCGCCTGATCGAGTTGCGGGTTGCCGCTGGTGCGGCGGATGACCACCCGATCGAGCGTGCCGTCGGCCGCTATCCCCACCTCGACGACCGGACTCGCCTGCGCGCCGGCGCCGCGGGCCGCCCTCGGATAGTTGATCGTGCCGATGCGCTCGACCTTGCGCCGCCAGCCATCGAGGTAGGGCGCGAGCGTCGCCGCGCGCGTGTCCGGCGTGACCCACAGCTCCTCGCGCTCCGGTCCCCGCAGCTGCGCGGGCCCTTCCTC
Organism: Steroidobacteraceae bacterium; assembly: GCA_041485725.1. GTDB lineage: Bacteria > Pseudomonadota > Gammaproteobacteria > Steroidobacterales > Steroidobacteraceae > 13-2-20CM-66-19. The sequence continues at coordinate 38,592 of JBGPKC010000008.1, forward strand.
ATCCTGCGGTCCGGGTTGCGCCACCGGGGGCTCGTCAACCAGCAGCGGCCGGTCGCGTACCGTGCCGGTGCTGCCCGCGTCGGCGAGGTAGTGCACGTTGGTGTTCCAGGCGACGGTGGTGAGGATGCGCTCATCCCGACTGCCGGCCCTCTCGCCGCTCGAGGTGAGGGAGTCGCCCTCGGGCGTGCCTTCGTGTCTTACCTTCGGGGCGGAGGAGGAGCGGTTGTGGGGCGCCACGGGGTCGCGCGTGTTGCCGGAGCCCAGCTGTGTGCGCTGTGCCAGGTAGGTCGCGGAGGGGTTCTTGTCAGCCTCCGGGAGCTCGTCCGACACCAGCAGCACTTCCAGCCCCGGGGCGCTGCCCGGGCCGCCTGCGCTGGCGCTGAAGGTGAGCCCGAGAATCACGAGTCCGTGCAGCAGGCCCGCCAGGAACAGCATGGTCAGCAACCGGTCCCAGACCGGGGCCTTGCCTTCCCGCAGCACGAGCGCGCGGCGTGCCATCCGGTGGCGCGCTTCAGCCGCCGGCGGTCGCGGCCGCGCTCGAGGCCGCGCGGCGCGCGAGATCCGCGAGGCGCCGCTCGATGGCCGCCATCAGCAGGTCCCCGATGCGTATTCCGAACTGCTTCTCGAGCTCGCGGATCCCGGTGGGACTGGTGACGTTGATCTCGGTCACGAACCCGCCGATCACGTCGAGGCCGACGAACAGCATGCCTTGCGCGGCCAGCGCCGGCCCGATCTGCCCGGCCAGCCAGCGGTCGCGCTCGTTCAGCGGCCGGCCGACCCCGCGGGCACCCGCGGCCAGGTTGCCGCGATGGTCCTGCGCGCCGGGGATGCGCGCCAGCGCGTACTGCACCGGTTCGCCCTCGATCAGGAGCACGCGCGAGTCACCCGATTCCACGATGTCGGGAATGTAGCGCTGCGCGAGCGCGAAGCGCTGCCCGTAGTCGGTGAGGGTCTCGAACACCACGCGTGCGTTGAGATCGCCCTCGCCGAGCACGAAGATCGAGCGGCCACCCATGCCGTCCAGGGGCTTGCAGACGATTTTGCGTTGCTCGCGCAGGAAGCCGGCCATCTCCCCCATGTCGCGCGTGATCAGGGTCGGCGCGCAGCACTGCGGGAACCAGGCCGTGTAGACCTTCTCGTTCATGTCCCGCAGCCCCTGCGGGCGGTTGACGACCAGCACACCCTGGCTCTCGGCGCGCTCGAGGATGTAGGTGCTGTAGATGTACTCGGTGTCAAACGGCGGATCCTTGCGCATCAGGATGCACCCCAGGGCGCTCAGGGGTTCGATAGCCGGCTCCCCCAGGGTGAACCACCCCGCGGGGTCGGGCCTGACGGTGAGCGCTCGCATGCGCCCGAACGCGACTCCGTCGCGCAGCAGCAGATCGCGCAGTTCGAGGTAGGCAAGCGCAAAGCCGCGTGCCTGCGCCGCGAGCAGCATGGCCAGCGTCGAATCCTTCGCGTAGCTGATGGCGCCGATGGGATCCATCACCACGCCCAGTCGCCTGAGAGTGCTCATCCGGTCCTGCCAAAGCCCGAAGCCGCAGCGCCGATTATGCTCAGGGCGGCGCGAATATGTCTGCCCCGGCGATGCAAGGCGCTGAAAGCTCGGGCGACGTTCGAAAAACGTGACGCGCATGGCATAGCAGGGGGTATACCGATATGTTAAAACCGCGCAGCGCTTGCCCCTTTGAAGAGGGCCCGTGAGACTAGAGGGCTGGTGTGTGGACGGTGTGCGCCGCCGGGGGCGCAAAGCTGGTTTCGCGGGGTCAAAGCCCGCCACGTGCGCGCGTGGCCTCCTGGCCTACGCGGCCGCAATGCCGTTTTGAGAAAGGAGTCGCCTGACCGTGACCGGTAGCAACACGAAGCTACAGGGGCTGAAAGTCCTCGTGATCGACGACAGCAAGACCATCCGACGCACGGCCGAGACGCTGCTGGCGAAGGAGGGTTGCGAGGTCTTCACGGCGATCGACGGCTTCGATGCGCTCGCCAAGATCGCCGACCATCAGCCCGACATCGTATTCGTCGACATCATGATGCCGCGGCTGGACGGCTATCAGACCTGTTCACTCATCAAACACAACAAGGTGTTCCGCTCCATACCCGTGATCATGCTGTCTTCCAAGGACGGTCTGTTCGATCGGGCGCGCGGCCGCATCGTCGGCTCGGAGCACTACCTCACCAAGCCCTTTACCAAGGACGAGCTGCTGTCCGCGATCGAGACGCATGTCGGGAGATGATGGCAATGGCCCTGATCCTGATAGTTGACGACTCCCCCACCGAACTGCACGTCATGCAGAAGGCGCTGGAGAAGCATGGCTATAAGACCGCGGCCGCCGCCGACGGCGCCGAGGGCGTGCGCCTGGCGCGCGAGATGAGTCCCGATCTGATTTTCATGGACATCGTCATGCCCGGCATGAACGGTTACCAGGCCACGCGCGCACTGGCGAACGATCCGCGCACGCGCACGATTCCGATCATCATGGTCACATCCAAGGGTCAGGAGACCGATCGCATCTGGGGGCTGCGCCAGGGAGCGGTCGATTACATGATCAAGCCCGTGTCGCCCGATCAGCTGGTCGCCAAGGCGCAGGCGACCCTGTCGGCGTGACGGGGCGAGCTCGAACCCATGACCGAGCCTTCCGCGCCACCTGAGGTTCAGCTCAAGTCCCTGCGGGACCGGCCGTTCGAGCTGCTCGTGGAGCTCGAGCGGCGCGGCCGCGCGGGCTCCGCGCAGCTGAATCAGGAAACCACCGCCGGCCGCGAATGGGTCGGGGTCGCGCTGCGCATGGCGGGCGATCTGTACCTGGTGGCGCGTGAGGAGACGCGCGAGGTGCTGGGCGTGCCGGCGAGCACCACGCGGGTGCCCGGAGCCAAGGCCTGGATCAAGGGTCTCGCCAACGTGCGCGGCCAGCTGCTGCCGATCATCGATCTGCGCCAGTTCCTCGGCAGCGGCATAACGCCGGTCACGCGCAACACCCGCGTGGTGGTGGTGAATCACCGCGAGATACCCGCCGGCCTGTTGGTGGATGAAGTGCTGGGTTTCCGCCGCTTCGCGGAAAGTGAATTCTCCGGGGACGCTCCCCCCACGGTGGCGCGTTGCGAGCGTTATCTCGCGGGCGCGTTTCGCCGCGCCCACGAACAATGGCCGGTGCTGAGCCTGCGTTCGGTGCTGGAGAGCCCCACGTTCGCGGAGGCCGCGGCATGAGCGCGCCGGTGACCACGGTGCGCCCGCCGACCGCCCTTGCGGTGCTGCTGGGGGTCGCGGCACTGCTGCTCATCGGCAGCGGCGTGTCCTATTACCTGCTGCAGGCGCGCCCCGCCGCAAGTGCTCACGCGCTGCCGGTCGATGCGCTCTACAACCTCGCCCTCGACGCCAGCGCCGCCGTGGCCGGCGATGCGGCGGCGCTCACGCGTTTCCAGCAGCGCCAGAAGGCTCTCGAGGATGCGGCCGCGCGCGATCCCGCCGCGCCGTTCACGAGCGATGCGCGCTTCATGCGCCTGATGAACAACGCCGCGGCGGTGCTGCGCGCGCGCGGTGCCTTGGCGGACGCGGGCAATGCGGCGCGCGAGACCGCGCAGCTCGTGCCGCGGCTACTCACCGAATCCGGCGCACTCGGGGCGAGCCTGCCCGCGCCGCTCGCCCCCGCGATCGCCGGAACCCTGGAGCGCTTCGAGGCGCGCGCCCAACGGCTGCAGCTCGATGTGACGGCGCTGACCCTGGGCGCGACCGATCCCGGGCCGGCGGCGCAGCGCATCGCCGAGAGCAGCGACTACCTGGGCCAGGTCATCTCCGGCTTCGCCGGCGGCAACCCGGGTCTGGCGCTGCCGCGCGTGACCGCGCCGGAGGCCGCGAAGCGCCTGAAGGCGCTCGATGCCATTTACACAGACTTGAACGCCACCGTGCGCCGCGCCGTGGCCGCCGCGCCGGCTCTGCCGGCAGCGCAGACCGCGGCGCGCGCCATCGCCATGGACGCACGCGATATTGCGGGCGCCGCGCCGTCCGCCATGCCCGCCGCCGGCATGCTCGTGTGGGCGCCGCTGGTGCTGCTGGTCGCGGGACTTTCGCTGCTGCTCGCGGCGCTGCTCGCGACGTTGCGCATGCGCCGCACGGTCGAGCGCCAGCGCGTCTCGGTGGATGCACAGCGCCGCGAGAGCGACCGCAACCAGCAGGCGATCCTGCGGCTGCTCGATGAGCTCTCGAGCCTCGCCGACGGCGATCTCACCGTGCAGGCCACGGTCACCGAAGACATCACCGGCGCCATCGCGGACTCCATCAACTACGCGGTGGACGCGCTGCGCGGCCTGGTCACCACCATCAACGGCTCGGCGATGCAGCTGGAGAGCGCGACGCGCCAGACACAGGCGCTCTCGCAGCACCTCGCCAGGGCGAGCGGCGCGCAATCCAAGCAGATCGCCTCGGCCACCGAGTCCGCGGCCAGCATGGCGGGCTCCGTGGAAGAGGTGTCCGGCAACGCCGAGCGCGCCTCCGATGTGGCGCGCCATTCGGTGGAGGTGGCGCATAAGGGGGGCGATGCCGTGCGCCGCACCATCGACGGCATGAACACCATCCGCGAGACCATCCAGGAGACCTCCAAGCGCATCAAGCGCCTCGGCGAGAGCTCGCAGGAGATCGGCAACATCGTCGAGCTCATCAACGACATCGCCGAACAGACCAACATCCTGGCGTTGAACGCCTCGATCCAGTCCTCCATGGCGGGCGAGGCGGGTCGCGGCTTTGCGGTGGTGGCCGACGAGGTGCAACGGCTCGCCGAGCGCGCTGCCAACGCCACCAAGCAGATCGAAGTGCTGGTGCGCACCATCCAGACCGATACCAACGAGGCGGTCGTTTCGATGGAGCGCAGTACCACCGATGTGGTCGGCGGGGCGCTGCTGGCGGAAAATGCCGGCGCCGCGCTGGAGGAAATCGAGCAGGTGTCCAACCAGATCGCGAGCCTGGTGCAGAATATCTCCGGCAGCGCGCGCCAGCAGACCCACGCGGCGCAGAACATCGCGCGCAATATGCAGGTTCTCAAGGAGATCAGCGCCCAGACTGCCGAATCGACCAACGCGACCTCGACCGCCATCGCGAAGCTGGCCGAACTCTCCGCCGGGCTGCGCAAGTCCGCCACCGGCTTCCGTCTGCCCGGCAACCCCGACGAGCGCTTGGTCTCGAACAGCGCCGTCAGGCGCCTGGAAGACGCCACGCTGACGACGGCCAAGGTGCGGCAGATTTCCGCGCTGGGCGGCTCCTAGATCTTTTTGAGAAAGCCACTGCATGCCTGAAGTCGCCTCTCAGACATTCGATCTCGTCGGTCGTGAAGTGAACGCTACGCTGGCGGAGGCCCGCGGCGCCCTCGAGACCTATGTCGAACAGCCCGACAACGTCCAGCTCCTGGAGCGCTGCGCACAGGACCTGCACCAGGTGCAGGGTGTGCTGCGGCTGCTGGAGATCTACGGCGCGGCGCTGCTCGCCGAGGAGATGGAACACGTCGCGCAGTACCTGCTGGCGACCCACAGTGAGCGCAAGAGTCAGGCCGAAAGCCTCGATGCGCTCATGCGCGCCATGGTGCAGCTGCCGAGCTATCTGGAGCGGGTACTGGCGGGGGGGCGCGATCTGGCGCTGGTGCTGCTGCCGCTGCTGAACGACCTGCGTGCCGTGCGCGGCAATGCGCTGCTGTCCGAAGGCACGTTGCTGCTGTTGAACCTCAAGTCCGACCAGCAGGCGCAACCGCTGGCGACCGTCCCCGGCGAGGCGGCGATGACGGTCGAGCATTGGGCGCGCCGGTTGCGCGCCCGCTACCAGGTGGGCCTCATCGGCTGGATCCGCGGCGAGCGCGTGGAGCAGAACCTGGAGATTCTCGGCGCCGTGGCGCGCAAGCTCGAGCAGATTGCCACCCGCCAGCCGGTGTTCCAGCTGTGGTGGGTGATCGGCGCGGTGATCGAAGCGCTGAAAGAGAACGGTCTCGACAGCGGGCAGTCCGTGAAACGGCTGCTGGGCCTCGGCGATCGCGAGATCCGCCGCCTCTACGAGCAGGGCGAGGCGCGTTATGCGCAGTCACCGCCGGTCGAGCTGCTCAACAATCTGCTGTACTACATCGGACGTTCCGAATCCTCCGGCGGTCGGGTGAGCGCGGTGCGCGCCTCGTTCCGTCTCTCCGAGCTCCTGCCGGTCGACGAGAGCATCGAGCAGGAGCGCGAGAACCTGTCGGCGCCGAGCGTCAAGCTCATGCGCACGGTGGCCGCGGCGATCCGCGAGGATCTCGCCAAGGTGAAGGACGTCCTCGACATTTTCGTGCGCCGCGGCGCCGGCCAGCCGCAGGAGCTCAGCTCGCAGGTCGAAATGCTGCGCAAGATCGGCGACACCCTGGGGGTCCTGGGCCTGGGCGAGCTGCGCGCCCACGTGCAGCGCGAGACCGAGCGACTGCGGAAGATCGTCAACGGCACGCTCAAGGCCGACGAGGCCACGCTGGTCGAGATCGCCGCGACCCTGATCGGTGTCGAGGACAAGCTCGATGACCAGCTGGTCGGCATGATCCTGCCGCGGGATGCGGCGCTGCCGCGGCCCGCCGCGGACAGCGAATTTCAGCAGGTGCAGGCGGCGGTGCTGCGCGAGTGCATCGTCAATCTCGCGCGGATCAAGGAAGCCGTTACCCAGAGTGTCGGTGGCACGCTCGACGCGGCGGGCCTCGACAGCTGGCAGGACCTGATGCGCGGCATGCAGGCGGGCATGCTGCTGCTCGGCAAGGCGCGCGCGGTGGAAGTCATCGAGGCGATCACCGGGCAGTTGCGGCGCGTCATGCAACCGGGCGTTCACGTGCTGCCGCCGGGCTTCGTCGACCGTCTCGCGGACGCGATCGTCAGCCTCGAGTACTACATGGAGACGGTGCAGGCGGGGCGCTCGGACCCCTGGTACATGCTCGACAACGCCCAGGCGTGCGTGCAGGCGCTCGAGCAGCAGCCGACCCCGTCGGTCCCCACGGTCGCGCCGCTCGAAGCCGGCGCTTATGCGCGCACCGTGCAGATTCCGAGCATTGCGCCACCCGCCGGGCTGCAACCGGACGTGGCGGCGGTGGGCGCCGCGGCGCCGACGCTGGCGCCGTCGAGCAGCGCGAAAGCTGCCGCGCCCGTCGAGCATGCCGATCCCGAGCTGATGAACCTCTTCATCGAGGAAGCGCACGAGGAGCTCGCCAGGATCCGGCACTGTTTCCCCGCCTGGGATCACAATCCGCTCGAGCGCGATTCACTGGTCACCGTGCGCCGCTCGTTCCACACGCTCAAGGGGAGCGGCCGCATGGTCGGCGCACGCGAGTTGAGCGAGTTCGCGTGGGCGATCGAAAACCTGATCAACCGCGTGCTCGACAACACACTGAGCCGTTCCCCGACCATCCTCGAGACCCTGCGCGCGGCGGTCAGCGCCTTGCCCGAGCTGATCACGCAGCTGGAGACCCGCGAGCCGGTGCGCACCGACGTAAACGCCATCGCCTCGCGCGCGCATGCACTCGCCGCGGGCCGCCAGCCCCCGGCCCGCAGCACGCCCGAGCGCGGCGAGGAGGAAGCGGCCGAGCCGCAACCGGGCGCGCCCATGCCCGTCATGACGGTGGCGGCGCCGGCTGCCGAGGCGGCCTCCCGGCAGACGCTGCCGGACGACACGCTGCGCGATATCTACGCGCGCGAGACCGCCGCACACGTGGCTACGGTGCGCGGTTACCTCGCGCGCGAGGCGCAGCTGCCGGAGCCGCATACGCTGCCCGAGGACGTCTATCGCGCCTGCCACACGCTCTCGGGCAGCTCGAAAATGGCTCAGGCCCGCCACGGGATTCGTCTGGCGGAGCCGCTGGATCACTGGTTGCGGCGCGCCTACAGCAGCGGGCTGGGGCTCGGGAGCGAGGATCTGACCCTGCTCGCGGACTGCATGGCCGCGATGGAGTCGGTCGCGACGCACCTGGATGAGCCGACCGGTTACTTCGTCAATCACTGGCAGCTGCTCGAGCGGATCGAGCGCGCCGACCGGGGTCTGGATCAGCGCATTGCCGCGACCGGCGCGCACACCGGTATCCATCTCGCAATCGGCGCGGCCGAGGCACCGGGGCAGGATGCGCAGCCGGGCGACGAGGCGGTCGACTTCGACCCCGAAGTGGCGGCCATTTTCACCGACGAGGCGACCGAGCTCATCGACGCCGCCGAGCGCGCGCTGTCGGACTGGCGCTCGCAGCCCAACAGCGCGGACTTTCGCGCGAGTCTCAAGCGACCGCTGCACACCCTCAAGGGCGGTGCGCGCATGGCGGGCATCACGCCCATGGGCGATCTCTCCCACGAGCTCGAGACGCTCGTCATGTCGATCGACAATGGCGAGGTCACGGCCGACGTCGGGGTGTTCGAGGTCATCCAGGCGAGCCTGGACGAGCTCGCGCGCATGCGCGAGCAGGTCATCAACGGTCGGCCCGTGGCACCTGCGCGCGCCATCATCACGCGCCTGCAGAGTCTGTCGCGCCCCGCTCCCCCCGCCGCCGCCGCGATTGCCGCACCCCCCGAGGCGCCGCCCGCTCCCCCTGCCCCGGCACCCGTCGCCGCGGCGGCGCCGGCCGCGGAGCCCGAGCCCGAGCCCGAACCCGAGCCCTCCGGAGCCGACACCGACACGATGCTGGCGAGGCTGAACGCGGAGCTCCTGTCGAGCGGCGAAGAGGGCGTTCGGGTCGAGCCCCTGCACACCGAGCCGGCAGATGTCGAACCTGTGAGCGATGCGCCTGCGCCGCCGCCGGCACCTTCTACCGCGCCGGCTCCGTCCTTCGCCGCACCGGCGCCGCCCCTTGAGGGGGGCTGGACTGGAAGGGGCACGCTGGCCGGCGCCTGGCCGCTCACGCGTGTCCGCGCACCCGAGCCGCACACCGAGGAGGGTCTGCTCGCGCCGCAGGCCGTTCCGCCCGGCCGCGAGCCGGTGACCGGCGGCGAGCGCCAGGAAATGGCGCGCGTGGACGCGGATCTGCTCGATCAGCTGCTGAACATCTCGGGCGAAGCGAGCATTGCGCGCGCGCGCCTCGAGCAGCAGCTCGGCTCGTTCGATTTCAACCTGGGTGAGCTGTCGCGCACGGTGACGCGCCTGAAGGAGCAGCTGCGCAGTCTCGAGATCGAGACCGAGGCGCAGATCCTGCACAAGCACGAGGACGAAGGTCCGCACCGCAGCGAGTTCGATCCGCTCGAGCTCGACCGCTATTCCGCCATCCAGCAGTACTCGCGGGCGCTGGCCGAGACGGCCAACGACGTGGCGAGCATTCAGCAGCTGCTGGAGAGCCTCGCCAAGGATACGCAGACCCTGCTGCAGCAGCAGGCGCGCACGATCACCGAGCTGCAGAACGGGCTCATGCGCACACGCATGGTGCCGTTCCAGCGTCACGTGCAGCGTCTGGCACGCATCGTGCGCCAGGCGGCCGGCGAGACCGGCAAGCGCGTCGAGCTCACCGTCGAGGGCGCCTCCGGCGAACTCGACCGGCAGGTGCTCGAGCGCATGCTGCCGCCGTTCGAGCACATGCTGCGCAACGCCGTGGTGCACGGCATCGAAAAACCCGAGGAGCGCGTGCGGCGCGGCAAGCCCGACACCGGACGCATTCTCCTCGAGCTGCATCGCGAAGGCGCCGAAGTCATGGTGCGCCTCACCGACGACGGCGGCGGCATGAATCTGGGCGCGATCCGCCAGAAGGCCGAGACCCTGGGACTCATCGGCCCGGGACATACCTTGAGTGACGAGGACGCGATTCAGCTGATCCTCGAGCCGGGTTTCTCCACCGCCGGGGCGATCACTCAGCAGGCAGGCCGCGGCGTCGGCATGGACGTCGTGGCCACTGAGATCAAGCGCCTCGGCGGCGCGCTGCACATGGAGACCAAGGCGGGCGAGGGCACGGTGTTCACTATCCGCCTGCCACTGACGCTCGCGATCAGCCACGCGCTGGTGGTGCGCACCGACGAGGAGTTTTACGCGCTGCCGCTGCCCACGGTGGAGGGGGTGCTGCGCCTGTCCAAGGCGGTTGTCACTGCGCACCTGGGGCGCGACGCCGCCGCATTCGACTACGGCGGACAGAAGTACCGCTTCCAGTATCTGGCGACGTTCGTGGGACTGCCGCCCTCCGAGCTGCCCGGGCAGGACGTGACTATTCCGGTGGTGTTGGTGCGCGCCGGAGAGCACTCCACCGGTCTGGTGGCGGATGAGCTGGTCGGCAGCCGCGAGATCGTCGTCAAGTCCGTGGGTCCGCAGATCTCCGGTATCCGCGGCATATCCGGCGCAACCATCCTGGGCGACGGCCGCATCGTCATCATCCTCGACATCGGCGCGCTGGTGCGCGCGGAGTGGCGCGCGCGGGCCCAGGCGCCGGTGGCGCCGAAGGAGCGCGGCGACCGGCGCACCTTCGCGATGGTGGTGGACGATTCCATCACCGTGCGCCGCGTGACCCAGCGGCTGCTCGAGCGCAACGGCATGCGGGTGCTGACCGCGCGCGATGGCATGGATGCGGTGGCGCTGCTGCAGGACCACGTGCCGGACGTGATCCTGCTCGACATCGAGATGCCGCGCATGGACGGCTACGAAGTCGCCGCGCACGTGCGCAACGATCCGCGCCTGAAGGACGTGCCGATCATCATGGTGACCTCGCGCGTGGGCGAGAAACACCGCGCGCGCGCCATCGAGCTCGGAGTCGATGACTATCTCGGCAAGCCCTCCCGGGAAGCGCAGCTGGTGGAGGCGCTCGCGCCGCTGGTGGCGCGGCGGCGCGCCGCGGCGCAGGGTCGGGCTTACGCCGGCGCCGCCGGCAACTGACCGGACCGAAGGGAAAGCCGATGGCCGAGCGCGTCGCCGAAATCTACAGCCTGCTGGTGCCGCTGGTGGACGCACGGCTGATCATTCCGCGCGCCTGTGTCGCGGAGGTAATCGGCTTCCAGACGCCCTCCGAGATGACCGGAGCGCCGCCGTGGTACATCGGCACCGTGCCGTGGAACGGCAAGGCGGTGCCGTTGGTGTCCTTCGAAGGCGCCTGCGGCCAGATGATTCCGCCGGCCAGCGGCCGCACGCGCATCGTGGTGCTGCACGCGCTCGGCACGAAAGTCGAAGGCGGCAACTTCGCGCTGGTCAGCCAAGGCTTCCCGCAGCTGGTGCGGGTGAGCTCGGATGTCGTGCGCCCCGACAACTCGCGCGTGTTTCCCGAGCGCACGCCGATCATCTGCCAGATCCGCATGGTCAACGAGACTCCGCTGGTACCGGACCTCGAGCGCCTGGAAGAGATGATCGCGGAAGAGACCAGCATCACCGCGTAATGGAGCGCAGCGCCAAGCCGCTTACGGGTGGCTTGAGCGACACTTAAGTCACCGCTTAAGTGACCGCCGGGGTGAGAATTTAAGCGAGCACTCACGGACCACTCGGAACTCCAAATGAGCCTCGCCGACTCGAAGCGATCATTTGCGCTTCTGGCCCTGTTCGCTGCTGCTTTGGGCATGGCGGCAACGCCCCCGATCACGCTGCAGATCGATGCCCGGGACGTCACCCAGGGAATTCAGCACGCCCACCTCACCATGCCGGTACGCCCGGGCCCGCTGACGCTCGCATACCCGAAATGGATTCCCGGCGAGCATGCGGCGGATGGTCCACTCACACAGGTGGTGGGGCTCGTGATCACCGGCAGCGGCAAGGCGCTGCCGTGGCGACGCGATCCGCTGGACCCGTTCCTGTTTCGGGTCGAGGTACCGCGCGGGGCACAGACACTCGACGTGCGCTTCGACTATCTGTCACCACCCAAGGCGTTTGCGGATGGCTACGGCCGCACGCCGAACGTGACCCCGCACCTGCTGATTCTGCCGTTCAACCACTTTGTGCTGTATCCGCACGAGGCTGCCGCCGATGCGATCGCGGTCAGGGCCGAGGTGCGTCTGCCCGCCGGCTGGAAATATGACAGCGCTCTGCACCCGGAGCGTGTCGAGGGCGACACGCTGTTCCTGCCGGTCACCTCGCTCTATCAGCTGGTTGATTCACCGCTCCTCGCCGGGGAGTACTTCAGGACCGTGCCGGTCACGCAGGGCCCGGGCAGCACGAGGGTGAGCATCGCTGCGGACGCCCCGGGCGATCTCGCCATCAGCGATGTCATGATCGCTCAGCTGCGCCGGCTCGTGCCCGAGGCGCTGGCGCTGTTTGGTGCGGGTCACTATCGCGAATATGTCTGGCTCGTTGCCCTCGGCAACAACCTCGATCAGCAGGACGGGCTCGAGCACCACGAATCCACCGACATCCGCGATGCCGAAGCGCTGTTCACCGATCCCGCGCGGCTGATCGAGCACCGCACCATCCCCCACGAGTACGTGCATTCGTGGAACGGAAAATACCGTCGCCCGATCGGTCTTGCGACCCGCAACTACCAGCAGCCGATGGTCGACGATCTCCTGTGGGTCTACGAGGGCATGACCCGTTATCTGGGCGATCTGGTGTTGCGCACCCGCAGCGGGCTGAGTCCGCCCGAGCAGGCGCGTGCGTACCTCGCCTGGGTGGCCGCAACGATGGACGGCGCTCGACCCGGGCGCGAGTGGCGCAGCCTCGCTGACACCGCCACCGCCTTGCCCGGCTACAGCGATGCGCCGGCCGAGTGGAGCCCCATCCGCCGCCGGCGTGACTACTACGACGAGATGATGCTGGTGTGGCTCGACGCCGATACGCTGATCCGTGAGACGAGCCGCGGCCAGCGCTCCCTCGATGATTTCTGTGCCAGCTTCTTCGGTGGCGCCGAGCGTGCGCCAGCGGTGCGGCCTTACTCGCGGGCCGACATCGTCGCGGCCCTGCGCACCATCGCGCCGCGTGACTGGGATGGCTTTTTGACTTCCAGGGTGGACGCGATCACCCCGCGCGCACCGCTCGAGGGGATACAGCGAGGCGGCTGGATGCTCAGCTACGACGACACGCCGAATGAGTTTCTCGGCGCGCGCGAGAAGGTCGACGGCGCGGATAACCTCAGCCTGTCACTCGGCCTGTGGATCAAGCCGGACGGTGTCGTGGCCGATGTCGTGCACGGCTCGCCGGCCTTTGCCGCCGGCGTGGCGCCGGCCATGCATCTGATCTCGATCGGCGGCCACAAGTGGAGTGCCGACGCCGCCCGCGAGACGGTCATCAAGGCAGAGAAGTCCCCGGACCCCATCGAGCTCATTGTCGAGGCCGCCGATCTGGTTCGGGTCCTGCACATCGACTATCACGGCGGCCTGAGGAATCCGCACCTGGTCCGCGAGCCCTCCAGGACCGACCTGTTGAGTCAGATCCTCGCGCCGAAAGCACCGACACCAGGGCGCTAGAAATCTCCGAATTCACGCTGCAGCAGCGCGAGCGCGGCGATGGCCGCGGTCTCGGTGCGCAGCACGCGCGGACCCAGGCGAACGGGCAGAAAGCCCGCTGCGACGGCGGCCTCCTGCTCGGCATCCGTGAGGCCACCCTCGGGACCGATGAGCACGGTGACAGAAGTCGCGGGGTGAGGCAGGGCATCGAGGCGCGAGGTGGCCCCGGGAGAGAGCAGCAGACGGCCGCCCTCGCGGTCTGCGCCGCTGCGCAGCAAGTCCGCCAGAGACAGCGGCGGCGCGACCTTCGGCAGGCGGTTGCGCCCGCTCTGCTCGCAGGCGGCGATGGCGATGGCGCGCCAGTGATTGAGCTTGCGCTCGGCTTGCTGGGCGCCAAGACGCACCACGCTGCGCTCGGTGAAGAGGGGCACGATGCCGGAGACGCCGAGCTCGGTCGCCTTCTGCACCACCAGGTCCATGCGCTCGCCGCGCGACACGCCCTGTGCGAGTGTCAGGGTCAGGGGCGATTCACGGTCGACGGCGCGCGGCTCGCCGACCGCGACCGTCAGCCTGCCGCCGCGCGCCGCATCGATGCTGGCGGCGTATTCGCCGCCTGCGCCGTTGAACAGGGTGAGCGCCTCACCGACGCGCAGGCGCAGCACGCGGCTCACGTGGCTCGCAGCGTTGCCCTCGAGGATGACGCGCTCACCCGCGGCCAGCGGCGCATCCACGTACACACGCGTCAGTCGCACGTCGCCCGCTCGATGCCCTCGTGCGCCACCTCGACCATGAGATCGATCTCCTCGGGCGTGATAACGTAAGGCGGCATGAAATACACGACGTTGTCGATCGGCCGCAGCAGCACGCCGCGTGTCAGAGCGTGCCGGTAGACGGTCAGTCCGCGACGCTCAGCCCAAGGGTACGGCTCGCGGCTGGCCTTGTTCGCGGCCAGCTCGATCGCCACGATCATGCCGCGCTGCCGCACTTCCGCCACGTGCGGGTGATCCCCGAGCGCGCGGGCGCGCTCGCCCATGCGCGCGGCGAGCGCCCGGTTGCGCTCGAGGACCTGGTCGTCGCGGAAAATGGCGAGACTGGCAAGGGCTGCGGCGCACGCCAGCGGGTTGCCGGTGAAGCTGTGCGAGTGCAGGAAGGCATTGAGCTTGACGTACTCGTCGTAGAACGCCGCGTACACGGCCTCGGTCGTCATCACGGTCGACAGCGGCAGGTAGCCCGCGGTCAGTCCCTTGGACAGGCACATGAAGTCGGGACGGATGCCGGCCTGCTCGCAGGCGAACAGGGTGCCGGTGCGCCCGAAGCCCACCGCGATCTCATCGGCGATGAGGTGCACCTGGTGACGATCGCAGGCCTCGCGCAGCAGCGTGAGATACACCGGATCGTACATGCGCATGCCGCCGGCACACTGCACCAGCGGCTCCACGATCACCGCGCAGGCCTCGTGCGCATGCTGCGCGAGCGCGGCCTCCATGTGCGCGAACTTGCGCCGCGAGTGCTCCGCCCAGCTCTCGCCGGGGGCGCGCGCGAAGCAATCCGGCGAGGGCACGGTGATGACCTCCATGAGCAGCGGGCGGTAGATCTCCTTGTAGAGATCGACGTTGCCCACGGCGAGCGCCCCCAGGGTCTCGCCGTGGTAGCTGTTAGACAGGGTGATGAAGCGACGCTTCGCGGTACGCCCCACGTTGCGCCAGTAGTGAAAGCTCATTTTCACCGCTATCTCGACGGCAGAGGAGCCGTTGTCGGCGTAGAAGCAGCGGGTGAGTCCCGCCGGCGCGATCGCGCTGAGCGCCTCCGAGAGCGCGATCACCGGCTCGTGCGTGAAGCCGGCGAGGATCACCTGCTCGAGCTCGTCCAGCTGCTCGTGCACCGCGGCGTTGATGCGGGCATTGGCGTGACCGAACAGATTCACCCACCAGGAGCTGATGGCATCGAGATAGCGCTGGCCCGAGTAGTCCTCGAGCCACGCGCCCCGCCCGCGGCGGATGGGAATCAAGGGCAGCTGCTCGTGATCCTTCATCTGGGTGCACGGGTGCCACACGTGAGCGAGGTCGCGCACGACGTAAGCGCTGTTGGGGGAGGTCATGAGCGGGATTGTGGCACAAGCGCCCCGTCGCATTTTACAGACGAGTTGCCGCCGGATCTGCGGGCATGAGAGTTTTTGTACCGATGTGGCGCACACGCGCAAGTCTTGCCGGGACGTTCTCGTTGCTGCTCGCTGCGGTGCTCGCTGCGGTGCTTGCGGCGTGCGCCAAGACTGGCATGAACACGTCCCCATCCCCCGGCGGCGGCGGCATCAATCCAGTGCCGGCGCAGCGCACCGACGTCGTCAGCCACAGGAACGACGCGGCCAGGACGGGTCAGAATCTGACGGAATCGGTTCTTACCCTGACCAACGTGAACCCGACGAGGTTCGGGCTGCAGCGCTTTCTCGCCACTGACGGCAAGGTGGACGCCGAGCCGTTGTATCTTTCGGGGCTCACCGTGCAAGGCGCAATGCACGACGTGGTGTTCGTGGCCACGGAGAAGGATTCGGTCTACGCCTTCGACGCCGTCAGCGGCGCGGTCCTGTGGCACGTGTCGGTGCTGGCGGCCGGGGAAGATGTCCTGCCCCCGAACGGTTGCGACCAGGTGACGCCCACCATCGGCATCACGGCAACGCCGGTGATCGACCGTTCTGCGGGCGCGAACGGCATCATCTACGTCGTCGCCATGTCCAGGACGACGGCCTCCTCGACCTACCACCAGCGGCTGCATGCGCTGGACGTGACCACGGGGGCGGAAGCGCTCAACGGCCCGGTGGATATTGCGGCCACCTATCCGATGCTCGGCGGGACGACCACATTCGACCCGGCGCAATACGAGGAGCGCGCGGCGCTGCTGCTCTCGGGCGGGGTGATCTACACCAGCTGGACATCACATTGTGATATCAGGCCGTATTCCGGCTGGATCATCGCGTACAGCCAGAGCACGCTCGCCCGCACCGCGGTGTTCAATGCTGCGCCCAACAGCGCCGGAGCAGGTCCCGCAATCTGGATGAGCGGCGGGGGACCCGCCGCCGATTCCGCCGGCAACGTCTATGTGCTGACGGCTAACGGCGCGTTTGAGACGGCGCTCGACTCGAACGGCTTCCCTGACCGGGGGGACTACGGCAACAGCTTTCTGAAGCTCTCGACTGCGGGCGGCACGCTCACGGTGGCCGACTACTTCACCCTGTACAACGCAGTGAGCGAATCAAGCGCCGACCAGGATCTGGGATCGGGTGGCATCCTGCTGCTGCCGGATGTGACGGACTCCGGGGGAGTCGTGCGTCACCTCGCCGTCGGCGCAGGCAAGGACGGCAACCTGTACGTCGTCAGCCGCGACTCGCTCGGCAAGTTCAGCCCCAGCCGCAACAATATCTGGCAGCAATTGTCGGGCGTGCTCAGCGGCGGCATCTTTTCCACGCCCGCTTACTTCAACGGGGCCGTGTACTATGGACCGGTTGGCGCAACCCTCATGGCTTTCACCGTCAGGAATGCGCAACTCTCGAGCGCGGCGTCATCGACCACGACCAATACTTTCGGCTACCCCGGGACTTCGCCGGCGGTATCCGCGAACGGCACCAGCGACGGCATCATCTGGGCACACGAAAACTCCGACCCCGCCGTACTGCATGCCTACGATGCCAGCAATCTCGGTCACGAGCTCTATAACAGCTCCCAGGCCGCGGGCGGCCGGGATCACTTCGGCGCCGGCAATAAGTTCATCACGCCGATGATTGCCGACGGTAAAGTGTTCGTGGGTACGCAGGGCGGCGTTGCCGTGTTCGGCCTGTTGAATTGACGCCTCGACGAGCTCTTACCATGCAGACCGCCCCGGCCGGCGCACCCCTGAAAATCGACTCCGCCACGGGACTCCTGACCGGCGTCCGCCAGGTGTTGTCGCCGCATTGCGATGCGCGGCCCGCGGGCACGGTGGCCGAGCTGCTGGTGGTGCACGGCATCAGCCTGCCGCCCGGGGAATTCGGCGGGCCGTGGATCGATCGCCTCTTCACCGGCACCCTGCCCCCCGAGGCGCACCCCTTTTTCCGCGAGCTCGCCGCCGCGCGCCTTTCCGCGCACGCGCTGGTGCGGCGCGATGGCGCGATCGTGCAGTACGTGCCCTTCGGCGAGCGCGCCTGGCACGCCGGCGCGTCACAATACCGCGGCCGCTCCACCTGCAATGATTTCTCCGTCGGGGTGGAACTGGAAGGCACCGACGACACGCCCTACACCGAGGCGCAGTACCAACAGCTCGCGGCGCTGGCGGCGGCGTTGCTGGCAGCGTACGCCTCGCTGTCCGCCGAGCACATCGTCGGCCACAGCGACATCGCGCCGGGCCGCAAGACCGATCCGGGCGCGGCGTTTGACTGGCCGCGTTTCCGCGCGTTGCTGAGTGAGCGCCTGGCGGCGCGGCCGGGGTCGTCGCGGGGTTGATTACGTCCCTTTGCCGCGCTCGTGGCGCCACAGGACTTCGGCGCCGCTCTCATGCCGCGCGAGCACCCGCGCGAGCACGAACAGCAGATCCGACAGGCGATTGAGATACTTCGCGACCTCGGGGCTCACCACTTCGGCGCGCGCGAGCGTCCACACGCGCCGCTCCGCGCGCCGCGCGATGGTGCGGGCGAGATGGCAGGCGGCGGCGGCCGGGCCACCGCCCGGGAGAATGAACTCCTTGAGCGGCGGCAGCGGGTCGTTGAAGGCATCGAGCGCCTGCTCCAGCTGCGTGACCTGGGAGGCGCTGATGGCGCGGTGCCCCGGAATGCACAGCTCGCCACCCAGGTCGAACAGCTGCTGCTGCACTTCGGTGAGGCAGGCGCTGACGGCGGGCGGCAGGCCGGGCACGGCGAGCAGCACGCCGACGGCGCTGTTGAGCTCGTCCACCGTCCCGTAGGCTTCGACGCGCACGCTGTCTTTGGGAACCCGGCTGCCGTCGCCCAGGCCGGTCGTGCCGTCATCGCCGGTGCGCGTGTAGATCTTGCTCAGACGGTTCCCCATGATCGTATCCTAAGCGAATATGCCATCGAAAGAACTCACCGCGGCCCTCGAGGCGGCGCGGGCGGCGGCGGATGTGATCGCCGCGCACTACCAGAAGAATCTCACGGTGCGCACCAAGCCGGACGACTCGCCGGTCACCGAAGCGGACGTGCGCGCGGAGGAGATCATCCGCGCCACCTTGAGCCGGCACTTCCCCGGCTATGGCTTCTATGGGGAGGAGACCGGGCAACATGCGATGCAGGCGCAGAACATCTGGCTGGTCGATCCCATCGACGGCACCAAGTCGTTCGTGCGCCAAAGCCCGTTCTTCTCCACGCAGATTGCGCTGCTGCGTGCCGGGAAACTGGTACTGGGTGTCTCGAGCGCACCGGTGTACGGGGAGCTCGCGTGGGCCGAGGAGGGGGCGGGTGCCTGGCTCAACGACCGTCGCGTGCGCGTGAGTCGCGTCGCCGAGCTCGCCGCCGCCGCCCTGTCCAGCGGGAATCTCAAGAGCGTGGCGCGCTCGCCGCGCTGGCAGCGCTACGGGGAGCTCATCGGGCGCGTGAACTACAGTCGCGGCTACGGCGACTTCGTGCACTATCACCTGCTGGCACGCGGCGCGCTCGATGTGGTGATCGAGTCCGATGTCAACATTCTGGACATCGCCGCCCTCACGGTGATCGTGCGCGAGGCGGGCGGCACGTTCACGGACCTCGAGGGCGCGGCGGTGGACCTGGGCACGACCAGCGTGCTCGCCAGCAACGGTGCGCTGCATGCGCCGGTGCTGGAGGCGCTCACGCGCTGACGAACACACGCCGGCCGTCCTTGCCGAGCTCCATCATCGGCGCCAGGTACAGCTCGCTCAAGCTGACCGCCGTGAGCGCCGAGCTCACCGGACCGAGCGACCAGCGTCCATCGCCAAACAGCAGCAGCGCGCGGTCGGCGAAGCGCGCCGCGAGCGTGGGATCGTGCAGCGTGGTGACCACGGTGCGGCCCTGATTGGCGAGCTCGCGGAACAGGCCGAGCACCGCGAGCTGGTGGTGCGGGTCGAGGTGATTGGTCGGTTCATCGAGCAGAAAGATGCCCGGCTGCTGGGCGAGCAATGCAGCCACGGCCACCCGGCGCTGCTCCCCGCCGGAGAGGGTGTCGGTGCGCCGCACGGCGAAATCCCGCATGTCCACCGCCGCCAGCGCCTCGCGCGCCAGGCGCTCATCCTCGGCCGTTTCCCACTGCCACAGTGCCAGGTGCGGGTGGCGGCCGATCAGCACCGTCTCCATCGCGGTGGTGACGAACGCATCCTCCAGGTCCTGCGGCAGCAGCCCCAGCCGCAGCGCCACGGATCGGCGCTTGAACTGCAGGAGCGGTGAGCCATCGAGCAGCACCTCGCCGGCGGCGGCGGTGCGCAGCCCGGCGAGCGTGTGCAGCGTGAGTGTCTTGCCCGAGCCGTTGCGGCCGAGAATCGCCACCACTTCCCCGGGAGTGAATTGCACCGACAGCTCCCGCACCAGCTCGCGCGCGCCGGCGCGCACACTGAGGTTCACCGCGGCGAGTCCCTGGTGAGCGCTGAGGTGCGGCGGGCGGTTCACGGGCGCGTCCAGCGTATCTCCAGCGCCGTCGCGGGACCCACGACGACATCGCGCAGACCCTGCGGCATCTCGAAATCCTGCTCCGACAGTGCGCGGCGGCCCGCCATGATCTCCGCCCGCAGCTGCGGGTACCGAGGCTGACGCTCCGGCTCGGCAAAGCCGATCGGATAAAGCGGCGCACCCGAGCCCAGGGCGTACTTGTCGCTGGCGCCCAGGGTGTGCATCAGCTCGTGGGCGATGACGATGTTGTTGCTGCCCGCCATGTCGGTTTGCGCAAACGCGTGCACGATACCGATCAGGCCCTTCTGCAGACCATGCGAGTCCGGCACATGATCGAGCGTCGCAGGGTCGTGATAGAGAACGAAGATGCGTATGCGCGGCGGCGCGCGTCCCGGCACTTCAGTGGCGTGGGACGCGAACCAGCGCAGCTTCAGGCTCCACCAGGCGATGCCGAGCAGCCCGGCGTCCCGCTCGAGCGCCGGCGGGAGCTCCAGGCCCTGCGGATACAGCTCCGTATGCACCGGCTGCTCGATGCTTACCCCGTAGCGGTGCGCCTCACGTGCGAAGAAGTCCTCGATGCCCGAGAAGTCCTTCACCGTCAGCCCCTCGAGGTAGTGCTGTGCCTTGGGCGTCCCGTCGCCGTTGAGCGGGAAGATGCCCACCCACAGCGTCTCCTTCCAGCTCTGAGTCGCAATGCGATCGAGCCAGGTGTGGATCGCCACGGCAGCGAGCACGAACAGCAGCAGCGCGATGCGAATGTTTTTCCACATGCGACGCCGCGACCGCGGCCTCTAAGGCTGCAGCCGGGTGACCGACCAGGCACCCGTCCTGAACGAGCCGCCCCGCGTAGCGGTGATGCTGCGCGTCCAGCAGGCGCGGTCGTGGATGCGTGCCTCGCCCTGCACCCACAGCTCCACCGTATCCGCCCACAGGCGATAGCCGCCCCAGTGGGGCGGACGGGGGATAGTGACCCTGAGGGTGTCATCGGCGCCGGGACTGCCCGGCGTGGGTGCGCCGAAGCGTCTGGCCACGGCGGTGACCGCGCTCAAGAGCGCCGCTCGCGAGCCGAGCGGCTCGCTCTGCTCACTCGCCCAGGCACTCACACGGCTCTGCCAGGGGCGCGCGGCGAAGTAGGCGTCGCTGTCCGCCGCGGGGGCCTGCACGATCTGCCCTTCGATGCGCACCTGGCGATGCAGAGCGTCCCAGTGCATCACGGCCGCCGCACGTGGGTTGTCCTTCAGCTGCCGGCCCTTGCTCGAGAGGTAGTTGGTGTAGAACACAATGAAACCCGGCTGCGGCACGATGTCCTTGCACAGCACCACCCGCGCCGAGGGTTTGCCGTCGCGGCTGGCGGTGGCGAGCACCATGGAGTTGGCGTTCGGTTGCTGGCGTGCCGCCCAGGCCTCGCCGAGCCAGGCGGCCACGACCGCGAACGGCTCGGCGGGCAGAGGATCGGGGAGGAGTTCGCGGTGCTCGGCCATGGCGGGCAATGTTAGAGGGTTTCTCGCGTCAGTGCCCCGCACCCCTTGCAGCCCCCGGCGCGCCCCGATAGAAAGGAGTCGTTGAAGGAGGTACCCGTTCCCATGACGCGCGAAACCGCAACGCTGGAGGACCTGCGCCAGCGGGTGACCGAACTTGACCGCCAGTTGATCGCACTGGTGGCCGAGCGCAAGGCCGTGAGC